>DYLS01000074.1:14996-23777 GCA_020721965.1 Blastopirellula marina | reverse complement strand
TTATTTTGGAAGCTCGGTTTTGTTTTTATTTTAGGGAAAATACATGGCGGGAAAATACATGGCGAACCGCTGGGTTCACGTCGCGAACTCGTTCACTAGAGCGCGGTATTCGTTTTGGAGGTGGGGCATGGCTCCCGCACGCGAGGCGACAAGGGCACCCACGCGATTGGCGAACTGGGCCTGTTTGCGGAGCGGCCAGCCGTGGAATCGGGCAAAGACCCAGGCCGCCGTGAAGGCGTCGCCCGCCCCCACCGTATCTACCACTTGCACGGGAAGGCCCGGCTCATCGGCCATGTCATTGCCCTCGATCACCAGGCAACCGTTGCCACCGCGCGTGATGCAGACGGCCTGCACGCCGTAGCGGAATTGCAGCCGCGCCGCGAATTCCCGCGGATAGCACGGCCCCAACTCCAGAAGCTGCGTCAGCGTCGCCTCTTCCCCCTCGTTCAGTTTGACCGCCCGGCTTCGGCGCAGCGAGGCATCGATCGTGGCCCGATCGTAGAAGTCCTGCCGCAGGTTGACATCATAAACCGTCAAGGAAGAGGCTGGCACGGAAGACAGAAGCTGCCGCAACGTGTCTCGGGAGCGCGAGGATCGTTGGGCCAGCGTACCAAAGCATACGGCCGCGGCTTTACCCGCAACCTCCTGCCACTGCGGCGTCCATTCCAAATAATCCCAGGCCGCCTCCGGACGAATCACGAATCGCGGTTGATCCGGGCGAGAGGTATCCACCTCCACGGTGCCTGTGGCATGTTCCTCGTCGCACTGAATCCAATCGGTGACGACGCCGCCGGCTTGCAGCAAGGCCAGCAATTCCTCACCCCGCTCATCGTGACCCACGCGGGAGAGCACGGCAGCATGGCACCCCAGTTGCGCGGCATGAAAGGCGAAGTTGGCGGGGGCGCCGCCCGGCAGCTCGCGACCTGGAAAGCAGTCCCAAAGCACCTCGCCCAGACCCAGGACCCAACGTTCCTCGCTCACCATCCATCCTCCTGCATTCTCAGCGACTGGCTGGAAAGGGCCGCGGGGGGAGCCGAGCTACTTGGATGGCTCCAGCAGCCCACGATTCTTCATCCACGCGAGGCAGGCGGCGGGCCACAACTCCGTGCCGACGAAATCCTTCGCCAAACCCAAGCCGTGCCGACCTTTCTCGAAGACGTGCAGTTCTCCCGGCACGCCGGCCCGGCGGAGGGCGAGAAAGAACTGGATGCTGTTCTCGGCTGGCACGGCGGTATCTTCGTTCGTCGTCCACAAAAACGTGGGCGGGGTCTCGGCCGTGACCTGCTTTTCGCTGGATAAACTTCGCACCAGCTCAGGATCGGGATTGTCGCCCAGCAAATTCCGCTGCGAGCCCCGATGGGTCTCCTTTTCATCGAACATGATCACCGGATAGCACAGGATGGCGAAGTCGGGCCGGCAGCTTACGCGATCGACGGGGTCTTCCGCCTGCGGATTGCCCGAATCAAAGTGCGTAGCCGCCGTGGAGGCCAGGTGACCACCCGCCGAAAAGCCCAGCACACCAATGCGATCCGGCCGCACGCCCAATGGCTCGGCATTCGCCCGGACCCAACGGATCGCGCGTTGCACATCGAGCATGGGCGCCGGATGCATGTAGCCCTTGTTTCGATGGCGATAGTCCAGAATGAAGCCCGCAACCCCATGCTCATTCAGCCACTGGGCGATCTCGTGGCCCTCATAGTCTATGGCCAAACCCCCGTACCCGCCTCCGGGGCAAATCACCACGCCCGCGCCGACCGCCCGATCCTTGTCGGGCAAATAGATGATCAGCCCTGGTTTGTCCTCCGGTCGATCGCCGTTGGCCAGGGGCGCCCCCTGGGGCCAGAGTAGCTGCGTGGTCGGCTCCGCAGCCCCGGCACGGTCGCCCGCCAAGGCAAATACCACAACGCCCAAGATCAACCAACCCATGAGCCATGCCGATCCCACCCATCGAGCCGGATGCCTAACGATTCGTATGCCGCTGTTCATCATGGTACCTCCTGTGATTGTCACGTACTCCCAAAATTGCTATCTCGTTGCGATCGTTGTCCCCTCCTGATGACTGCCCCCTAATACCTACAGTGCAAAGTCCGCCTGATTGCGTGGTCCGCGCGGCATAAATTGCGGGGCGTCATCTGCTATCACCACAAGATGTTGATCCAAGCGGATAACCTTGCATTGGAGTACGAATTGATGACTGCCTCCTCTTGATGATTGCCTCCCTTACCGGTTGCTTGTCGCTCACCAAGCCCTCTTCGTTTACCTGGTGCCCGCGGGGTACCCTACGACGTCTCTCAGCCGCGCTGGGCGATCCATGAGCACCATCTTATGACCGCAGATGGGTTCTGTCTGCCCACCCCGCGTCCCTATTTTCGCAGCAAGATTTCGGGACACGAGCCTGCGCTTCCATTCGGGGGCCAGCCGGGAGTTCGCCAGCCCTTGGCCATTCCATCCGTGACAATGCCGCGACACCCCTGCCCGCGAGTGCCCGCAAACCGCTACAATCATCCGCAGGTCGTGGCGGAAGCAGTTTCTTCCGCTACAATCCAGATACGCACCCTGGCCGTCCCGCGCCCACCCGCCGCGAGTCGCGGCAAGGGCGACGCAACAAGCGGCACGTGCGGCGCGGCAATGCTAGCGGTAGCAAACGGTGTGTTCCTGCACGCCATGCCTTGCCGATCCCAGCCGTGCTGGCCCGTGCAACAGGAGCGGCAAAAACAGCAAGAAACAGTTTGTCCGTGGGACGGACCGATTGCAAGCGTCACGAACCGACATTTCAGAACAGATATCCAGGCGGAGGTGACAGATGCCCAAGAAATCCGGCGGCAAGACGGAAGGCAAATCGGATGCGGCCTGTTCACGGGTTTCTTCCGTGTTCGAAAACAGCCCCGAATTGAAGACGACGCTGCAACAAATCGAAAAGCAGTTCGGCGAGGGGGCCATCATGCCCCTTGGGGCGAGCAAGATCCAGGCGATCGAGGGCATCTCCACGGGGAGCCTGTCGCTGGATCTTGCGTTGGGGGGACAGGGCATTCCGCGGGGACGGATCATCGAGATTTTCGGCCCGGAATCCAGCGGCAAGACGACGCTGGCCCTGCACGTGGTCGCCCAGGCCCAAAAGCAAAATGGCATCGCGGCCTTCATCGACGCCGAACATGCCCTCGATCCATCCTGGGCCAAGAAGCTGGGGGTGGACCTCGAGACCCTGCTCGTCAGTCAGCCGTCCAGCGGCGAGGAGGCCATGCACATCTCCGAGCTGTTGATCCGCTCCAACGCCGTCGATGTAATCGTGATCGATTCGGTAGCCGCGCTGGTCCCTCAGAAGGAGCTTGAGGGCGACATCGGCGATTCCCACGTCGGCCTGCAAGCGCGACTGATGAGCCAATCCCTGAGAAAGCTCACGGGGGCCATCTCCAAGGCCAAGACGGCGGTGATCTTCATCAATCAAATTCGGGAAAAGATCGGCGTGATGTTTGGTTCCCCGGAGACCACCCCCGGCGGCCGGGCCCTCAAGTTCTATGCCTCCTGCCGGATCGACGTCCGCCGCGTGAGCCAGATTCGTGAGGGCGAGGCCGTGGTGGGGCAGCGGGTCAAAGCGAGGGTCGTGAAGAACAAGGTTGCCCCGCCATTCCGCGTGGCCGAGTTCGACATGCTCCACGACTCGGGGATCAGCCTGGAAGGCGACGTCCTCGACCTGGCCGTCGATCACAAGCGCATCGTCCGCAGCGGGGCCTGGTTCCGCTACGGCGAGTTGCAGCTCGGCCAAGGCCGCGAGCGGACCCGCGAATATCTCAAGGAGCACCCCGAGCTGGTCGAAGAGTTGCGGCAAAAGATCCTGGAGTCGCCCGTCGCGGTGCATACCGAGGCCGGCGATTGACGCCTATCCCGTGTGGCCGGACCTCGCCACCCCAGCCTTCCGTCCGTTTTCGGCAAAGGGTGTGGCGGAAGCGAAACCCGTGCCGACCGCCTCTCGCGGCAAGATCACGGCAAGACGAAATCGCGGCCGCCGTGCCCGCTAGCACGGCACGCCAGGGCTATCGAAACCCCAGGCGCTCGGCCTGCGCGAAGTCGGCCTGGGCCTTGGCGGTTTCGCCCAGTTCGCGATAGGCCAAACCGCGATTATTGTAGGCCTCGGCCAGATTGGGATTCAGTCGAATGGCCTCGTCAAAGTCCGCGATCGCCCGCTGGTAATCACGGATGGCATAATAGGTATTGCCGCGGTTGACGTAGGCCTGGACGAAATCCGGGCGAAGCTGGATCGCCTGTGTGTAGTCCGCCAAAGCCCGGGCATTGTCCCCGCGAATCCCCCACACGACGCCACGGTGGAAGTATGCGTCGGCGAAGTCGGGGCGAAGCCGGATGGCCGTATCGAAATTGGCCAGGGCCTCATCGAAACGGCGGAGGGCCGTCAGCGCGAACCCCCGCCCGTGGTAGGCCTCCGCCAGGTTCGGATTCAGCGCGAGGGCCGCGGTGAAATCGTTTACCGCCCAGTCGAAACTCCCCTTCGCCGCACATGCCTGGGCACGATTGCAATATGCGTCGGCCAGGGTCGGATCGAGCCGCAGGGCCTGGGTCTGGTCGGTGATGGTCCACTGATAGTCGCCCCGCGTGTAATAGGCCAAACCTCGCCCGTAGTATGCCCGCGCATATCTTGGCGCGGCTCGAACGGCGGCGTGGCACTCGTCCAGGGCATCGTCCACTTGCCCGGCCTGAAGGAGGTCCAAGGCCGTGGTCAGATGGCGTTCGGCGACAACTTCCTCCGGGCCAAGGGCCCGCCTCTGCTCTCCCGACCCCCGCCCGCCAAAACCCATGATCTCCCTGATGCGCCGCAGCCAAGAGAAAGGATCGGCCTTCATTGCGTACTCGAATGCGAATAGGTATTGCAGAGAAAAGAGTCCTCCCGGCCGCGCACGGACAAGCGCTCGGGTCGAACCGCCGCGAGACCACGCAAAACAAACCAATTAAAATTACTCACCCGTTCCACCAATTGCAAGCAATTGGCGGCCGACAAGCCGCCACGACCGACATATTCGACCGGCACGCTGGCGACTCCCCCCTCGCCTGTGGCGCTGCCCGGTCCCTGGCGGTTTTTCGGCGGGGCCAGTCTCTTAGCGCCACAGCGCAAAGTCTGTCTGGCTTCCTGATGTGCCCAGCGTGCGTTGCGATGCCTTATTTCCCGGCACCAAAGATGTGGAGTCAAGCAAGGCCCCTGCGCTGTAGCATAAGGAAAAAATGTGCCGCGCTTTGCGATGGCCATTCACGGCTTGACTTCTATCAGCCTGTGCTAACGATAAAGGTAAACAGTACAATCGTCATCGGGCGGGTGGCGTCTCTCCGTGAAAGCCCCCAGGAGTTGCCATGCCCGCAGCCGATGCGACTCCGTGCCGTCTCGGGTGGTTGGACGGCGGGTGTGTCCCGAATTCCTGCGAGCATTTATGATCGCGGCAACTTGAGTGATTCACGGCATGACTTCTTCTGCCTCCAATTCTCGGCGGTTGCGGCGCGAGCGAAAGACGATTGCGGCCATGATTCGCATTTATTGCCGCAAACATCACGCTGGTAGTAAGGATTTGTGTGACGATTGCCGCTCCCTCTTGGATTATGCGTTTTGCCGCCTGGATCGCTGCGTGTTTGGCGAGGACAAGCCGACCTGTGCCAGTTGCCCCGTCCATTGCTACAAGCCCGCCATGCGAGAGCGCGTGCGCGAGGTGATGCGGTTCTCCAGCCCGTGGATGATGCTCTACCACCCCATCTTGACCGTGTTCCACTTTTGGGATGGGCGCAGGCAGCCGCCGCAAGATCACCCTCTGATTCGTAAGTTGAGCGACCGACCGGCCCCATCGGACGCGAATCCCAGCCGCTGACGAGAACCATCGGTTGGGCGGCGTGGCGCCGACAGATTGCGGTAACGCCGACAGATTGCGGTGGCGGCTCCTGGCTGGCCGCCCAGGTCTCGCGCCTTGTAAAACGTCCGTTACGCGTGGGAGGGCGGCGTCTCTCCCGGCATGCTCAGCGCTTCCCGTAGGCGCTCGCGAAGGCGGTGAATCTCGGTAAGCAGGCGGAGTTCCACGGTTTCGTATTTCCGCTTTTCGAGCAGCCAATCGCGCTCGGCGAAACGAAATTCCTGCTCGCGCCCGGTCAGATGCCGCGATTCCGCCAGCAGCTCTTTGCGGCGTTCCTCCAAGGCCGCGTTTTGTGCCTGCCACTGGGCGGTCAGGGTCTCTTGCAGAGCCGCTGTCTCGGCCCGAAGCCGCTGGCACTCGGCCAGTTTCTGCTCGGCCAGGGCCATCTGCCTCCGGTACGTTGCCGCCAGCTTCCGCCGGAGCTTCATTACCCGCCTTCGCAGTTCGGCACGTGGGATTTTGCCGGACATGCGTGCCCAAAGGGTCTCCATTGCAGTCCGATGTTCCAAGGCCTGGCGGTGCAGCGTCTCGGCGGTGTGCAGCAGGGTCTGGTTCCTGGCCGCGGCGGTCCGCAATTCCTCCTCTCGCTGAAGCAGGATGCGGCTTCGCGCCGTCCAATCGTCGAGCAACTGCCGCTCCAGCATGGACCAGCGACTTCGCACATCCCGGCTCTCCTGCCGCAGCTTGTCGCGATCCTCCTCCAACTCGCGGAGCAAATCCTCCGCCCGGTGGCGCAACTGATTGGCCTGGGCCTCCACCTCAGCCAGCGCACGTTCGCGACCGCGATCGCGGCAGTCCCCCTCGCTGCGCGGCTCGGCAACCGCCCGCGGCACCAGCACCTCCACCACCGCCGGACTGCCGGCACGCCGCTCGCACGACTCCCGATCCGCTGGGAAAGAGACGGTGATCAACGGCTCCGCCGCCTCGGGACGATCAGCCCATTCCCGCTCGCTTCGCCCAGGGCCATCTTCCACCGCTTGGCTGGCACTCGGCGTCGCCTCATCGCTGGGTACCAGGATGGCGGCCAGCGATTCCAAGTCTTGCTGATGATTCTCGAATGCGCGAACGCGGTCTTCCCATTCTTTGCGGCGCTTGGCCAGTTCGGCCTCGCCCAGCCCGATTTGATACTCGCGCTGGTTCAACACCTCTTCTCGCACACGCAGGGCCTCCAGACGGCCCTCCAGCTCCTCCTCCCGGCGACGCAGGGCCGAGTCGCGATGGTCCAGCTCGGCTTCACGGCGGGCCAATTCCAGCCGCTTCTCCTCCCAGTCCTCCAACTTTTGCGACCACAACAGCCGGAGGAGGCGGTCCTCGTGCTCTAGCCTGGCGGCCTCAGAATGGAGTCGTGCCTCGCGGTGATCCAAATCTCGCTGGCGATGCCGCAGATGCTCGGCCAATTCCTGGGCATGGCGACGCCAGCGCTCCAACAACGAGGCAACGGGCGGAGATTTGGGGTCTTCGACCTCGTCGTCACGACCACTGCTCGGGGGGGGGGCACCTTCATGCTCTTGAGGGATTACCGCGTCTCCCGAGACGTCCCCTAAAACACGGGAGCCGTGCGGACTGGAGCGATTTTGTGGAGCATGGGCGGGGTCTACCCGAGCGTGGATATCGCCCTGGACACCGCATTCCCCTCCCATCGGCCCATTCTCGTCCGGGACGACGGCCTCGGCCTCCGGGGACTTCCGGAGGTCGCCACACAACGGAGAGAGTTGTTCCGCCGAGGGATCGTTCATGGCGTCCAGCAAATCAGTGATATCCGCCCCCGAAACGACGGGCAATTTCGAGGTCGCCAAGACCTGCAATGTCTCCGCAAAGTCAATACAATCGTCACACTCTTCCGCATCCCAGTTTATCGGCCGCAAACCGCGCAAATTTTAACGATTGTATGGAAAAGCTCGCCCTAGTCTGCACGGCGAAGGGCCCGGGCCATTGCCTGGTCCAGACTGACACCGACCGCGGGCGCCGCGGCAAGTCCAAAGCGGACTGCCAGGCGATGCAACGCCCGTTTTCCCGGCAAAGCGTCCAATTCATTCTGTGGGGGGTACCATCCCACCTGTTTTGGCACTACAGTGCAAAGTCCGCTTGATTCCTTGATGAGCTTAGCGTCTGCGGCGCGGCGTTGTGTCCCATCACCTCAAGATTGTGCCTTATCACCTCACGCAAGATATTGATTGAAGCAAACAGGGTTGGGCTATCGTATTTTGGAGCCAAGGCTCCAGCTTTGCGGAACCCCACGCTCGATGGTGATAATGCGACGCCAAAAGCCTGAGTCCCCAATGCAGCAGGCGGAGACGGTGACCCTTCCGCAACCGAGGTCATCGAGGCAGATGGCCGTCCCGGGAGGATGGCCGTCCCGCTGGTCTTGGGCGAGACGTCCTCGCAATCCGCCAGCGCCCAGCGACTGCGTCGGCGGGGGCAAAAAGTGGCGAGGAAACCGCTGGCCCGTGAGAACAAACGAATTCAGAATAGAGGAATCGTGAAGGGTCTCTGGGAAAACTTATCGACTCTCCCTGTCGAATCGATATAATAAAGTTAAATGTTGGGGTGGCGCCCCCTGACCGTCCCGCAAGTCGTTTTTTGAAGGAGTCGGCCTTGCTGAGCGAACAACAGGTTTCCCGCAGTTGGAGTACGTTGTTTAAAGGCGAGATTACAGAGAAGACCTTCGAGAAGGCGGAATCGCTGCTCCGCAATCTTCGTCCGGAAAGCCCGCTCCGGCATCGGCTGGCGAATGAGTTGCGCGAAATCCGCAACCGTTATCTCCAGCAGTCCAAGGCTTAAGGCTGGCCTGCCGCGCGTCCGCGCCCAACTGGGTCGGACGTGTCTCAACTTTGAACCGTGGATCTTCTCCGCTTGGCGGCGACCACGCTGCGTCTTGGCG
>DYLS01000074.1:0-14896 GCA_020721965.1 Blastopirellula marina | reverse complement strand
GCGTCTTGGCGCCCCGCGCCGGTGCTTGAAAAGCTCCTCGTCCTATGAGCGGCGGCCACGGCGGCGGCACTTGCCATCGATAGCGGCAAGCCCGTGCAAGAGGTGGACTGCGCCTCGCTCCGTGAGCGGCTCTTGGCCGACGGCCAGGTGCTGGAGTACCCGCCCCCGCAACCGTGAAGCCAGCCGGGATTACGCTTTCGGCGGATTTCGCAAATCCGTGATTGCACGGATCTGAAATTTCAGACCTGTGATTTCAGCCATCTGTAACTTCAGAGATCTGTGATTTCAGATCTGTGATTTGAGATTTGAAATTTCGGATTTGCGATTTCACTGGTCCGTGAATGCGCGGGTGCTCTCTTCCTTGGTGACGGGAAGTTGGATATCCTCGCTCAGCAATTGCACGCGGATGCGATGGTCGCCGGGCGTGGCAGCCTGCACGCGGAGGCGATACGCGACCTCTGCCTTGGGCGGAAGAAGTGCCAGTTTCTCGAACAAGACTTCATCGCCCTGGACGTTGTGCGCGGTGGGACCTTCGGCACCGATCAGCCGCATCCCCTCCGGCAACACGATGGCCAGTTGAATATTCTGAGCGGCCTTGGTCCCCTGATTGACGACTTGGATTTCATAACCGGTCTCGCGGCCGACTTCGACGGGGTCGGCCAGGTCGGTCACCTGGAAGGAGAGGGCGGCAATGCCCTCCACTTCCACGGGGAAGCTGTGCTCGGCGGCCAGGCCCAGGTCCGCGCGGGCCGCGCAGAGCAAGTTTTGCGTCCCCACCGCGATGGGCAGCAAGGTCAACTCCACCGTCCCCTGGTGATTGGTCGGCAGCTCTTCGAGCAGCCAATGCACGCTGTGCGTGGTGGCGTCGTACGAACCCGCGTTGTTGGCGGCCACGAACTGCATTCCGCCGGGCAAGGTGGCGGTGAGCTGCACATTGCGCGCCGGGGCGGTGCCGGGATTGCGGATCGTGATTCGGTAGATCGTTTTGCGATCGAGGAAGCGGCGATCCGCCCCTTCTACCAGCAAATCCAACTGCGGTGAAAGGACCTGGACGACCGTCCGATCCTCCACGCGAAGATTCCCCTCGGCCCTCGCCACAAGCAGATTGGCGGCGCTGCCCGGGCGAACGGCGCGGAGCTTCAGTTGCACCTCCCGGCTCTCGCCGGGGCGGAGGTCGCCGATCCAGTTCTCGAGATCCGTACCCGCCGAATGCTGCAACTCGGTGGGGACGTGCTCTTCCAGGACCACGCCCGTGGCCGTGCCCGAGCCGGGGTTCGAGATCGTAATGACCATCGCCACCTCCTCGCCGATCATCACCTGCTGCGGCATTTGAGCGCGGAGCACCAGTTGCGGCCGAGTGGCCACGGTTCGGGCGGAGGTGGCGGTAATGACCGAAAGCGTCGCCACGCTGCCGACCTCGCCCTCTTGCAGCGGCATGACTTCCGTCTCCAAGCTCAGCTCATCGCCTGGGGCCAGCGGCCCGAGCGACCAAAGCAGCTCGCCTTGGGGACCCCGGGCGGCCTGCGGCGTGGTCCGCATCACGCGAACGCCCCAGGGAATGGGGTCGCGGACTTCGAGCTTGGGCACCGTCAACGCCCCGCTGTTGCGAACAAAGATCTTGAAGATGGCGGGTTTGCCGACTTGTATTTCGCCGGGCAGAATCTTTTGCAGGGTAACCTGCGTGGTCTGAGGACCTTCCAGAGCCGCCTCCCCAGGCCGCGCCGTGCCCTCGGCCCCGGATGCCGTGGCCCCGTTGGCGGGCGGAGTGGAAGCCGGATCGGCGCCCGGTCCCCAATCGGCCGCATTGGACGCGACTCGCGCCTGAGGCGGGATGGGCGCTGCCGAAGCGGGCGGATTGATCAGCGGCGGAGGGGCCTGAGACCCAGACAAGCCGGCATCGGCATTCCGCCCCGCCAAGGGTTGCGGGCCGGATCCAGGTAATGATCCTGCGGCGGCCCCTTGAAAGAAGTCGGGCATGGCGGCGGGACTCGTCGTGCTGGGGGCGACCGGAGTGCTGGCGTTGGGCGGCGGCACGGGGGCAGTTTCCCCAGCCGGCATGATGCCAGGTGCCGATTGAGTTGGAATATCGCCAGGCGGCATGTCGCCAGCCGCGGCCGTCTCTCGGCGGTATTGAGAGGCGGCATCGGCCCCGGCACCGGCTATCCCTGCGGGCTGGGGGTATGCGGGAGTGGTAACAGGGGGAACAACGGGGGAAGCGGTCTCGGCTGTTTGCGTGGCTGCAAGGGGCGCCGCACTCTCCGAATCAGGCGATTTACCTGCGGACGCCGACGGCAAGGGACCGTCCAGTTCCAGAGGCGTGATGGTCGCCGGCCCCTCGGCGGCGGCAGGGCGAATGGCTGGGTCCTTGAGGGAGCGTCCCCACGACCCGGCGGAGTCCCCCATTTGTGCGGCCACCGCCCCGGCGCTCGTCGGAACGCGGAGGGGATTTTGAGGTACCGGCAGCGGCTTTCCGGCTGTCCCGTCGGGCAAAAGGGTCCGTGGCGGCGCGATACGCGTATCGCCGCGGCCTGTGCCTCCGACGGCGGGTTTGGAACGTAAGACATTGCTGGCGGACGGATTGGTCGTCGCAGGTACATTACCTGCCACCGGTATAGGGCTGGTCGCAGGCGTGCCGCCCACCGCCAAGTTGCCCTGCGGCGAACGGGCATTGGGAGTCCCCGGCCTGCTGGATGGTGTTGGCTCGCCCGCCCAAAGCGAATGCAAACTTCCAAAGCCAATGGTAGCGACGAATAAGAGCGATATCGGTCCGATATCGCGGAGGGCTAGCCTGGCTCGGGGAAAGCAGGGATAAGGCATTTTCGGCATTTTGGCACCTTTGCGAGAGGGATTGCCAACACGTAACCCTTGGGCGACGCTGCCGGGGGCGCTAGTCCCGACACCCAGTGTCGCCCCGAGGCGAACCGTCGGGGAACATCGCGCCGGGATCGCGGAGGGCCGCGCCGCCCCTATGAGGAACGGGGTGCGTCGCCGCCCCTGTGAGGAGCGATTGCGTCTCCCGCGCAAGCCGGGCGCAACGCCCCGGGAAATCGTCCGGTCACTACATATCAAATGCGGCAGAGAAAGAAAAGAGCGTTTCGAGAGGCATGGCGGCCCGCACGCTGTCGATGTTGTTCGAGCATCGCGGATGCCCAATAATAGCGGATGTTCAAGAATGGCCGATGCCCAAGAATAGCCGATGTCCAAGAATAGTGGATGTTCGATAGTCAATGTCCGACACGGCAGGAGTCTCCGCTACCCGAACGGCCGGAGCGATACCCCCCGGCGTGGACCGGCTCGCGGCGTGCCGTTTGTTTTTTTGAGAGGTCCTTTTGGCATGGAATTTTCGGAGCGGTTTGAACAGGCCCTGACCTGGGCGTTGGGCTTGCATGGCGAACAGAAGCGGAAGCTCACGGGCGTGCCGTACGTGGGGCACCTGCTGCGCGTCTGCGGGACGGTGATGGAGTACGCCGGCGACGAGGACGAGGTCATCGCGGCCTTGCTGCACGACGCCTTGGAGGATCAGAATCGGCCAGGGCTGTCCGACGAGCTCGTGGAGCGTTTCGGCAGCGGCGTTCTGCACATCATCAAACAATGCAGCGACCGCGAAGAGGCTCCGCCGCCACCTTGGCGAAAGCGAAAAGAGGCCTTTTTGGAACGCTTGAAGATGGCCGACGCCTCCGTACGATTGGTGACGGCTGCCGACAAATTGGATAACGTTCGCAACCTCATCACATCCTATCGCGTGTGGGGCGAGCTGATCTGGGACCACTTCCGCGGCGGCAAGGAAGGGACGCTGTGGTACTATCGCGAAGTGGCTCGTGTCCTGCGCCATGCCAGCGAGCACCCGTTGCTCCTGGAACTGGAAAGGGCGGTCGAGGAGCTGGAGACCCTCGCGAAAACATCAGCGGAGCCAGCCACCCCGTGAATCGGATGGCGTGTGGCTGGACATCGCGCCCGGCTCAAATCCCCCCGATCCTCGCGAGGGCCAGGCGGGCGGCCTGGCGGGGGCCTTGCGTGGATTTGGCCGGGGCCTTGTGTGGATTGGTGATCGGCCGGATACCGCGTATGATGAGAGATGGGTTGCAGTCAGAGCGGACGTGAAGTCCAGGCGCGAGGTCGAACGGTAACCGTTCACGGGACATGGGGGTTTAGGTGGCGGGGCGACCGCAACATCTGGCGGTCCCCTATGTTGGGATCCGCTTGAGTCATCGGCGGCTGCGAGCAAAGCGTTTGTGCCACAAGGCACGCGAAAGCACGGCGCTTTGCGCATGATATTACCCGTGAACGCTTACGTCCAACGAAGCATCGGGAAGTGAGCTATTCATGCCGAATCGGCTAATTCACGAAACAAGCCCTTATCTCCGGCAACATGCGCACAATCCGGTCGACTGGTATCCTTGGGGAGAAGAGGCCTTGGCCCGGGCCGCGTGCGAGAATCACCCGATCTTCCTCTCCATCGGCTACGCGGCTTGCCACTGGTGCCACGTGATGGAGCGGGAAAGCTTCGAGAATGAGGAGATCGCGGCCTATTTGAACCAGCACTTCGTGTGCATCAAAGTGGACCGCGAGGAATTGCCCGCCGTGGATGCCTTGTACATGGAGGCGGTGCAGGTGATCACGGGACACGGGGGCTGGCCGCTCTCTGTGTTTTTGACGCCGCAGTTGCAGCCGTTTTACGGGGGGACGTACTGGCCGCCGCGTTCCCGCGACGGCCTGCCCGGCTTCACGGACGTTCTGCGGGCCGTGGTGGACGCCTGGGAGAAGCGCCGCGACCAAGCGCTGGAACAGGCCGAGAAGATGGCCGTCTTGCTGGAGGACCTTTCGCAGTCCGTGCCCCACGCCGCAGGTTCGCGAGATAGTGCCGTGGAGTTGGCCGAGCGAACACTGCTACGCGGGTTCGATGCCACGCACGGGGGTTTTTCGCCCGCTCCCAAGTTTCCGCACCCTTCGCTGTTGCGGTTCTTGATGCTCCGCGGGAGATGTTGCGGATCCGTACAAGCCGAACGCATGGCGGCCGTCACCTTGGACGCTATGGCGGCGGGCAGGATATACGACCACCTGGGCGGCGGGTTTCACCGCTACTCCACCGATCCGGTATGGCTGGTGCCGCATTTTGAAAAAATGCTGTACGACAACGCGACGCTAGCGCGGACCTACCTGGATGCCTTCCGCCTGTTCCAACGCCCCTTCCATGCCAAGGTGGTCCGCGAGACCCTGGATTACCTGCTCCGCGACATGCGGCACCCGAGCGGTGGATTCTTCGCTTCGGAGGATGCCGACAGCGAAGGGGAGGAGGGAAAGTTCTACTTGTGGACGCCACACGAGGTGCGGGAAAGCCTAGGCCCGGCATTGGGAGAGCTATTCTGCCGGGCATACGATCTCACGCCAGGCGGCAACTTCGAGGGCAAAAGCATCCCCAACCGCCTGCGGTATCTGGAGGACGGCCGGTTCTCGCCTCCCGCCGAGGATGAGGAGAACGCCGATGCCCTGAACGAGGCGCGGCGCCGCTTGCTGGACGTGCGCAGCGCCCGCGTCCGCCCGGCCCGCGATGAGAAAATTCTCCTCGGCTGGAATGCCCTGACGGTGGACGCGCTATGTTGGGCGGGGATTGTGTTGGGAGAAGACCGCTACGCCCACGCCGCGGCGGATTGCGCCGAATTTCTCCTCGCCGCGTTCGCTGCCGGAGAGGGCCGCTTGTGTCGCACGTGGTCGGAGGGCCTGGCCCGGCTCCCCGCCGTGCTCGAGGATTACGCCGCCCTGACTGTAGCGATGGTCAGCCTGTACGAGACCCAGGGTGACGAACGAAGGATCGACGAGGCCACACGCTGGCTGGAGGTGATCTTGTCGGACTTCCGCGATCCCGCCACGGGCGTCTTCTTTCAAACGGTCCCGGAGCACCCTAACCTCTTGGTTCGTCGTTTGGACTTTTTCGACAGTCCCACGCCCAGCGGAACCGCATTAGCCGTCGAGGCGCTGCTTCGGCTGGGCCACTTGACGGGCAACAGCCGCTACTTGGAGGCCGCCGATCAGGCCCTGGAATCGCTGTCGGGTTGGATGCGTCAGTCGCCCATCGGCCTGGGACACGCCCTGCTTGCCCGACAACTCCGCGATCTGCCGTGGACCGAGTGGGTCTTCCTCGTGCCGGAAGTGGACACGGCTCCCGGCCTGGAAAAGGCAGCGTTCGCCGAAACCTGGCGACAGCGATTGTTGCGGCATTTCCTGCCACCATCGGTAATCGCAAGTCGCCGGATCGATGCCCGAGGACAAGCCATCGGCCCGACGAGTCCGCGACTGAAGCCGATCTTCGCGGGGCGCGATGCCCGGCAGGAAATGATTACGCTCTATCGCTGCCAGGGATTCCAGTGCGCTGAACCGATCCAGGGGGAGCAGGCCGTGGCCGCGGCCGTGGACCGCTGGGCCGCCCAAAACGGCTGATGCTACATCGCCACGTCCAGCGGATTGCATGATTTACCCCGCCTACGCTGCGAGGCACTGCGCCCCGTCAACGCATGCCCCGTCAGCACAAGGTTATGGATCGAAGAAAACGAGCCTACCCCGTGGTATCGAAACCACGCGTGCCGCGGCGACGCCAGGGCGCCTTGCGCCGAGTAGCCAACCCAATCGGCCGCAAGCACCCTTGCTCTCCCATCGTTCCCATCTTTGCGCAATCTTCTTCACCTACCCCGGACGGCTGCCGCCCGTCAGCCAGTGAAGGGATTGAACGGTATGAATTGCTCGTAATCGTGAACCGCACCGTTGTCTAAACAGCAGCGGATGATCCTGCGTCCCACCGGATCCAACCCCGGCGACGCCAGGACTTCCCGCAGGTTGCTGGCGAAGAATTGGCGCAAGATTTCGGCGCCTTGATCGTAGGCCTCGGGGCCGACCTCGGGCTGCGAATCGACCTCCAAAAACCAGGACGGGATTTGTGTGCCTTCGACTTGCATGAAGCTGAGGGCATAGCCGAGCAGCGGGCAACGGGCGGAGCGGATTTGTTCGGGGCGGAATCGGGCGCCACCCCGCCGGGCCAAGTACTCGCGAACCAGCCACTCCGGCATGAAGCCCACCTTCCACACGCCGATGTGCTGATTGGGAATCAGGACGAATCGAGTCCCGGGCGTCTCCATGATCTGCCGCAACAGCAGATTGGCCTGGTCCACGCGACAACCGGTGGCAAACGGCCAGTAGGAACCGATACCCTCGGACTGCAAGCCGCTGGAATCGGTAATGCTGGGGTTCGCGTATCCGCGCGGCGAGACCAATCTCCAGAGCCAAGCCAAGGCCGGCGGCAAAACGTGCATCATGCCGATGATCCCGTAGCTCGGCTGCTCCCGCGTACAAGGCGGGGTCCGCACCCCGAAGCTCCGCACGTCCACAGCCACCGGCTCGTTCACCGCATGGGGCACCAGGCGGCGGGGCAGGATCACACGGGGATTGGGGCACGGCTTGCCCGGCGCGTCCTCCGTGTGCTCCCAAATCAAACACGTGGCCTTGGGCACGGCGTGGATGTTCAGGAATACCAAGTCGGCCCCGGCTTGCGTGCAAATCCGCTCCAGGTAGGGATCGGTCCCGTAGGCCGTAATGTGGTCCACGCGGACGAACCAGGCCGTCTCCGCATCCGTCACGATCAGCTTGCTATGATCCTTTTGCAGGGAGGGATGGCAGATGGCCATGTCATCGGTGACCGGGTGCAGTTCGCACCCCTGATTGAGCGTCACCCGCCGCTCCGAGCCGGTCACCACGTTCTTGCCCAGCAAGAGTCGGCCGTCCGGCTCCCGATGCGGATACTCCAGCATCTCGCTCTTGCCGCCCCCGCTGGCCCCTTCGTGCATCAGGGTCATGATGTTGTCGTAGGGGGTCACGACCTGGACCGTGGAACCGTGCAGCGTGAGCCAGCCCTCTTCCTCGCCCAGGCTGATCAAGACGCCGTACACGCCCTTCTTGGCGCTCGGCCCGGGATAAAGGTTCAAAGAGAATATCTCGTGCAGCGCGGCGGCGCGGTTGTGAATCACGACTTGCTTGCCCTGGCAAATCGTGTGACGGAACGGCGGTGCCACGTACACCACCGCCCGGGGCTGGAAACCCTGCGGCAGCTCCTTCGCGAAAATGCTTTCCTGAAGCAACGATAGGGCTGCGGCAAAAAACGCCGCATTTTTAGGGCACACCAGCACGGCGGGAAAGCCCAATCGCCCACCGCCAGCATAAAATGGCAGCAGGATCAGCTCTTGCTGGGCCAACCACTCCAAAATTTGCCCACGGAGTTCGGAAAACGGTTGTGTGAAGCGGTCGCTGTAGCGGGGACGGTCCGTGGGGCGATCGTCGGCCACGACCATGCAGTCCGGGTCCCGGCGGCGAAGGTACGGGTCGGTGTAATTCACCGCCAGACCATTGCGACACCGCACCACCGTGGCCTCGCACACCGGTCCCTGGCCCGGCACCTCCAGCACCACCTCGTTATAATCCTTGTCCGCGGCACCCAGCGCGAGATCGACCAGTTCGTGGGTGCTTTCGGGGATGATGACCGCGCTGGCCTCTTGCAGCAGTCGCAGGACCTCGGGCGGCCCCACGATCCGATTTCCGACCTCGCTCTGAAAAGCAATTGCCATGGTGTCTCACCTCAGGCTCGGTTGTATTCGTCTGATTCGTGTCCGTGGTAATCCGTGGTAACGCGTGTTCAACGTAATGACCGGAGTTTTGCAAATTGGTTCCTAAGCTCCGCTCTTTCCTTGGGAGATGGCAGGGTGAGGCCAGTTTCCCAAGAAAACTGCTTTCCTTGTTTTCTCAAATTACCCAACACTCCAGTTCGTCGTTTTCCGGAATTGCTCAGCGCTCCAGTTCGTCACCCTCTTTCAGAGGGGAAGCGAGCAGTCTGCAAAACTCCAGTAATGAATGTTCGACATTCCCCCCGGCGCGCTCGGTTCGCGCGTGCACCGAGACTTCCACGCGATTCGGCCCGGGGGCAGCGACAAACGAACGGGGATGATGACCAAACGGGGATGAGGACCATCCCGCCCGGCTAGATTCCCAATCGCAAACGAGGGGAGTAATTCCAACCCGCCCCGGTTGGCATGACATCTGGGAGACGCCGACGAGCGATTTCCTCTTGGCTTTGCTCACAGGGACCTTCCCGATTCTCAACTATTGTAACGATTATCTCATGCAAATACGTTTTAAGCTAGCTATTACAATCCTTAGATGGGTGTTGAACCCGCCATAAGTCTTACCAACCCCAGTGTGCACCCGATTCCAAGACGCTTGCGATTCCAGCACGCTTGCGGTACCAAAGCCCTCGCGACTGTGGCAGGGCAGCGTCAATCTTGCATCTCTTACACGTACCTAGACGAAAGCTACCCCCTTGAACGCGGGGGCATCCTGATCCCTTACAACTAGCTGCACGCTCATACTTCCAATAACCCTCATATCCCGAACAGCCCTCGTGACCCAAGCAGCCGTCACGACCCAAACAACCCTTGTATCTCAAGCAACCGCAACAACTCAAACACCCATCATGACTCAAATAACCCTAATGTCTTAAGCAACCCTCATATCTCAAACAATCGTGTGCCCTTTTTGACACAAGGCTATGATCGTGTCACCCGGCTGCGGAGTCGGCCGCTCATCCGCCGTGAAGACCACCACCTCTTGCCGCTTGCGAACCAGAAATACGGGAAGGACCTTGTCGCCGTGTTGGTCCCGGTAGGCCTGGTAGTCGAACTCTTGCGACAGCCGGGTCGTCTTGACGGCGACATGGTCCCCGAAACGTTCCACCAGCTTGGGGAAGGATGTCTTGTCGTCGAAAAGGAATCGCCCGCAGGTCTGAGCCACACCCCCGCCGCTGGCCGTCTCCCGAACATCTGTGTAGCGCAACTGGTACACATCCCGCCGCCCCAAAACCGTCGCAAACTGGAGGCAACCCAGGCTGTTCAATTCGTCGTTGGGTGTCATCGCCAACATGCGTCGCATGCCGGAAAAATCCAGCTCCTCGATCGTGAGATCGGCCACGGCGCTGCCTTGGTAGACGGGCAAGCACAAAGCGCGCCCGTAGCGTTGCCGTCCCGTTCCGTCTATGCTTGAGACTGGCAGGTCGTGATGATCCACGCGGCGCGCATCCGCCCGCCCGGGCAAACGCCGCTGCGATGGTGTCAATCGTCGAACCTGGCGCACACCTGAAACCGCCAATTACGTGGCGGCCCTGGACGCCCTCGCTGCGACGGTGCCCACCGTCCAACGTAGCGCACACATCGAGAATCCTACCCCCCAAATCTTACCCACCAAACCCAAGAGGAGAACAACGCCGATGCTCGCCCACTGGCTCCTTGCCGCCGTGGTCAGCTTCCAGGCCGCTGCGGAACCTGTCAACCCTTACCCGCAGGAATTTTTGCCCGATGGCAACCCCCTGGTGATCTCTTTCGAGCAGGACATGGGCGGATTCCAGCCCGAAAATCAGTGCTCCCTGGCTGTGGAAAACGGCGTGTTGATCATTCAAAGCCGCGGGAATGACCCGTACATCGGCCGGACCTTGGAACTTCCGAGCGACGACTATCAGGTGGAAATCCGGCTGCGGACAACCGTGCCGGGGGGAGGCGGCATCTTTTGGACCGCCAAGGATTCCCCCGCCCGCGGTGAGGATAAGGCCCGGCATTTCCCATTGCTTCCGGACGGCCAGTGGCACACCTACTCCGCGCGGATTCACGCCCCCGGCGGCCTGCGCAACCTGCGGATCGACCCGGGCACCGACGAGGGCCGGTTCGAGATCGACGAGGTCCGCGTCGTGCCACTCAAGCCGGCGCCGCCGGTGGTAGAGCAGGTGACGGCCGAGGACGACGCCGTGTCCTTCCTCGTTCGCAATCCAGCAAAACAGCCAGTGACCTTTACCCATGGCGACCACCCGATCACATTGGCGGCGGGGGAGCGTCAGGAGTTGCGGTTGCCCAAGGCCACGGATCGGGTGCTGGATTGCGTGGAATTGAGGCTTGCATTGCCGGACCTGCCCCCCCTCGTGCGTCAGGCCGTCGTCGTGAACGATTCCGCGCCCGCCACCTGGATCGGCTGCAAGCTCCCCGGGACGGCCAATTTGACGCTGGAGGCCGCCCAAAACGCCAACCTCGCCCGGCTCCGAAAAGGCGACACCATCCTGGCCGTGATCGCCCCGGTCGCGGCGCCGTCCCAGCCGGGCCGCCCCGGCCAATTCCTCCGTATCCCCCCGCTCGCGGTCCGCGAAGTACCCGACGGCCTGGAGATGTCCAGCCAAGGCATTCATGTGGCCATCCACGCGGCCGAGGACGAAATCCGCTTCCAAATCACGGCCGACGAACTGGTAGAAGGCCCCGTGGTGCGGGTCCGCGGCGGCCTGGAGCAGGGCCTTTTCGCCGGCCTGGAGTATTTGGGAAAAGGGGAACCCAGCTCCTCCAAGGCCGATATCGAGACCCCCGAGCACCTCCGTTTCGCCCCGGATCGGTTCAAAGTGACCATGCCGCTGGCCGCCTTCACCACGGAGCACGCCACGCTGGCCCTGAGCTGGGATGACACGCGATTGCAACCCACCTTCGCCACGCCCAATTTCGTGGATGGCACTCCCGAGCACCGCATGAGCCTGCTGGGCACGCAATACACCGCCTATGTCCGCGTGACCCACGGTCCGCTCGAAGAGGCCGTGCTTTGGGTCGTCCAGCGGCACGGCCTGCCCGAGGTCCCCGATCCCCCCCGATCCCCCAAGGAGCAAGAGCAACTGGTGCTGTGGGCGCTGACGCAGGGACCGCTCCACTCCGAGGAAGGCTGGGGGCACTGCGTGGAGCCTAACTGGAAGCGCCACTTCTACGCCGATATGGCCTCCACCATCGGACGCATCACCGGCGAGGTCCCCTCCACGCCGCAATTGATCCCCGGCGGCGGCCATCTCTCCGACGACTTCGCGTTTTTCGTCACCGGCCGAGCCGAGCACTGGGCCCGTTTGCAACGCCAGCACGCCGAGCAGGCCATCCGCGCCCAACAGCCGGACGGTTCCTATCACTACGACGGTCCCTATCGCAAGGGACACTTCGAGGACACCGCCTCGGGCTACTGCGCCCTGCAAGCCAAGCACCTGCTAGAATACGCCTACCTCACCGGCGATCCGCAGGCCCTGCAAGCCGGCCTCCGCACGCTGGAATACATGAGGCGATTCCGCACCCCGCGAGGGGCACAGGTCTGGGAGCTGTCGCTGCACACGCCGGACATCCTGGCCTCCGCGCACCTGGTGGCCGCCTACGTCCGCGGATATGAACTGACCGGCAATCGGGAATATTTGGCCCTGGCCCGAAAATGGGCACTCTCCGGCCTCCCCTTCGTTTACCTCTGGGGCGAACGCCCCGTCATGCTCCACGCCACAACCCCCGTTTACGGCGCCACGAATTGGGTTGCGCCGAACTGGATGGGCTTGCCCGTCCAGTGGTGCGGCCTGGTCTATGCCGATGCCCTGGCCCTGCTGGCCCCCCACGACACCACGCTCGATTGGAAACGCCTGGCCTGGGGGATTCTGGTGTCCGGCGAGCAACAGCAGGTACCGGCAGGCGATCCCAAGGCCGGGACGCTGCCCGACTCCTTCAACCTCGCCTACCAAACCCGCAACGGCCCGTTCATCAATCCCTGCGCCCTGTTCATCCTCCGCCGGAAGCTCTCCGGCCAAGTGGCGGGCCTGCAAGTCTTGACCATCCACGACCATCGTGTCGTCGTCCCCTATCCCGCCACCCTCCAGGACGGCCGCCTCTTGATCCACGCTCAGCCCGGCACCCGTTACCAAGTCCTCGTCGATGGCGGCAAAAGCATCACCGAAATCCAATCCCAGGGAGAGGACGCCTTTCCGCTGAGTGGATTACAATGAAGGTTCGGGCAAGGAGCCTGGGAGCGGCGGGCGGGGCACGCGGCACGGCCAGAACGCACTGCGGCACGCACGCCAACCATCGTAGCCAAACGGCAATCGTGGCCAAAGCGAAATCGCAGCCAAACGAAAATCGTAGCCAAAGGAAAATCGAGGCGATGGCAGAGCGAGGAATGTGGCGTTGGTCCCCGGCGTGGGTCATGGGGACAGCCGCGCTGGGCTTGCTGACGATGGCGTCGGCCTGCCGCCCCATGCCTCCCATGGGCGAAGAGGCCAAGACGGCCGCCCCCCGCGACCGCGCCCCGTTGCGCGAGGTCCGTTATACCGACAAGACGCCCGAGGAATGGCTGGCCCTGCTCGGCCACCGCAAGGCTCAGGTCCGCGACCAGGCGATCGACGCCCTGGTCCAGTACGGCCCCGCCCAGGTGCCCGCCCTGCGAAAGCTGGTCCGCCAGTCGAACCATGTGAATGCCAGGGTCTCCGCCCTCCGCGCTTTGAGCGTCATGAAGGGTGCCGCCTCGACCGCCGTGCCGGATGTGATGGAGGCCGCCAGGGCAGAGGAGTGGGACGTCCGCGCCGCTGCGGTGGAGGCTTTGGGAACCATCAGCCAGGGCAACCCCCATGCCGTGACCGCCCTCTGCGCAGCGCTTCGGGATGAGGACGCGGGGGTCCGGGCAGCCGCCGCCAAGGCCCTCCGCAAGTCCGGCGCCGAGGGGCCGCAGGTCCTGGCCGCGTTAATCGCCGCCTTGGACGATTCCGACGCCAATGTGCAGAGCGCCGCCGCCGCTGCCCTGGGACGGCTGGGCGCCAAGGCCAAGGATGCCCTGCCAGCCCTGGAAAAGGCCTTGCAATCGGCGGGACCAGTGGCCGCCGTCTCCATCGAAGAGGCGGTGCGCAACATCCGCCAGGCCGCCCCGCCACCATAACCGCTAACCGCCTTCCGCGAAGGACCCCCTGCCATGACCGTCAGCGATGCCCTGCGCCAGCGTCTGGATTGGGCCGTCAAAATCGCCCACGAGGCCGGCGAGATCACGCTCCGCTATTTCGGCACCCCGATCACCGTGGAACGCAAGGCCGACGACTCGCCCGTCACCGTCGCCGACCGCCAGGCCGAGGCCCACCTCCGCCAGCGGATTGCGGACGCCTTTCCCCAAGACGGCGTGCTGGGCGAGGAATGGGGGACGGTCGAGGGGACCAGCCCCTACCGCTGGATTCTCGATCCCATCGATGGCACGCAATCGTTCATTCACGGCGTCCCCCTGTACGGCACCTTGATCGGCATTGTGCACCACGATCGCGCCGTGGCCGGCGTGGCCCGCATCCCCGCCCTCGACGAAGCCGCCTTCGCCGCGGAGGGGCTGGGGGCGTGGTACGTTCGGGGCGCAGCCGGGCCAAACCCCGCCCAGGTCTCCTCCCAACACCGCCTGGCCGAGGCCGCCTGGGTCACCAGCGAGGTGGGCAACTTCGATCGGGTGGGCCGCCACGACGCCTATCTCCGCCTGCAACGCTCCACCCGGCTGGCACGCACCTGGGGCGATGCCTACGGCTACCTCCTGGTCGCCACCGGCCGCGTCGATTTCATGATCGACCCCCTCATGCACGTCTGGGACGCCGCCGCCGTGGCCCCCATCGTCCGCGAGGCCGGCGGTCGCTTCAGCGACTGGACCGGACGCGATGCGCACTCTTCCGGCAATGGGCTAGGCTCCAACGGCGTGCTGCACAAGGAAGTGCTGGGCATCCTCCACCCCGCCCCCGCACACGAGCCACCAGCACACGAGCCACCAGCGTAAGCCGGTGGCGAAATAAAAAGAGCGCGAGCCACCAGCGTAAGCTGGTGGTGGAATAAAAAGCGCAAACTCCCAGCGTAAGCTGGCAGCGTTCTATGGGTTGCGCACCAGGTTGCCTGGACAGGGGCGCACAATCGTGCGCCCCTACGCTTTTCGATCAGCCCGTGCGGACCGACTTACCACCGCTACGCGATCTTGAATCTCAGAAATCTGAGATCTTAGATCGCTAATTCATCAGGGCATGCGGTGAGAG
>DYLS01000216.1 GCA_020721965.1 Blastopirellula marina | reverse complement strand
CAAAAGCAAAAAGGATTGTGCGCAAGGCGAAGCTTAGCAAGTCTGATTATGATGACGTGATACAGGACATGGCGGCACTGATCCTAGAAAAGCGGCAATACTACAATCCGGATCGCGGTACGTGGGAGGCCTTCGTAACTACGGCACTGCGCCGCTACGCCGCTAACCTCATCGCCGCTAGTCAATCAATGCGGCGAAACGGCGGGCGACCGATAGCATCATTAGATGCTTGCAATCGCACAGGGCATACAATAAAACCGAATATTCCAGATAATCGATCCGCGGCGAACGAAGATATATTGGATATGGCCGCCGAAATATCCTATGTTGTTTGTCGCCTGTCGCCCGAGTGCCGCGAAGTATATGGGTGCTTGGCGACGGAGGGGTCGCAGGCCGCGGCCGCTCGCAAGCTTGGCATGTCTCTAGACAGATTCCGCACGAAAATGAAAGAGATTCGCGAGGCGTTCGCAAACGCTGGCCTCAAAGACTATATCTCTTAGGTCGCATATTCACAGCCCCCACAGAAAGGACCCCCATTGTGGCACAAGCACTTAAATTGATTTGCGAGCCCGCAAGTAAGTATCACGCGAGGGCGGCGGACTACCTCACAAGTCACCAGCTAGCCGACTTTCGGAAATGCCCGCTATTGTATTACCGCAAAAAGCACGGCATCATCAAAGATATAGATCGCCCCGCCTATTTAGTCGGCCGTGCCCTGCACGCGCTAGTACTGGAAGGCCGTGAGGCGTTCGAGGCGCAGTACGCCGTCGGCGGGCCGATCAACCCCAAGACAGGCGAAGTCTACGGTTCGGGTACCAAAGCCTTCGCCGAATGGGCGGCCGAACAGGGCAAGCCTGTACTTACCGACGACCAGTACGCGACTATTAAATGCATGGCGGGATCAGTGCTTGCCCATAAACTGGCCCGTCAATTATTGGCCAACGGCCTCCCCGAACGCGTTGTGCGCGCCAAATATCACGATACCCATTGCCAAATTCGCATGGATTGGTTCGGCGACGAATGCGGCCTTGTTGACCTGAAGTCATGCGATGATTTGGATTGGTTCGTGGCCGATGCGAAACGATTCCAATATATTCATCAATTGGCATTCTATCGTTCTATTCTCCAGTCCGCAGGCGGCCGCGCAAAGAACGTAAGTATCATCGCAGTCGAAAAAAAAGAACCGTATAGATGTGGAGTATGGAGCGTCGCGGACAGCGCGCTTGATCAGGCGGCGATTCAAAATGGCAGCGCGATTGAGTGGTTGCGATTGTGCGAATCTTTAAACGTCTGGCCTACTGGATATGAGGATTGCCGAACTATCAGTGAGCTATAATCACGGCCGGAGGACTATATGGGCTTGCTATCGTCTATCATTTCACAACCGTATACTCGCGCGCCAAAGGGCATAATTTATGGGCCGCCCGGCGCGGGAAAGACGACCTTTGGCGCATCGGCGGACCATCCATTGATCATTGATTGCGAGAACGGCGCAGCCCACGTGTCATGCGCGCGAACGCCTTATTTGGCGCGGTGGGCCGATATCATGCCGTGGCTCAATGAGGTCGCAACCACCACGCATGGATATAATACGATAGTCGTCGATTCAATTGACTGGATGCTCCGCCGCATCGAGGAGCGGGTCGCCGGCGTGAATGATACTCCGGCCGGGATGGAGCAGACGTTAAACAGGTCGCACGGCGGATATGGCGTTGGACGGCAGGTGTTCAAGAATTATATTTATCAGTACCTGCTCCCAGTATTCGACAATCTCGTCAATGCCGGTGTTGCCGTCGTCCTGCTTGCGCATTCAACCCGCAGATCTATCACAACGATTGAGGGCGTCGAGGTCGAGAAGTCGATGCCGGAGATACACCCTGATGTGGCGAACGCGATTATCGAGTGGGCCGACTTCGTCGGCGCCATTAAAGTGAGTAGCCGCGGCGATAGAGAGCTTATACTCCAAGAGACGCCTCAATTAGTCGCGAAAAATCGTTACGGTATTGCAGGTAGCCTGCCGTTGTCGTGGCCGTCATTTATCGAAGCAATTACCAATCAACAAGGAGATTGAACATGGTTGACCTGTCCGGATTCGACGCCTCGTTAGTGGAGCCTCAAATCCCGTTTGACGCAATCCCGGCCGGCAAGTATGAGGCGATGATAGTTGGTTCAGATTGGAAGCCGAATAAAGCGGGCACGGGAAAATATCTAGAGCTAGAATTCGCAATCACTGCCGGCGAATATATGGATCGGCGAGTATGGGCGCGACTAAATTTAGTCAACCCGAACAAGCTTGCGATGCAGATCGCGCAATCAGAATTATCCGCTATTTGTCGCGCTACAGGCGTAATCACGCCGCGCGACAGCGTAGAGCTTCACAATATTCCAATTATAATCAAAGTCGTCTGCAAGCAACGGGCGGACACTGGCGATATGACGAATATCATCAAAGGATATGAACCTGCAGGCCAGCATCCATCTAGCCCGAATAGCCCGCCGTGGCGACGATAATTGCGTTGGGGGCCTCGCGTGGGGTGGCGTAGCGGCTTGGCCGGCCGTTGAGACTCCCCGAACCCACGCGAGGTTTTTTCGCAATTGACTTTCGGCCTCAAAAGGATATAATGATGGGGATGAAGTCTCGCCGCAAGGGCTGCCGTGGCGAACGCGAGGCGGCCGCGGAATTATCGCGACTATTCCACGTTGAGGCCCGTCGCGGGCAACAATATTGCGGCGGTTCCGGATCGCCGGACGTGCGAGTAGAAATTCCGCATGTGCATGTAGAAGTAAAACGCACGGAAGCATTAAAGCTTTATCCGTCTATGGATCAGGCGATAAAAGACGCTGGCGACAAGGTACCTGTCGTACTTCATCGCATGAATGGTCGCCCTTGGCTAGCTATTGCGCGGCTAGACGACTTGCCGAGGCTTGCAGTGCACCTTTATCTTACGCTTGCGGAAAATCAATGAGTATATCACTACGGCCATATCAGCGCGCGGCCATTGACGCCCTCTATCGCCACCTGCTATCGCGAGACGATAATCCGGCTATCGTACTTCCAACGGGCGCGGGAAAGAGCTGGATTATCGCGCAAATAGCAATGGACGTAGCCTCACAGGGCAGCGGCCGCGTGCTGGTGTTGGCGCATGTCAAAGAGCTACTCGAACAAAACGCGGACAAGATTCGGCGACTATGCCCGAATATATCTATGGGCATTTATTCGGCCGGGTTAAATCAGCGTGACACGGACAGTCGCGTCATTGTCGCCGGCATTCAATCCGTCTACAAGCGGGCCACTGAATTGGGCCCGTTTAACTTCGTGATCGTCGATGAATCGCATTTAATTCCGCCCGACGGCGATGGGATGTATCGCACGTTCTTGGCCGAGGCGAAAGGCCTCAATCCGCGCATGAGGGTAATTGGCCTGACTGCCACGCCATTCAGGCTTACAAGCGGCTCAATTTGTACGCCCGAAAACATACTTAACCATATTTGCTATGAAGTAAGCGTGCGCGATTTAATTCGCGATAAATATCTATGCCCGCTCGTCACGAAGGCGGGCGAAAAGAAAGCCGACGTGGATCAATTGCATATTCGCGGCGGCGAATTTATCGCGAATGAAATCGAAGACTTGATGAATCAAGACGCGTTAGTCGCGTCTGCTTGCGCCGAGATCGTGGCGCTAACATGTGATCGAAAGTCGTGTTTAATCTTCGCCTCCGGCGTAAAGCATGGAGAGCACGTCGCGCGCATGATCCGCGAAGCAAGCGGCCGTGAATGCGGGTTTATATGCGGCGATACTCCGGCGACAGAACGCAACGAATTGATTGAGAAGTTTCGGGCAGGCGACCTTA
>DYLS01000073.1 GCA_020721965.1 Blastopirellula marina | reverse complement strand
TTGCGCGACCATAACTTCTGCCGCGAGAACCGGCCAAAAACAAAAAGAAGTTCGGTCTAGCCTTCGTCGGCCGATGAAGGCTCGGAAGCCCGAGAAGACGCAGAGCCTTGATCGTGGCCCCTCCGCTTCTGAACGCTCCGGTTCGTTGCCTTGGAAGCCCGGGGAGCCACGGAGTCTCGATCTGGCTGCCGGGTTTGGCCTTCTGCAGCTCTCGCCACGCTTCACCCACGACGATTGAATCGCCTGGTTTGCCATCTCGACGAGCCGAAATAGTGATGGCCCCGGCGTGCCGGAGGAATACCGGGTCGTACTACAGCGCAAGATCGCATGCCTGGGGCCACACCTTATGGTGATGGGACGTAACCCCTCGCAATCCGTGCTGCTCGCATCCTGCTATCAGGCAGACCCCGTGCGATAGTGCCAGACGCCAACGTGCTGTAGTGCCAGACGCCCAAGGGATGCTTTGGCCGGCTATTGCCGCGACTGCTTCGGAGGTTCGGATCTTGCCTTCGATGAAAGCCACTCGGCTACAAGGCGAATCTCTTCCTTTGTCAGCAAGTTCTTATTGGATTGTTCGAAGGCGTGATACGACGGCATCCCATCGTTCGAGCCGGGGTAGAACCGTTTGTTCTTCGGATCGGAAATGAATTCGGTCAACCACGTCCGCGAGCCGTAGCCCGTCAGGTCGGGCGCCGTTCCTAGTTCGCCCCGATCGTAGAACTTGTGGCACTCGGTGCAGGTGAAGTCCTCGAAGAGGAGGAGCGTATCTTCGTCCGGTTTGGGCGGTTCTTCGCCGAGTGCGTATTCCTTGCGGGCCTCGGCAGCCAGCGCATCGATGAGCGCGTTGAATTCCTCTTCACCGATTTCATCGATCAGCTCTCGCAAATTCCCCTTCACGAATTGCACCATGTCGCCGTCGGCAAAACGACTGTTGCCGAAGAACTTAGGAGTGCCGATCTGCTTGGGATCGAGCATTCCCGCAATCCAGTCGCGTGATGCGAATCCACCAAGGTCTGGGGCCGTCGGGCTGATGGCGGCAATTTCGTCCGCGCCTTCCGCGGAATGGGCGTGGCAGAGCGAGCATAGCTCCTTTTGATACAGCCAACGGGCCTCGGCGGCGGGATCTCCCACGGGGCGAGGGGGAAGCGGCTTCGACCGGGCCTGCCATTTTCCCAACGTCAGCATCACCGGCTCCTTTATCGGCTGAGATACTTTCTCGCCTTCCGCCAGCTTCGATTCCTCATCCCAGTCTTCCCTCAGGAAGTCGGCCAGGATGGCGAGCTGTTCGGCAGGAATGCGGTTCGCCTCGGGCCGCGCGGGGTCTTCTACGTAGGCAGGCATGCGATCGTTCCGCAGACCATAAAAGGATCGATGCTGCGGTGAAGCCAGGATACCGATCAACCATTCCCGGGAGCCATAGCCCGTCAAGTCTGGGGCAACGCCTTCGGGGCCTGCGTCGTAATAGCGATGGCAGCGAGCGCACTCCTGGCTGGAGATCAATTCACGTCCGCGTGCCACCAACTTGGCGTCCTCGTCCGCAAGCGGCTGGTAAGGAAGGTTCGCTTCCGCTGACAATGCTGCGATGACGGCTTTGCGATCCTCGTCGGGCAATTTCTGAAAACGCTCTTGGACGTACTGCACCATCGCGCCGGCGGCGAATCGCGTATTGCCGTAGTACTCGTCGGAGGCGATCCGCTTCGGGTCGAATAGCCCTTCCAGCCATTCCCGGCTGGCAAAGCGATGAAGATTCGGCGCGGATGGATTGTCGCACAGGATAGCCCCTTCTTTCCCGCGGACGCCCAGCGAATGACAACTCGCGCATTGCTGCTCGAAGAGCCTCGGGCCTTGCAGCTTCGGATCGGATCGCAAGAGAGCCAATGCGCCGCTGGGCGGGATACCGCCGTGGAATCGGATCAGCTCCAGCGTCCGTTCCGTGCTCCGTTGAGCGGCCTGCTTGGCGGCCGCGAATTCGGGATCGTGCCAATCGTGCCGCCAGGATTGGTAGGAGAAGTAAGCCAACCCGCCGAAGATGACCAGGGTGAATACCACGTTCCAGATATGCCCAGCCAGGCTACGGCCGAAAAATGGCATGGCAAAGAATAGTAGTGCCGTAATCCCGGGAATGACGAAGATGGCCAAGACCTTGATTTCTCCCGGGAAGAGATTGGCGAAGCCGTACAGCCCGCGGAAGGACCACTCCGGCCGAGCCGCGGCGTAAAAGTTGGCTGGGTCGGTGTCGGCCGGCGCGCCCAACTCAACGCCGAAATGCCGGTCGGGTGCCTTCCAGGCAGCGGGGTCCAACGCGCTGGGCAGGAACACGAATGCTAGAACGACCGCCACCGTCGCCAGGCAAACGCCTCCCTGGAGCACCACCGGCAAGCGGATATCGGGTTTGGCCCCGGGATAGCGGTCGGGCATTTCCTCCACGCGACGTCCCGCGCGACGTGCCAACAAGGTGTGGATGATGGCAATCACAATCAATGAGCCTGCCGAGCAAACGACGTGCATGGCGAAGAAATGCGTCAAGGAAATGTGGCCGAAGGAAGGCCCCCCCACCACCAAGCGGTACAGCGGGGCGCCGATCTTAGGCAACAAGAGCAAAAAGCTCACTCGCGTTTGTGTGGTCGCGTACGCCTCTTCGTCCCAGCTCAGCAGATCGCCCGTCAGGCAGCCAGCCAGGGCCAATCCGAGCAGCAGCAGGGCCGTCCAGAATACGAACTCGCGCGGCGCCCTGTATTTCCTCGAAAAGATGAACCCCAGCACGTATACGATCAGAAACCCAACCAGGACCTGGGCGCTCCAAAAATGAATGCCGCGAACGAGCCAGCCCAGGGTGAGGTGATGCTGGATGTAGTAAACGCTTTCCCACGCCGTCTGGCTGGAAGGGCTGTAGAAAAACCACATGGCCAGACCGGTGATCGCCTGAAGGCAGATCAGAAAGAAGAGAATGGAGAGGCCGATCGGCCACCAACATCGCCCGTGGGGATCGCACCCACCACCGCAGCTCGCCGTCATCAGAGACCGCCATGCGATACGATCTTCGAGCCAATCAAAGAACGTTCCGCCCGTCTTGGTATTCATCATGTTTTCCTTGCTGGAGACAATCGGGGGGAGAAACCTCGCGGGTAGTGGCGTGTTGGATCACCCAGCTTTAGAGCACCGTGGCTGCCAACGTCGCCCTGCCCCGCACGCCGCTTACCGGCCGATATTCAGGCCCTTTAGGCCATTGGGGTCTTGCTTGCGATGCCAAGTTGGAAGTTTTGGAAGACGACCCAAACGTCACCATTTTCGGCGATTTCCACTTCGAGCGAATCCATATCTCGCGGGCTAGGGGAGACCGCGTCCAAACGCTTGCCCGACAGGGAAAAATTCGCCAGGTGGCACGGGCAGAAGAACTGAGCCTTGCGACCGCCTTCCGCAGGTTTGTACTCTACGGAGCAGCCCGCATGAGGGCAGACGACGTGCAATGCCTCCACTTGGTGGTCGCCGGTTTTTCGCAAATAGACGGCTCCGACTGGTTCACGCGAGGTGGTCCACGCATTGATTTTTTCGGCCACCACGGGGAATTTTCGCGGGGTACCGTCGGCTGGGAGGTTGTCGAGCGAGGTCAGCCGCACACGAAGCCCTCCCCGCGATTTCGACGCCAAAGGAGAGAGCATCGCAGCCAAACCACTGCCGATGCCGGGGATCAAGGCCACAACGCCCAGCAACCAAGCGATGAGGCTGCCGGTGAAACCGCGGCGATTGGGTTCGACTGCCGTTGAACAACAGCAACAAGAGCCGTTTCGATCGAATTGCGTCATGATGTTCCTCGTCAGCGGTTAGATATTTCGGCGTCTCAGCGAATGACCGCTAATGTTCGCCTTGCTGGAGCGACGATCCCTTTGCAGCAAGGGCCATCCATCGCATTAAGAATCAATCTCACACACCGGTGCGGTTGTCAGGTAACAGAACCAGCGGCACCACAATATATTGCAGGCAAAATAAAACACAGGCAATCTGCCGTCTATTCCACTAATACGTTACAGAAACGGTGAAGGATTGCTCCGCAGCGTTACGATACGGGGGAAAATATCGAGAACGCAAAGACCAAACTCCCCGGCCAGCAAATATCGCATTTGTAACAGCGAAAGACATCGCCGCAAAACGGTTTGCGCTCGTGAAAACGCTCAATGGTGATGCGTAACGGGGTAACGGGCCGTCACACCCGGCGTTTCCGCAGCGACGCGCTGCGGGGCTCGGCTGCGCGTTCGCTCTCAGGGGTCCTGCTATTGTTGCAAGGCTTTCATTGCGGCGTCAAGCACTTTGGTTCTGGCGTCTTGCAGCGAACCCAGGACCGTCGCGCCGGCAGCCGCCTTGTGACCGCCGCCGCCGAATTCCGCCGCCAGCCGGCTGCAATCGACGTGGCACCGGCTCCGGAAACTGACTTTGAATCGGCCGGGCGTGTGCTCGATGAGGATAAAGGCCAGTTGCGTTCCACTGACAGTCAGCGTCGCATTGACGATGTCTTCGCTGTCGGAGGAGATGGCTCCCGTCTCCGCGAAATCGGCATGGACCAAATAGGTGTGGATGAGCCGCCCTTCGAGTTCGGTCTCGGCGCGGTGCATGGCCCGGCCAGCGAGGCGAAATCGCCCAATCCGTTCGTTTTCGTAAAGTTCGCGGTAAAGCGCATCCGGGCGCGCGCCGCAGGAAACGAGCCGGGCGGCGAGGGTGAGAGTGTCGGCCCGCACCGAGCTGAAACGAAACCAGCCGGTATCGGTCGCCAGAGCGGCCAACAGCAGTTTGGCTGTGACGGCGTCGGGCCGCACGTTCAGCACATCCGCCAACTCTGCGACGATTCTGCCGGTGGCCTCGGCACGCGTATCCTTGAAGAATTGGGCCTGTAGATCGTCGCCACTGACATGGTGATCGAGGACGATTTTCTTGCCGGGGAAGTTTCGCAGAAAGTCGCCCATCCCGCCCAGTTGGGCCCAGGCCGAGGTATCCAAAACGACCAAGACATCGGTCGTGGTTCGCCATTCGTCGGTGCGGGGATCGCCCAAACGATGGATCTCACGATTCGGGTCGAGGAAGCTGAGATTGGGTGGGACCTCGAAGTCGGCCAGGCATACGGTCTTTTTGCCGATCCGCCGCAAGATATTCGACATGGCGAGCGTGCTACCGATGGCATCGCAATCGGGGCGGATGTGCGTGGTCAGAACGAAAGATTGATGGTTATCGATAATGCGTCGCAGTCCGGCCCAATCGATGGTCATTTCGGCGGCTTGGGCTTGTGTGGCTGGCGAGTCTTGGCAGATGGGGCCACTAGGGGCGGTCATCGAAAGTCTCCTGCAATCGAGGAATCACTGTCTCGGCACGATGGGAAGGGCTTGGAGCCTTCCCTGCTTATGGATGATGGCGTCTTCTCTGCTTATGGTTGACGTTGAGGTCTCGGATGCTATTGAGATCTCGGGTGCTGTTGATGTGTTGGATGCTGCTGAGTTGGATGCTGTTGAGTTGTTCGGGTCGCGTTGCAAGCAGGTCATGCCTTCGTCAGCACGGGGTTTTCGGTATGGCGGCATCCACGGGTGAGTCATCCACGGCGGATAATTCGTCTGTGGATGATGATGTGTTTTGTGAATTCAGGCCCGCCAATCCCCCGCGTAGGTAGGCCAAGGCGGCCGTTCGTGATTCTTCCACGTCGCGTTTCATGCGATCCAGCAGGGCGGGGACGTCCTCAAAGCGTAGCACGTCCCGCAATCGCCGAAAGAACAGGATTTCCAGGTCTTGCCCGTAAAGGTCGCCCGAGAAGTCGCAAATGAAAGCCTCGAACTTTATTTGGTCTTCGCCAAAGGTGGGATTGCCGCCGATGCTGATGGCGGCAGCGAAGGTGTGATCACCGATCTTGGCCGCTCCAGCGTAAATGCCGGTCCCGGGCACAGCCGTTCTAAGACGTTGTAGATTCGCGGTAGGATAGCCCAGGGCGGCCCCGCGGCCCGCCCCGTGCACGACCGTCCCCAGGGTCGCGAACGGTCGTGAGAGCATTTGGTTGGCTTCCTGGATGCGCCCAGCGAGCACGGCCTCTCGAATGCGCGAGCTGGAAATGGCGTGGCCTTCCATCGTAACCGGGGCGACAATATCCCAGCGGATGCCATGCTTCCCGCACCATTCCTGTAGCAAACGGATATCACCTTCCCGTTTACGCCCAAACCGAAAGTCCGGCCCCTCCACGATAGCCCGAATCGCAAGCTTCTCGCGAAGCAGCCCGTGGAAGAAGTCCTCGGCCGGGGTCTGAAAAAACTCGGGCGTGCTTGAAAGAATGATCACCGCATCGAGGCCGGTTTCGGCCAACAACGCCGTGCGTCTCTCCAGCCAGGTCAAGGGGCTGAGGGGCTTGCGTTTGGCCAAAACGGCGGCCGGGTGCGGATCGAACGTCAAAACGGCGGCTGGCACGCCCTCTTCGTCGGCCAACTCGCGCAATCGCCGTAGTATCGCCAAGTGGCCGCGGTGCACGCCATCGAAATTGCCGATTGTCAGAGCGCAACCCCGAAGCTCGGGGCGGTCGCAGTCGGAAAAAACGTTCACCGGCAGATCATGCTTTCCAAACGAGGTTTTGCGCTATGAACCGAACGTGGCCCACGAGCAAGGCATTAGCCCTGCCGCACTTTCTCCAGGGTGGCGGCGAGGCATACGCCGAGCCGAGCTTGAATCGGCGACTCGCGCACATCCGATCGCCGAGACGGATTGAAAATTATACCGCTTCCGATGGCCGGCGGTTAGGGCGGCACGCCATCGCGGATGGTTTGTGAGCAGTTGGAAGGGTCTCTGAAGCGTACGCTCGCCAAGTACTACAGCGTCTCCATCGCAAGACGGTTTGCATGGCTCAACATCTTGTGTCATGGCAGATGACGCCTCGCAACCTGCGCCGCGCCCATCATGCCGTCAGGCGAGCTTTGCACTACAGTATTCGGCAGTATTGGAGTGTTCGGCAGTATTCGGCGCTGCGTTTGCCAAACGAAACAGACGGGGTCATCCTTCCATTTCGCGGATGACGGGTTCCATGACTTTGGTGTTTCGCTCTACGGCCACAACAATCGTGCGCTCTTCGAAGCCGTCCGTGCTGACCGCAACGATGGGTAACACATGCCGCTTGTCGGGAAGGGGGATGCGAAAGGAAAAGCTGCCGTCAGACTCGATTTCGATAGGCTCTCCCCTCGCCGTGAGGGAGTAGCCGGGAAGCGTTCTCCCGAACAAAATCAACTCGGCATCGACCTCGAACACGAAATGTGGTCGTGGCAACAACGACTGATCCAGACCGGGACCAAACCGGCTGACGACGCTGCCAGCCATGGGCCGCTGCAATCGCTCTTCTAAAACCTCGCGGAGATCGGTAGTATCGGTCCCCTCATCATTTCCGCCGCTGAGAGCGTAAATCCGGCCGAAATCCTCGGGGATGCCCGACCATTTCAGATCGACGACATCCGCGGAATTGGCGGGCGGGGTGCTCACAGAGTTGCCCCGCGCCAGGCAGAAGAATCGGCCGTCGGGTACGGCATAGCCGATGTCCACGCTGTAGGTCTTGCCCGGTGTCCCGACATGGACGTACCAATGATTGGCGCGGCCATCGATCTCCACATCCCGAAGAAGAATCCGCTCCGCGCGGGTGGTGCCGTCTTGCAGGATCTCCCACAGCCGAAGCACGGGACGCGCGAGGTGCCAATTCTGCGCCAAAGCCACACGGGCACGCTCCACCGCCGGCTTGGATATTTCCCACCAGGCTTGAATCCAGTAAGCGTCCCGGACCATGACGACCACACGGTCCTTGGCCGCCTTTCCGTTACCGGAGCTATCTCTTGCCAAGTCCTTTGCAGACGGAATTTTCGGTGTCAGCGTGGTCGGCTCTGGGGAAGGTTCAGGTTTTCCTTTGGCTTTCTGCCGTGGTGAGGACGTTGGAGAAGTCGCCGCAACAGCTTGACTTGCCGACCGGCGATTTTTCCCGCTGACACGGGCATCGCCGGCCTGACGAGAGGTCTGTCCTGAGGCCGCGGTACCCCTTATCCCCGCGTTGGTTTGCGACGCTTTGCGCCCTCTGATCTCCTGCGATTGTTTTTGGGTGCGGGACGGCTTGTCGCCTTTCGATGACTTGGCAGCTTTTCGTTCATCACGTTTGGCGGATCGGACCAAGGCATCGACCAATTGCAGCTTCCGCATGGCATGCCACCCTGGGATGCCTTTGCGCTTGGCCATCTCCGCCAGGTCTTTGACGGTATGCAACTTGAGCTGGGCAGCCGTGATCACTGGACAAACCTCCGAAATACCGCGACAATGACGCGGGTTCCCGCCAGCAAAGGAGGGTCAAATCTTTGGCGTCCTGAGGGTTAACTTCCCTTGCCACAACCCCCTATTTTTAGGGGGGCAGCGAAGATGACCGCTGAAGACGCCTTCGCGTGTTGATGTCCAAGGCGGTCCGTGCCCAATAACACTTCTGCGGATTCGGTTCCGTGATTTGCACCCGACGGCAGATGCCGGGAAGCAATCGCCCTCGAATGCGTAAACTACACTCCTCACAGGGCGGGTGATACGATGAGGGGGCGTCGTGTGTCCCGCCGTCGTATCGTCCGCGCAACACTTCTTCGATTATACACACGAACCCCACAGCCCGCAACCTATTGCCGTAACTGTAACGTGCCTGAATCGCTCGGCAATCAGAGTCATAAATCCATATTGTGAAAAGGTTTGCGATCTAGAAATGCCACAAAAAAGGTCCGAAAACGGCTGGTGCAAGTCAATTACGAATACGGATTCTTGCTCATTCCACCTCCGTATGGTGGGTGTCTATTGTACTCACAAGTATTATTCCCGTCCGCACCGGAAGGTATATTTGGGGTGAAAGGCGTCCAGCCTTTCTCTTGGTCGTGTGCTCCGTTTGCAATCGATATGGCCATGAATGCACAATCCTCCAGGCACGATGGGAAATCTTCACGCGACTTGAGCCGGGAGGATCCCAGCGACGAGCGGGATGACCGGGCGGCGTGGGCGAAAGGTTGGGCCTTGGGTGCCGAAATCGTGGGGCTGTCGTTGCAATTCGTGCTCCCGGCACTGGTTGGCTTTCTGGTGGATCAGTGGCTCCAATCCCTGCCCGTGGGCACGGTTGTTGGGGCACTCTTGGGGTTAGCGACAGCAGCACTGGGTTTCATCCGGCTCATCCGGGGGCTAGAGGAGCGAAACCGCGGTCGATAGAGCGGGATCGTTTACTCTGGCCGCCTTGCGAGAGTGATGGGCGAGAACGATAGGAAGGTGTTCAGCCATGCCCCGTGACCGCTCTAGCAATTGGTCCCCACCGATTTTGCTTTGCTTGCCAGTTTTGGTGGCCTATGTTCTTGTAGTACCCTCTGCGGCCTGGATTCGGGGGACCGGGGAGAGCGAATACCTCCCCGCCTCTGTGGCGGCTCTGGGGTGTCTCACGGGGACGCTCCTGGCCTGGTTGATGATTCGGCACGCCGCCGGAGGGGAGGGGAAAACTTGGGCCATGGTGTTGGGGCTTCTCCCCAGGACGTTGGCCCCCCTTGTGGGAGTTGCTATTTTCTCCATCTTTGTGGAGCGGGTGGTCAGCTTGACCGCGATTGTGTATTGTATTGTTTTTTACCCCGTTACGCTTGCCAGCGAATCTTGGCTGATGATCGGCGCTCTTCGGAGCGAGGAACCGCGAAGCGAGGAATCACGTGAGAGGTAGTCCGATCCGGACGGCTAGCATTGGGAACCGCTGGTAGGCCGCTGGTAGTCCAAGGGTTTGGTCCGCACCCTGGGGGGTGAAGGCATGTTAGATATCAGGAATGCAGGTGAACACGTCAAGGACGCGGTCTCCTTCCACCTGCCTTTTGGCTTGCACATCGATCTGCCAATGATCGACTTGGGTAGCGTGCAATGGTTCGGGACGGAAATCCCGCTACGATTGCAAGTGACCAAGTTCATGGTGCTCGAATTGGTGGCCGCCGTGCTAATGATCCTGATATTCATCCCTTTGGCATGGAGGCTGCGGGGGGGACGCTCGCCCAGAGGCCGATTGACCAATTTCTTCGAGGCCGTCCTCGAGTTCATCCGCAATGAAGTGGCACGGCCGGCCATTGGTTCGCACGACGCGGATCGCTTCTTGCCCTTCTTGTGGACGGTGTTTTTCTTCGTCTTGTTTTGCAATTTGTTGGGGCTGATACCCTGGGCTGGCTCGCCGACCGGGTCGCTGAGTGTGACCGCTGCCCTGGCGTGCCTGACGTTTCTGACCGTCATTGGGGCTGGGATGAGGCAATTCGGGCCGATCCGTTTTTGGCTCGGCCTGGTACCGCAGATGGAATTGCCCGCAGCGATGGCCGTCGTCCTGAAGCCGATGTTGTTTGCGATTGAGGTGCTGGGGTTGCTGATCAAGCATTCGGTGTTGGCTGTGCGTTTGATGGCCAATATGTTTGCCGGTCACCTGGTTTTGGCTGTGATCCTGGGTTTCATTGCGGCCGTCGCCGACCTGTGGACTATCCTGTGGTTGGGCGTAACGCTCATGAGCATTCTGGGGCAGGTTGCGTTGAATATGCTGGAATTGTTCGTGGCCTTCTTGCAAGCGTATATTTTTACATTCCTGGCGGCCTTGTTCATCGGCATCTCTGTGCACCAGCACTGATAGTCGTGCCGCCGCCCCGGTTTCGGGCGGGGATGCTTGCCGTGGCGGCTTGGCTGGTAGGGGAATTGTTGGGCCTCATAAGGGAATGGGATGAGTTAAGGGGGAGTGCTCCGCGAGGATACAAGGGTACTTCGGGTTCTTGCTCAACGATGGTCGTCTGGCATTGAAGGAATACGATGCCCCGGAGGCAGGGGATCACAAATGGGTGTTCCTGAGAGAAGAGAAAGGAGATTCGTTCCGTGAACAAGTTGCTGAGTGTCATGGCGTTGGGTTTGGTGTTGTCAGCCTTGGCGTTACCGGCATTTGCCGAACAGGCCGCGCCGCCGGATGCGCAACCTGCGGCTGCCGAGGCGGCATCGCAGGGGGGACGCAGCGGTTATATCTTCCTGGGGGGTGCGTTTGGTGCCGGGTTGATCATTCTGGGCGCGGCGTACGGCATCGGCCGAATCGGCGGCGCCGCGGTGGAGAGCATGGCGCGGCAACCCGAGGTGGCGAGGAACATTCAGACGGCCATGATCATTTCGGCGGCCCTGATTGAAGGTGTGACCTTCTTCGGTTTGATCGTCTGTCTGATCGCCTTGTTCTTCACCGGGTGACGGCGGGAGTGCGAACCGGTCGGTTTGGGGTGGCGTGCGGGCCTTTCCTGCGGGGAAAGAGACCGATTTCGCACGTCTCCCCAGCCGGGGCCGTGACTGCCGACATGTGTCCCCTTCCGTGAATGGGAGCCTATCAGAGATGTTCAGGCGTTGGTTGCTGGTTTCCGCTTTGGTGCTAGGTGGCCTAGGAGTGCTGCTGCCGGATCAACTGACCCCGAATGTTTACGCGGCGGTCGGCGATCACGGTGGGGGGGCGGAAGGAAGCGTCGGCGAGGCTGTCAATCCGCTGGATTTCAAGGCTGACCTGGCCTTGTGGACGGCCGTCGTCTTTCTGGGCGTCCTCGTCGTGCTCTGGGTCTTCGCCTGGAAACCCATCATTGGCGCGCTGGATGATAGGGAGCAGCACATCTCGGGGGAGATTCGTTCTGCGGAGGAGGCGCATCGCAAAGCAAAAAATCTGCTGAAAGAGTATGAAGAGCGATTGAGCGGGGCTCAGGAAGAGATCGCCCGAATGATGGAAAAGGCTAAGCAAGATGCCCGGGCCACAGCCCAAAAGATCGTGCAAGAGGCACAGGAAGAAGCGGAGTTGCAACACCGCCGAAAGCTGGCGGAGATTGAGCAAGCCGCGGATCGGGCGGTCCAGGAGATATCTCAATTAGGGGCCAATTTGGCCGTCGATCTGGCGGGCAAGATCATCGCTTCGCGACTCGACCCGGCCGCTCATGCAAGAATGATCGAGCAAGCCGTGGCCACGCTGGGCGCGGTGCGCAGCGCCGACGCGAATTGAGGATTGGCGCCATGATTTGATTCCTGGGGGCCGGTACGTGAATCGCTGGCTGCCGATACGTGGACCAAAGGCACAAGGATTAAGACGCGTCGTTGAACGCACATGGTTGAAGGCGCGTGGTTTAGGTCGCATGGTTGGATGCGGAGTCGGGCGAGCTAGGGCGAATCGGGGAATCTGTCCATGACCACGGATATCCACGCCGAAGATGCACGTTTTGCCGCCGAGTTCTCTCCGGATGTGACCGTAGAGAGAGTCGCGGCCGTGTATGCGGAGGCATTGCTGGACGTTGCTCAGGCCTCCGGCCTGGCCGAGGCCTTGATCGAGGAGTTGTCCGACGTGGTTCGGGAGGTGTTGGATCCCCGGCCTGATTTCGAGGCGATTCTGGCCTCGTCCGTCATCCCGCATGAGCAAAAATCGCAAGTCTTGCGGCGCGTTTTTGAAGGGCGGTTGAGCCAACCGCTCCTGGACTTTTTGCAGGTGCTTTCCCGCCGGGGGAGGTTGGACTGTCTGCGGGCAATCGCCCGCGCTGTGCAAGAGGAATGGATTCGGCGACAAAATCAGATTCGCGTCAAGGTGCGTACTGCGATCGCTCTGTCCCCCGAGACGGTTGCCGAACTGAAAAGCGCGATTCAGACGCTACTGAAGCAACTTCCGATCATCGAACAGAGGGTCGAACCGGACCTGCTGGGGGGGGTGGTCATCGAGGTCGGCGACACGGTTTTCGACGCCTCTGTGGCCGCCCAGCTTGAGCGGGTTCGCAAACAGATTATCGACAGGAGTGCCCATGAGATTCAAAGCCGACGAGATCGCTTCCGTTATTCGGAGTGAAATCGAGCAATATCGAGCTCAAATCGACGTCCGCGAGACCGGTCGGGTCCTCGAGGTCGGTGACGGTATTGCGCGCGTGTACGGTTTGTCGGGCGTGATGGCCGGCGAAATGGTGGAGTTTCCCAGCGGCGTCCGCGGACTGGCCTTCAACCTGGAGGAAAACTCCGTGGGTGTGATCATCTTGGGGGACTACCTCAAGATCGAAGAAGGCGACGAGGTTCGCAGCACCGGCCAGTTGCTGAGTGTGCCGGTCGGCGAGGCGGTCCTGGGACGCGTGATCGATCCGTTGGGGAATCCCTTGGACGGTCAAGGCCCGATTATCACTACAGAACGTCGGCCGGTGGAAAGCCCAGCCCCCGGGGTGGCCCATCGACAGCCGGTCAATGAACCCCTACAAACCGGCATCAAGGCGATCGATTCCATGACGCCGATCGGTCGCGGGCAGCGCGAGTTGATCATTGGCGACCGTAAAACCGGAAAAACCGCTATCTGTATCGACACGATCTTGAACCAGAAGGAAACCGGCGTCAAGTGCTTTTATGTCGCGGTAGGGCAGAAGGATTCGACAGTCGCACAAATCGTCGATACCCTGCGGCGCCACGGGGCCATGGAATATACGACGGTGATTGTGGCGGGGGCGAGTTCGCCCGCCCCGTTGCAATACATTGCGCCCTACGCCGGTTGCGCCATGGCCGAATACTTCATGTACAACGGAAAGCACGCCCTGGCGGTTTACGACGATTTGACCCGGCAAGCTCAGGCTTATCGGCAGTTGTCGCTGTTGATGCGGCGCCCGCCGGGACGGGAGGCGTATCCCGGGGATATTTTCTATTGCCACAGCCGATTGCTGGAACGGGCTGCCAAGCTCAGCAACGAACTGGGCGGCGGCTCCCTGACCGCGCTACCCATCGTGGAAACGCTGGAGGGCGAGGTCTCAGCGTATATCCCCACCAACGTGATTTCGATCACCGACGGCCAGATCTATTTGCAGCCGGACCTGTTTTTCGCGGGCCAACGCCCGGCCATGAACGTGGGAATCTCGGTTTCCCGGGTGGGCGGCAAGGCTCAAGTCCCGGCCATGAAGAAGGTGGCTGGCGGCCTGCGATTGGATTTGGCGGCGTTTCGCGAACTGGAAGCCTTCGCCCAACTGGGCACGGAGCTGGACCCTGCCACACAGGCCAGGCTGGACCGCGGATACCGTATGACGGAGCTGTTGAAGCAAGGCCAATACCAGCCCATGCACGTTACCGACCAAATCGTGGTGATTTACGCCGGTACCAAGGGTTTCCTGGACGCAGTGCCCGCCACGGAAGTACGTCGCTGGGAGACGGAATTCCTGGCTTATTTCCATGAGAAGTATCAGGTGGTGTGGCAGGCCATTACGGACAGTAAACAGCTCAGCGCGGATGACGAATCGCGGCTGATCGAGGCCCTGAAGGAATTCACCCGCACCTTCCTGCAAAAGCCGGAGCCTGCCGTCGCCCGGGCCTGACGCGCACTTTGAGATAGGCAGTCATGGGAAAGACCAAAGTTTTAGATCGACGCCGTCGTTCCGTACGGAACATCCGTAAGATCACGCGGACGATGGAACTCATATCCACGGCTCGATTCAAAAGGGCCATGGATCGCGCCGCCGCGGGGTCGGCTTTTGCGGAACGGCTCACGGCCCTGCTGGGACACCTGGCGGCAAGCGGCACACAAGTCGCACATCCGCTGCTGACAGCGCGGACCGAACGGCGGCAAGCAGTGCTCCTTGTGCTGACTTCGAACCGCGGATTGTGCGGAGGCTACAACTCGGCGGTCCTGCGGTTGGGCTTCCTGCATCGCAAAAAACTGGCGGACGAGTATGCCGCCGTCAGTCTCGAAGTGTCTGGAAAGCGTGGTGTGTCGGCCTTCAAGTTCCGCAATGTACCGGTTCAAGAGAAGTACTTCCACTTCGAGGCGCGGCCTGCCTTTGCCGACGTGGAAGTGCTTGCCCGGCGATTCATGGAGGATTATCTCGACGGCCGCATCGACCGCGTGGACGTGGCTTACACGAGATTGGAATCCGTCAGCCGCCAATACCCCATCGTGGAGACGCTTTTGCCGTATCAGGCGCCGGCGGAAGACGAAAACGGTCGGCTGCACCGGGCGGAATATGAATTCCTGCCGTCCCCGGAAAGCATTCTGGAAGAGATCGTACCATTCACGTTCAAGATGCGATTGTTTCGCTGTTTCTTGGAATCCGCTGCCTCCGAGCAGATCGCGCGGATGGTTGCTATGAAGACAGCTACTGAAAACGCGGACTCGATGCTATCCAACCTCAGCATGGCGTATAACCGGGCGAGGCAGACGCAAATTACGTCAGAGATTTTGGAAATTATCAGCGGCGCCGAGGCTCTCCAGGCCGAATAGCAAATGTCGATTGATGACCGCGGAGATCGTGAGGATGAATTCGATCTCAGCGGGAAGCGTCATCGGTGATGAAAAAGGAAACGGGTGCCCGGCCAAAAACGGCACAGTTCTTAGCAGGTTTTTGAGGCAAGACTATGACCACAACTCCAGCCCAAGGCGTCCAGACACGCGGCACGGAAGAACAGAAGCAGCCGAATTTCGGTCGCATCACGCAAGTGATCGGATCGATTTTCGATGCCGAGTTTCCGGAGCATCGGCTCCCCGCCATCTATAACGCCGTGATGGTGCAAGAAGAATACAAGGGCGTGAAGATCAAGCTGACCGGAGAGGTGCAACAGCACCTCGGCAGCGGGCGCGTGCGGTGTGTCGCGTTGGGAAGCACGGACGGCTTGGTTCGCGGCATGAAGTGCTTGGACACGGGCGGGCCGGTCAAGGTACCCGTCGGCAAGGCCACGCTGGGGCGGGTCTTCAATCTATTGGGGCAGCCGGTGGACGATCGCGGCGAGGTCAAGGCGGAGGAATACTGGCCGATTCACCGCGACGCCCCCGATGTGACCGAGCTTTCCACGGAGGTGGAGATTTTTGAAACGGGCATCAAGGTGATCGACCTGTTGACTCCGTTCGTCCGCGGAGGAAAGGCAGGGCTGTTTGGCGGGGCCGGTTTGGGAAAGACGGTCATTCTGACCGAGTTGATTGCCCGGATCGCCAGCTCTCACGGTGGTTACTCGGTATTTGCCGGAGTGGGAGAACGAACCCGCGAGGGCAACGACCTCTGGCTGGAAATGCAAGAGGCCAAGATCGGCAACACGGGCCGCAGCGTGATCGAGCAGACGTGCATGGTGTTCGGGCAGATGAACGAACCGCCGGGAGCACGCTTGCGGGTGGCGATTTCGGCTTTGACGATGGCCGAGTATTTCCGCGATACGACGGGCGCCGATGTCCTGTTGTTCATCGACAACATTTTCCGTTTTTCGCAGGCCGGGAGCGAAGTCTCCGCCCTGCTTGGCCGGATGCCGTCCGCAGTGGGTTACCAGCCGACGTTGGCGACGGAGATGGGGGCCTTGCAGGAGCGTATCGCCTCCACTTCGCGAGGTGCCATCACTTCGGTGCAAGCGGTGTACGTACCGGCCGACGACCCCACGGACCCAGCGCCTGCGACCGCCTTCGGCCAGTTGGACGCCTTCATTTATCTCGAACGTTCGATTGCCGAGAAAGGGATTTATCCGGCGGTAGATCCGCTGGCATCCTCCAGTCGCTTGCTGGATCCGCAATACGTGGGTGAGCGCCATTACGCCATTGCCCGACGGGTACAGCGGGTCCTCCAGAGATACCGCGAACTCCAAGACATCATTGCCATCCTCGGTGTGGAAGAATTGAGCGAAGAGGATAAATTGGTGGTGCATCGTGCGCGGCGCATCGAGCGATTCCTCTCGCAACCGTTCTTGGTGGCCGAGGCCTTTACGGGCAAGCCAGGCGAGATCACTCCGCTCTCCGAGACGATCCGCAGCTTCGAGGAGCTGGTGGACGGGAAGTGGGATCATCTGCCCGAGCAGGCCTTCATGTACGTGGGTAGCATTGAACAAGCGGCTGAACAGGCCGAGCGGCTGAAGGCCGAGGTCAAGAAGTGAGCTGCTTTCTGTTGCATCGGGGCTGCTAGAGCGTAGATGCGCTGAACACGAGGCGATGGTGCCGTTATGCCCAAACTGCGAGTCCTCATTGTGACGCCCGAGCGAAAGCTGGTCGATCAAACGGCCGAGGGGGTGATCGTCCCGTTGTTTGACGGCGAACTAGGCATTTTCCCACTCCATGCCCCGCTGATCGGCAGGCTCGGTGCTGGCGAATTGCGGATTCTCACGGACGGCAAGCCGGACGCGTTCTTCGTGGATGGTGGTTTTGTCGAAGTGTTGAACGACGTGGTTTCCGTGATGACCTCGCAGGCGGTGGCCGTCCAAGACTTGAAAGTGACGGCGGCCGCGGAGTCTCTGGAGGCAACGATGGGGCGGAAGGCCGCGGGCGATGAGATGTTGGACCGACGGGAAGAGGCCGTGAGAAAAGCCCGAGCCTTGCTACGCACCGCCAAGCGTGCCGCCGCACAGCGCTGAGACGCCTCGCCATGCCTAGCTTCGATGGCGCCGGGAAGGTCGATGATGATCGGATCGGCGAAGCCCTCAGTCTCCATGCGTCGAAATCTTATTGCGATGGGCTGGACGTTGTTTTTCCTGGCCCTTGCCGCCGTTTTCTATCCGGTTCTGTTTCGAGGGGAGCTACCCCTCTATCGGGATTCCGGCAACTTTTACTTCCCTCTCTGGTATTATTTGTCGCAGCAATATCGCAAGGGTATTTTGCCGGCGTGGGATCCCTATGAGAATTTGGGCGCGCCGCTCGTTGCAAATGGCACAACGGCCGCGTTTTATCCCGGCATTCTTGTTTTCCTGCTGCCGCTACCGTATCCCGTCACCTATGCCGCATTCCTGTTGATGCACGTGCTCTTGGCGGCTTGGGGGGCGGCCCGCCTGGCCAGAGCGTTGGGCTGTCCCGCTACTTCGCTCCCCTTGGCTTCACTGGTCTATGCCCTGGGGGGGCCGACGTTTTTCCAAATCCACAATCCGGTGTATCTGGTCGGCGGGGCCTGGCTCCCATGGATTCTCACCGCAATCTGGCGGATTGTCGGTTCCACGCAATCCATCGCGAGGAGCCAGCCTCCTCCCACGGAATACGGCTGCACTCCCGCAGAATACGGTTGCACACCCGCGGAGTCAGGTTGCACATTCGCGGAATCAGGTTGCACACCCGGGGAATCCGGTTGCACTCCAGCGGAGTCCGGCTGCACTCCAGCGGAATCAGGCCCGTGGAACGGCGGGGTACGGAATGAGATCGAGCGGGATCGCGGAATCGGAAGCCACCCGCGGTGGACAGCCGTTGGGCTTCTGGCCTTTTCGACGGCAATGGCTGCCCTCGGCGGAGACCCGCAGACGGCGTATCATGCCGCCCTGATCGCCTTTGGTACTTGGGTGGCGATGGCGGCGAGCAGGGTGCTGCGGCCATTGGCCAAAGGGCAAGGCTGTCTGTCGCGATTGCGACCTTCGGCGATGTCTGCGGGGATGTTGATCGTCGCCTTTGTTCTGGCATTCGCCTTGGCCGCCGTGCAGATTCTTCCAAGCTGGCACTACGCAAAGCTCAGCGATCGCACGCTTATCGACGAAAAGGACGTCTCAAGGCTTTGGGCCAACGCGAGGGGTATCGAGACGGCTGACGCTCGTTGGGCGGATCTTCGCCAAAGTCATGCCGATTCCGTTTACGCCTTTAGCGTCCCGCCGTGGCGACTTTTGGAACTGCTTTGGCCGGATTTCGGGGGGGCTGCATTGCCGGCCAACGAGCGATATCTCCGCGCTTTCGCCGAAGAAGGACGTTGGTGGACGCCAAGTCTTTATCTCGGTTTTGTCCCGCTGGTGTTTGCCCTGGCCACGGCGCGGCTGTTTCCTCCAAGGCAGAGACCAATCGGGGTATTGACAAGGTGGCACCGGCCGACCCGCCACGGAATCCAAGTCTCGTTCGCGGCAAGCGGAGAGGACGACGCGGAGGCCGCGACCGCACGGGAGGGAGATGTTCGAGGTCAGGTGTGGTTGACGTGGCTGGCAGTCGTAGCCGTCCTGGCGTCGCTAGGATGGTACGGGCTTGGTGTCCTTGGAAATGCACTCGTTGAAGTGATGGCCACCGGCGACGGCTCCCGGGACGTTTTCTATCCGCCGGCGGGGGGGATTTATTGGTGGCTGGCACGACTGTTGCCCGGCTACGCCATGTTTCGCTACCCGGCGAAGTGGTTGCCATTCTTGGCCATTTCGGTCGCCTGTTTGTCAGCGATTGGAGTAGAGCGGGGCAAGGCCACGTTGCGACGAGCGCGGCGACTGGCCTGGATCGCGGTCTCTCTGAGCGTGGCCGCCCTTACGGTGGGAGTGGCTGTACGATGGCTGGGGCTGTGGGAGGGCTTGCGGGTGCCGGCGGATGTCATTTTCGGGCCGTTTCGGGGGGATTCAGCCTTGCGTCACATGCTGTTATCCTTTTCGCAGACCGGGGTAATGGGCTTGATCGTCGCCATTCTCTCTTCCAAGGCGGTAACCGGCCCTCGCCGTGCGAGCTTGCTTTCTCGATCCGGGTTACCAGCCCTCATGCCGCGGTGGAGGGGAATCCGCCTGAGCTTGACGCTGTTGTGGGTAATCGGATCCGCAGTCGATTTGGCGTTGGCCGCACGACCCATGGTGTTGTCGGTGCGACCGCAACCGTTACCAAGCGAGATCCTCCAGACGCCGCCGCGTCGAATCTGGCGACCTCTTTTTTGGTATCCCCCTTTGTGGAGGTACAGTACATCCCCCGAACGGCTGCAAGAACTGGCCGCCTGGGAGCGGCAGACTTGGTTTGGCCGTTGGGGAATGCTCGAGGGAGTGGCGAACCTACAGCACTACGGAACTATGATGCCGACACGGTACCGCATATTCCTCGAGTTCGTCAAAAGCAATATGGGAAAACGTGGCGGGACGGATCGGCTCGATGAAATCCTCCCTTGGCTAGGCGCCGCGAGGCTGGGCGAAGAATTGTTGTCGAGGTTTCCGCGGTCGAAGGATGGCAGTCGCGGCTCGGAAAGAGATGCCTTCGAGGCGGGGCCGGCTCCCGCCGCTCGCATTGCCTATTTGGTTCCATCTTGGCACATGGACTCGGGACGATTGAATCTCGGGGCATCAGCCGCCACTGCCGCGGATTTGTGGGCGGAGATGGGGCGGTGGCTGGGTGCTGCCGATCCCCCTTGGCGGTCGGGGCATTGCCCGACGGTAGAGATTCCCGGTGCGATGCCGTCCTTGCCCGGCTGGAAGTCATTTCATGACCAACCCGCGATTGGAGACGGGCCTAGCGTCAAGCAGGAATCCTTGGAGATCGTTGGCTATTCTCCAGGTGATGTTCGCATCCATGTCGAGGTTGGGCAGCCGAGCCTTCTCGTCTTGCAAGAGCAGTATCTCCCTGGTTGGAGCGTGGAGTTGCGATCGATCCAGGGGAGAGAGAAACGAACACTGGTTCCCGGGTGCGTCGATCGCCTGCTCTTGGGTTGCCCTTTACCGCCGGGAGACTGGCTCGTGCACTGGCGTTATCAACAGCCGGGTCTGGGATGGGGAAGTTGGATTGCTGCACTCGCCTGGACGGGAATGCTGGCGGGAGTGGTGTGGATCATGCTCAGAACCCCGTGGTCATCTCGGCAGCGGTGGTTTTTGGGCTGAGGCGCAGATAGAACTCCGCCGGAGCGAGCCAGATATGGAGGCACCGTTTCGCGGCGGGACTGCGAACTGGTTGGAGGGCTACCCTTCGGAGTCGCCCTCTGGGGCCAGGCTTTTTTCGGGTACTAGCTCGTCGCAGTTTTCGGCACGCATGCACAAATTGGGACGTTCGAGGGTTACGGTCGTGTGGGGTGGCACGGATCGCGTAAGCCACACGCTGGAGCCGATGACGGAGTCGTGACCCACGATTGTCCGGCCACCCAAGACCGTGGCGTTGGCGTAGATGACGACCCGATCCTCGATGGTGGGATGGCGTTTGGTGCCGCGGACCAGTCGGCCATGGGCATCCTTTGCGAAACTGAGAGCCCCCAGCGTGACGCCCTGGTATAGCTTGACATGGCTGCCGATCTCGCACGTCTCGCCGATGACGACGCCAGTACCGTGATCGATGAAGAAATGCGCGCCGATCTTGGCGCCCGGATGAATGTCAATGCCGGTGCGGCTGTGGGCCCATTCGGTCATCATGCGAGGTATCAAAGGCACGTCTAATTGGTGGAGGAGGTGCGCCAGCCGGTACACCGTAACGGTTTCTAAACCCGGGTAGCACAGGATGACCTCGTCCAGCGATTTGCAGGCGGGGTCGCCGTCGTAAGCGGCCTGCACGTCCATGGCCAGCAACCTGCTCAATTCGGGGAGTTGATTCAGGAAGGCCACGGTTTTGGCCTGCCCCAATGCTTCGAAGTCGGCCAGGCGGATCGGATCGCACTCCGTTGCGTGATTGGCCTCATGGCGCAAGGCTCGCGAGATTTGCTGGGTCAGCACGTCGTGCAGTTTGTCGACGAGGTCTCCCACGTAGTACCCAATGTTGCCCAAGTGCAGGCCGTCGCGGTGTCGGTATCCGGGAAACAGAATTTCCTTCATCCACTCCGTGGCCTCGGTCACGGCGTCGTAATTGGGAAGTGGGCAGTGGCCGAGGTGGTTCGTCGCCGGATTATCACGGTAAGCCTCTACCATTTTGGCAGTGATTTCGGGAAGCCGTTCCTTGATCTGGAAGTCCGTGGCCATTTCGCACCTCGAACGAATCGACACCGTGAACGATACCGCTTGTGAAGCAATACAGATTTAGCCTATAGAAACTGTCGAAACTTGGAAAGCGGAGAAATCCTTGTGGTTCAAGAAGGCTCTATGGCTGAAGAGTTGTAGGGGGATTGCGGCGTCCGGTCTAGGCCGGACAACGGAGGAGGGACATCGGGCAGATATGAAAGCTGGAGAATTGCATACGCTCGTAATAGGAAGCAGACCTTACGCCATTTTCCTCTTGGTTATGCTATGCCGTTGGAGAAAGGAAGGCAATCGCTGCCCACCACTTGATGTTTTCGGAATCGGTGGGGTAACGGTGCGGATGAATTCGCGCACATGTTTTCTTTTCCCCGAATTCCCTAACTTTTTTCGGGATGCGAAATGGCCTTTTTCGCGACGCGAAGTGGCTCTTGTCCCAGCCCTCTCAATCATGAGAGTACTACAGCGTAGGGTCCGGCTTATGGGATGACCTCACCAGCATGTTGCGACCCGTCATATCCTGAGACCACAGGATGTTGAGCCAGGCAAACAACCCTGCGGTGTAGTGATAGTGCTACAGCGCGAGGTCCGCCGGATTGCATGACATGTGCATCGCAGATTGTGCGGCGTTATGTCCCATCATCACAAGGTGTTGAGCCAGGCGAACCATCTTGCCCCGTAGTCTTAGCGCGCCTGCCCGTTGAGCGGTGCTCGGATACAGCGGGAGAGCATCGCGATCTATAATGGATAGGTTCCGAAACATGCGGCGATGTTCGCGGTGCCCAGTCGATGAGTTGCAATCTTATGATCGAGTTAATCGATTTCGTCAAGAATTACGGCCGGTTTCGAGCGGTAGATTGCCTGAACTTGCAAATTCCGGCGGGAGAACTGTTCGGGTTCATCGGTCCGAACGGCGCGGGAAAGACGACGACCATTCGATTCCTGGCCACCCTGATCAAGGCCAGCAGTGGCGACGGGCGGGTGGCTGGTTTCAGCGTCTCGCGGCAACCTCTGGAGGTTCGACATCACATCGGCTACATGCCCGACCAGTTCGGATCGTACAACGGGATGCGGGTGGGGGAGTTTCTAGACTTTTTTGGACAGGTCTACCTTTTGCCCCGCACCGTTCGGAGACGTCGTATCGAGATGTTGCTCGAAACGCTGGACTTGAAGGAAAAGGCGAAGGCCAGGGTTACTGCCCTTTCGCGGGGAATGAAGCAGAAGCTTTACCTGGCTCGGACGCTGATCCACGATCCGCCCGTGCTGATTCTGGATGAACCCGCCGCCGGCCTAGACCCCCAGGCTCGGATCGAGCTTAAGCATCTCCTCAAGAGTCTGCGGCGGCAGGGGAAGACCATTCTGGTTTCCAGCCACATCCTTAGCGAACTGGCGGATTTTTGTAGCTGGGTGGGCATCATCTATCGCGGGCGTCTCTTGACTTGCGGCCCCATTGAGGATGTTCTGCGTTCGATTCGGGTAACCCGCCACATCATGGTGCGGTTTCGTGACCAGGGCGATGGCCTGGGGCTTGCCAGGCGAATCGTCGGACAGCGACCAGATGTCAACCATCTGTACGAAGATGAAGGAGGGCTTTCTTTCGACTTGCAGGGTGACGATGCCGAGGCCGCCGAATTGCTCAGGGAACTTATTCAATCGGGCGTTGAAGTGACATCATTTACCGAGTGTGACCCGACGCTCGAGGACGTATTTCTGCGATTAACCCAAACTTCCCCCCCGCGAACTAGGGGGATGCTAATTGCAAGTGATTTGAAGAAAACGACTTACGTCAATGAGGAGCCCTGATTCCCACCGTTTTCCGAGTACAAGGCGAATCGCGCAAGTCGTTACAAGGCAAGAACTTACGAAAAACCGTTACATGACTACGGCAAGTAGCGCAAATCAGCAGAAAGTCGTTACGCAGTAACGATTTACGTAAAAATACGTCCAGGAAGTTCGGCTTAATCGTCCGTCAGGACAACGATGACGTTGGGGTCACGTGTCGGATCGTGCGCAGCGCGGGAGGTGGCGGCCGCTGGGGCCGTGGCGGTGGTTGCCACCTCGACCAGCTCTGTCGAGTCAAGCACCACATGGCGAATTCGCTCTCTCCTCCAGGTGTAAACGATGTGGACCAGGCCGTCGGAGGTTTGTAGCAGGAAAGGATAGCTGTACTCGCCCGGCTCATCTTCCAGGGTGAGAACGGGCGTCCAGGCGACGCCGTCCTGCGAAACGGCCACGTTCAACGGGGATCGGCCGTGAAGGGTGTGATTATAGACCATG
>DYLS01000215.1:1750-3885 GCA_020721965.1 Blastopirellula marina | reverse complement strand
ATGTCCATCGTAAATGCAAAAGAGATCATGATCGAAGCCGCCAAGAAGCACTACGCGGTCGGCGCGTTCAACGTCACCGACCTGCTTCAATTCGAGGCGGTCATCGACGCGGCCGTCGAGACGAAGTCGCCCGTCATCGTGCAGACTTCGGTCAAGCCGTCCCAGTTCCTTGGACGCGACATCATGGTCGCCATCTATCGCACCCTGGCGGAGAAAGCGCCCGTCCCCGTCGTGCTGCATCTCGACCACTGCACCGACATTGACTACTGCAAGAAGTGCGCCGACGCGGGCTATACCAACATCATGATCGACGCCTCCAAGCAGGCCTACGAGGAGAACATCCGCCAGACGAAGGAAGTGGTGGATTACTGCCACAGCGTCGGCAATATCTCCGTCGAAGGGGAGTTGGGAACCGTTTCAGGCGTGGAGGACCAGGTCAAGGTCGCGGAGGACGAAGCGCAGTTGGCGAATCCGAAACAGGCCGTGGAATTCGTCGAGCGCACGGGCGTGGACATCTTCGCGCCCGCCATCGGCACCGCGCACGGCGTCTACAAGACCAAGAACCCGAAGATCGATACCGAGCGCATGGCCACCATCCACAAGATGTTGAACGGCAACGGCATCAAGACCCCGCTGGTCGTCCACGGTGGGACGGGCCTGCCCGAGGAGACGATCAAGAAATTGCTGGCGGCTGGCGGCGCGAAGTTCAACGTCTCCACCGAGTTGAAGCACACGCTGATTGACGCGAAGTATGAGTACATCACCGCCCACCGCGACGAGTACGACCCAGGCAAGATTGACAAGGTCGTGCGCGAGGCCACGAAGAAGGCCGTGATGCACTGGATGGAGATGGTGGAGAGCGTGGGTAAGGCGTAAACAGGTAAACAAGTACACAAGTAAACAGGTACACAAGTACACAGGTAAACAGGTCACGTGTGTACGTGTATACGTGTCTACCTGTGTACGTTGCAATTCAACAAACTTTCAGGAGAAAACGAATGACGAAGAAGATTGATGAATACTACGTCCCATGGGTGAAGGGCATTCCCATGTACATTTCGAACCACATCGAACTGGCATGGAGAGACCCCTCATTGCATCGCATGATGTCGAATGAGAACCCCAATCCGCCTTCCGAGAAGGTGCTGAACGCGATGATCAAGTACGCCAAGATGGCAAACCGCTATCCCGATCAGGGACTCGTCGTCCGCTCGAAGATCGCCGAGATCAACGGGCTGGACGGGCCGCAGAACGTGATGATCGGCAACGGCTCCAGCGAGGTGTACGATAACATTTTCCGCATGTTCATTGACCCTGGCGAGGAGATCATCCAGCACACGCCCTGCTTCGGCATCTACAAACTGCGCGGCGTTTTGTTGGGCGCAAAGATGGTCAACGTGCCGATGATCTACAAGGATAAGTACCTGCACTTCGACCCTGACGCCATCCTCAAGGCTGTCACCGACAAGACCAAGGTCATCGTGGTTGCCAACCCGAACAATCCGACCGGCAATTTCATGGAAGCCAAACACTTTGTCACCATCGCGGAGACGGGCATTCCCTTTGTCATTGACGAGGCCTATGTGGAATATGCGGGCCTGGGTATGTCACAGGTAGCGTTGACGAAGAAATATCCAAACGTGCTGATCACGCGCACGATGTCGAAGGCTTACGGCCTGGCGGGGATGCGCTTCGGCTACGCGTTGGGCGCGAAAGAGGTCATTGACCAGATCTCCGGTTCGCTTCTGCCCTGGAACGTGGGCATCATCCCGATGTGGGGCGCGCTGGCGGCCTTCGAGGATACGGAGGCGCTGGCGGAGCGCGTCAAGTTCAATAACAGCGAAATGGACTTTATTACCGAGTCGTTGAGTGACGTGCCCGGACTGGTCGTCTTCCCGTCCAAGGCCAACTACATCCTGTTCGACGGCGGCCCGGCAGGCAAGAAGGGCAAGGACATGGTCGCGTTTGCCGAGAGCAAGGGCGTCATCCTGCGCCCCAATGCCGACATGTACGGGAGCGACGGTTGGTTCCGCGTCACCATCGGAACGAAGGAAGAGAACCGCTTGTTTGTGGATCTCGTCCGCGAGTTCTTTGGAATGAAGAAGTGAGGAAGTAGACACGTACACAGGTACACA
>DYLS01000215.1:0-1650 GCA_020721965.1 Blastopirellula marina | reverse complement strand
ACACGTACACAGGTAAACACGTGTGCGTCTCACCGTATACGTATATACTTGTCTACGTGTGTACCTCCCACAAGGAGTAACCAATGGCAAAAATACAAGCAGTGTTCTTCGACCAGGACGGGGTCATCATTGACACCGAGCGCGACGGGCACCGCGTCTCGTTCAACATGACGTTCAAGGAATTTGGCTTCACCGACGAGTGGAGCGTGGAGTATTACCACGAACTGCTCCAGGTGGCAGGCGGCAAGGAACGCATGAAGCACCACGCCCAAACCAAGGGATTCAGCAAACCGATCCCCGCCGAGGAACTGGACCAACTCGTCAAGGACATGCACAAGCGCAAGACGGCGTTGTTCGTGGAATTGATCGAGACGGGCAAACTCCCCCTCCGCCCGGGCGTTCATCGCTTCATGAAAGAGGCGATGGAGGCGGGCTTGAAGATTGCGGTCTGCACCACATCCAACGAGCAGGCGGCCAAGGCCATCACCGAGAAAATCCTTTCGGACATCAAATTCGACCTCGTCCTCGCGGGTGACGTGGTCAAAAACAAGAAGCCCGATCCCGAAATCTACAACCTGGCGCTCTCGAAACTAGGGTTGAAGCCTGAGGAAGTCATGGTCGTGGAGGATTCCAAGAACGGCGTGAAGGCCTCCAAGGCCGCAGGCATTAAGACCATCGTCACCTACAATGGCTACACCGAGAATGAAGACATCGAAGCGGGTGACATCATCGTCTCTTGTTTGGGCGATGCGGACGGAGAAAAGGCCAGGATGCGCAAAGGCAACATCCCGAACTTCGACGGCGTCGTCCACGTGAAGGATGTGGTGGCGCTGTTCGGCGGATAGAAGTAAACAGGTAAACAGGTACACACGTAAACAAGTACACACATTACCTGTGTACCTGTTACGTGTGTACTTGTATATTTCCCCCATGACCGAAGAAATTTTCGACATCATTGATACCAACGACAACGTAATCGGTCAGGCCGCGCGTTCCGTTGTCCACGCGCAGGGACTGTGGCATCGCGGCGTGCACGTTTTCCTGTTCACTGCAGATGGAAGGATGCTCATCCAACAGCGGAGCGCGGACCGAAAGCAATACGCTTCGCTCTGGGACTGCTCGGTCTCGGAACACGTCAAAGCGGGAGAGGATTACGTCACTGCGGCTCAACGCGGACTTTGGGAGGAACTCGGCCTCCGTGATGTGACCCTGACCCCGCGCATCCGCTTCCGCCTGAACTATGGGCCGAACGACAATGAAATCAGCCTCCTCTTCACAGGGACGGCGGATCCCGCCCGCGTCCGATTCGACCCCGTCGAGATCGCGCGCGTGGATACCCTGTCCATCCCAGAGTTGCTGGATCGGGCGGGGAGGGACGAGGCGGATTTATGCTACTGGTTCATCCAGTTGTTGAAGTGGTACACGGGCGGCGAATCGGATTTGATTCCCCTACAGACAGATTTCCGCTAATTCGGACGGGACCCGCCTCCCCGTCACGCGCGAGGCGGATGCGTCAGAAGAGGAAGCGGCTGGTCAGCAGGTAAATCCCTGCGGACAGAAACGTCGTCGCGGGAATCGTCAGAATCCAGGCGATGATGATGTCCTGTGCAATTCCCCAACGGACTTTGTTGGCGCGTTCGGCCGCGCCGA
>DYLS01000001.1:57741-81378 GCA_020721965.1 Blastopirellula marina | reverse complement strand
CTTAACCAGAAAACGTAACCGTTCACGGGTGGAACCATGCGGAAAGCGAGAGGTTTTCAGGAACCGTGAGGCCCAAACGCTCCGCTCGTGGCCGGCGATGAATCAAGGGAACCGCAAGATCCACAAGATGTTGTCCTCGGCACGGCGTAACACTCGGAATCTTCCGTGAACGGTTACCAGGAAACAAAGGCATTGCTCATGTCCCACACTGAGAGTTCCGGTGAATCGCCTGCAATCTTGACCGTATCCGAGTTTACCGCCATGATCCGCGGTGTACTGGAATCGGCTTTCCCGACGGTTTGGCTGGAAGGTGAGGTTACCGATCTTGCGCGGGCACGATCCGGGCACATCTATTTCGCGATCAAGGACGAAAACGCACAACTCCCATGCGTCGTGTGGCAAAGCACCGCAGCCAAGATCAAGTTCCCGCTGCAAGATGGTATCAGCGTCCTATGCCGCGGGCGGCTGAGCGTATATCCTCCGCACGGCAGATACCAGTTCGTCGTGCAGAAGCTATTGCCGGCTGGCATCGGCGCCTTGGAGCTGGCGCTCCGCCACCTCAAAGAAAAGCTGGCAAAGGAGGGTCTCTTTGCGGCCGAAAGAAAGCGAGCCTTGCCGCCATTTCCCCGAACCATCGCTGTCATCACTAGCCCAAGCGGCGCGGCCATTCACGACTTCCTCACCGCCTTGCGCGATCGCTTTTCGGTCGCGGACATCGTCATCGTTCCGGTTCGCGTTCAAGGAGAGGGAGCCGAGAATGAAATCGCTGAGGCGTTACACCACGTCAATCATTGGGCGATCTTACCGGATTGCATCGTCGTCACGCGAGGAGGAGGCAGTTTAGAAGACCTGGCCGCCTTCAACACCGAGGTCGTGGTGCGTGCCATCGCCGCATCGCGTGTGCCCGTTGTCTCCGCCGTCGGCCACGAAATCGACGTAACCCTCGCCGATCTAGCGGCTGATGTCCGGGCATTAACACCCACGGATGCGGCTCAGCGTGTGCTGCCCGCCAAGAGCGAGGTCCTGGAGCGCCTGGCTGGGCTGGCGACTCGGTTATCGGGAGTGGTCCGGCATCGCCTACAAGATGCCCGATGGCGATTGGAAACGGTGTCGCAGCACGCCGTATTTCTTCGTCCGACCGATCGTCTGCGAACAGCGGCGCAAAGCGTCGATCAATGGGATGCGCGGCTGACCCTGGCCATGCGTCGGATTTGGGAAAGATCGCGGCAGCGCTGGGAGGCGGCGTCCGAATGGTTAGAATCCGTCAGCCCCCTGGCTGTCCTCCGCCGCGGCTACACCATTACCGAAGACGCGGAGACCGGCTGGCTCTTACGAAGTGCTGCCAATCTAATTCCCGGTGCGAGACTGCGGACCATCTTTGCCGAAGGCCAGGCCGTAAGCCGTGTAGAGACCACCCATCCTACGCACGACTCCCCATCCAATTGAGGGAACCCCCGCACGATTGGCTCTGGTTTGAGCAAAGGGAGGGATGCAGAAAGGACGTGCCGCCAATCGGCTCACACGACGGGATAGCCACGACCTACGGGGAGGCCGCCCGATCTTGTGCTGGGGCCTGGTTATGCCGGAAATACGCTTCGGCACCCACGAAGATCACGTTCACCACGCAGTAGCATACGGCCGCGGTAAAAAATCGACAAACACGCATCCCGACAACCGGTCTCGCTACAGCACCGCGACGGCCACCTGTGAGCCTACCGAATCGACCTCGAACTCATGCCCGGGAAAGAAACTCCCCGCTTCGCGTATCCACCTTCACCACCTCGCCCTGTGACATGTACTCCGGCACTTGAACCACGTAGCCGGTCTCCAACCGGGCGGGCTTGGTGCGGCCCGTGGCCGAGGCCCCGCGAATATACGGGTCACACTCCACGATTTGCAGTTCCACGGCCACCGGCAGCTCGATCCCCACGCATTCCCCCTCATAGATGAGAGCGAAGATCCCCTCCAGTCCTTCCTTCAGAAAATTGATTTCGTCGGCCAAATCCTCCTTGGCTAATGCGTATTCGTTGTAATCGCGGGAATCCAGGAAGTGAACGTGCGAGCCATCGGCGTACATGTACGTAACCGGTCGTTTCTCGAAGTCCGCCTCTTCTAGGCCCTCTGTCCCTTTCAGGTTGATATCGACCTTTTGTTTGGTGATCAGGTTTCTCGCCCGAAACTTATACAAAGTGGCCGCACCTCGCGCCGACGGCGTTTGCACCTGCACCGACTCGATCAAGCAGGGCGAATCCTGGTAGCGAACTATTGCACCGCGTTTAACGTCCTTAGCTAGCATGCTTCTCCCTCAACCAATTTTGCCAAGGCGGCGTAGCCAATTCTGACACGACGGCATGACCAACTCGCAGTTACCAACCGCCTTGCGGAGTGAATCATCATATGTATCGCATGAAGTGCCTACAAACGGCCGGGGTAGTCGTTCACAGGGATTCTCCTTACTGCAAAACGGCTTGCCCTCCTGGCATTTCGAGCGAAGCGAGAAATCTTGCGAAACGAGGAATCTTCTCGGCAGGGGTAACATTTCTCCTCGCTGGCGCTCGTCGAAATGACATTCCGTTCCACACTCAAGGGACGTCTGAAACCTCGTGAACAACCCGCGTTGTTTCACAAATCTTTTCGGTTACAGTTCAACCGTGGACGGTTACCGGCCGGGACTGCCACGCGGATCCGCGTGAGCGATTTCCTTCCACAAATCGCGGGCCGAAAACAATCGCCAACCCCCGCCCTACTCACAGCGCAACGCCGGATTGCGGGTCTACCGCGACACCATTCGTCAAGCGTGAAAGCTCGCCCAAGACCAGAATCAAGGCGCTCGGGTCAAACATCTCTTCGTCCAATTCGCCATCACTTGCGGTTCGTTCGAAGTGGAGTATGTCGAACCGTGCATCGCAATCCAGGATGCGTTGCAGCTCTTCGCATTCGTTTTCCTGCAAATCGGCTTTGCTCAGCTCTTTTACCAACTTGGCTGCTTCTTCCTGGACCTCCGCGCCCCAAAGATAGGAGACATCCATCGCCGCGTGATCATCCTGGGCGACGACGGTGAGGGACTCGAAGTAGCCTTGCGAGTCGGCTTGCGGATTGAACAATTCCAGACCGGCATCCAACGCCTCGATCGATTTGAGTACCTGCTTCAGCTTCGGCCGGCGGTCCCGACAGAAGAACACAAAACAGGTTTCGCGCCATTGATAATCGGGATGCTGAAACATGGACATGGAATCGGATTCCCCGAACAGGTGCCCTCGGTACAAACCCGTAGTTCCTAGACGGCGCGACAGACCAACAGGAGCATCCGCCTCCCCGCCGCGTCCCCGCAGGAGAGTGCGCGGACAAGCCAAGTCTTTTCGCAATCAGCAACTGACGCTATTATATCGCTTTCCGAACGAGGGGTGATGACCCACCGGCCCTGCGGAAGGCCAGCCGCGAACTAACACTACAGCGCAAAGCTCGCCTGATTGCGTGAGGTGGCCAGCATATATGTCGTGAGGCGTTATGCCACATCGCCACAAGATGTTGAGGCAAGCAAATCATCCGGCGCTGTACTACTACTTTCCCAGCGCGGCCGAGCGTTGAGCAGCGGCCTGGATGCCGGCGAAAACCGCACCGCGAAATCCCGCCGATTCCATAGCCACGAGCCCGGCAATCGTCGTCCCCGCGGGGCTTGTAACCTGCTCCTTGAGGACGGCTGGCGGCGAACCCGAGACCAACACCATCTCGGCCGCCCCTTTCAGCGTCTGGGCTGCAAGGAGTTTCGCCGTGTCGCGGGGGAGTCCTTGCTGGACGGCGGCATCCACCAGGGCCTCGATCATCAGGTAGGCAAAGGCCGGCCCGGAACCGGAGAGGGCCGTCACTGCGTCCATCCATCGCTCTTCCACGCGGACCGCAACGCCAACCGCCGACAGCAGCTCGCCGACGAGTCCGCCATCCTCCTCGGTAGCACACGAACCAAGGGCGTATGCTGCCGCTCCCTGACCGACCAAGCACGGCGTATTGGGCATCACGCGAACGACTCGGCAATCCTCCCCCAATGCCGATTCCAATTTCTCTAGCGAAATACCGGCCGCGATCGAAACGACCAGTCGATCACGCGGCACATGCCCGGCCAACTCCTTCAACACCCCATCCATATATTGGGGCTTGACCGCCAAAAAGATCACGTCCTGCTTGTCCGCGATCTCTCGATTGCTTTGGGTCACGGGCGCACCCGTCGCCGCGTGAAACCGTTCCCTGGTCGCGGCCGCGACATCCGAGGCTAGCACATGCCCGGCGTCGACGATCCCCCGCTTGATGAAGCCTTGGGCCAAGGCCAACGCCATCTGGCCGGCGCCGATGAACCCAATCCGTTTGGCGGGCATGTTCATCCTCATCTGTGTTGACCGCGAGCCATCGTCGGCCAATCGCGGACATACTCGCAGCCGATGCATCCTATTTCGCGCGACTTACGCGGAACTGGTATTCTCCCGCGACCGCCGACAGCACGCGATAGTTGGCCTCTTGTCGCACGACCTGAATGACGGAGGCGTTTTCCAGCGTTTGACCATCGACCGTGATCGTATCGTCCGTTTTGGCGGGAACACAGATGGTAGCTGCGACATTGGCCGGGACAATGACGTGCCAGCTCCAGCCATCGCCGTCTTTCCGCCATTCGCTGACGATCTCGCCGCAAATCGATCGATAGTGGGCGTTCACGAAATCGAGACCGTCGCCAAGGTGCGGGCGCAATACGATCTTGCGATAGCCGGGGCCGTCCGTGTGGATTCCAGCCACGTACTGAAACAACCACTGTCCCACCGCACCGAAAGCGTAATGGGCAAAGCTGTTCATACCGGGGTCTTGAAACCCCTTCTCCGGCGTCCAACCGTCCCAACGCTCCCAGATCGAGGTTGCCCCATGCTTGATCGAAAAGCCCCAGGAAGGAAAAGTGTCGTTCAACAACAGCCGGTACGCCAGGCCGGTCTGGCCGAAGTCGGACAGCGTCGTCATCAAATAGGCCGTGCCCACGAATCCGGTGGACAAATGGTTTTGGCGTTGGGCGATATCATCGACCAAGTATTGCACGGCTTTTTCGCGCAGGTCTTCGGGCAACAGATCGAAGCGCAACGCCAGAACGTAGCAGGTTTGCGTGTCGCCCTTGATGCGGCCATCCGGCGAGACATACGCCTGCTGGAACGCACGGCGCACGTCCTCGTAAATGCGACGATACTCGGCGGCCTTTTCTTCCAACCCCAATGCTTCCGCCGCGTCCGCGGTCAACCGCGCGCTCTGGGCGAAGAACGCCGTGGCTAAAACGTCTTTCGGCGTCTCGGCGTTGATCGAGAGCCAATCTCCGTACCCCTCGGCGGGCCGCAGTAGGTTCTGGCTGTGGGCGCGGCAATACTTCACCCACCGTTCCATGGCGTCGAAATGCTCCTCCAAAACCCTGCGGTCCGCGTAAACGTGATGAATCGTCCAAGGGCAAATCGTGCCGGCATCGGCCCAGGCGGCGGTACCACCTCCCATCGCCACGATGCGTGGGGCCACGTCGGGAAAATCTCCCTCTGGTCCTTGTGCATCCTCCACATCGCGCAGCCACTTGGTGAAAAATGCCGCCACGTCCGCGTCGTACGTAGCCGTCCGGATGAAGACCTGAGCATCTCCCATCCAGCCCAAACGTTCATCTCGTTGGGGGCAATCCGTCGGTACCGAAATGAAGTTCGCTCGCTGCGTCCAAAGAATGTCTTGGAAAAGCTGGTTCACCATCGGACTGGAACACGTAAACGAACCAGCCGCCGGGATCTCGGAGTTAACCGCCAATCCTGTGATGGCGTCCTTCTCCGGACGTCCCGGATAACCTGTTACTTCCACGTAACGGAATCCATGGAACGTGAATCGCGGCTGCCACATCTCTACGCCCTGTCCCGCCAGGATGTATGTGTCCGTCGCGCGAGCCGAGCGCAGGTTCGTGGTGTAGATCGTGCCGTCCGGGTTCAAGACCTCCGCAAATCGCATTTGAACGCGGGTACCGGCAGGCCCCTGCACCTTCAATCGGGCGAAACCCGCGAAGTTCTGACCCAAATCGAAGATGAAGACGCCGGGCTTCGGCTCCGTAATGGCTTGGGTGGTCAGTTCGCCCGTGATGAGAACCGGTACTCCGGGTTGCGATTCCAGCCTTGCTGGAACGTCCGAGGCCACAACCACCGACTTCCACTCCCGGTCGTCCAAGGTCGGCTCGCTCCAATCGAGGAGGCGCAGTCGGGCATCATACGTTTCGCCCGCCAGAAACTCCGCTTCCAACTCCGGCCCAAACGCCGTCTTCCACGTATCGTCCGTTACCACCACTTGGCGCGATCCATCCGCCAATTCCAACTCCAACTGCAACCAAAGCTTGGGATTTTTGCCATATAAGAAGGCATCCTTGTGCCACCCGATGTGACCCGCGTACCAGCCGGGCGTCAGCGTAGCACCGATGGCATTTTCCCCGTCACGAATCATGCCGGTCACGTCATACGTGTTGTAGTAAACCCGTTTGTTATAATCCGTCCAGCCTGGTGGAAAGAGATCGGGAACGGCATCCTTGCCATTCAGTTCTACGTCGAACAAGCCCAGCGCGCTGGCGTACAACGTGGCCTTTCGTACCGGCTGACGAACGTTGAACTCGGTGCGGAACAGCGCGGCCCCCAGAATCCTTTTAACGGGGTCCTCGTGCGAAGCGTTCTCCGGCAGTGCCGGATGATAAAGCAAGGTGGGGGCTTGAATCCAGTTCGCTTGGCGATCAGCATCTTCCAGCAACCCCATCGTCCAGACCGCGGGCGGACTGTACTCGGACGCGATGCCGTCAGCATCCCAGATTCGGACCTTCCAGTGGCATTCGGTCCGCGAGGTCAGTGGCCGTCCCCCGTACTCGATTTGATTCGTAAGCGATGACTCCACCCGTCCGGAATCCCAAAGATCAGCCTCGTTGCGGGAGAGTCTTTCCGCGCTTGAGGCAACCAAAACCTGGTAGGCGGTCTGCCGAGCACCACGGCGGGCATCCTTGATGATCCAGCTCAGTCGCGGCTTGGTCACGTCGATTCCCAGAGGATTTACGCGGTACTCGCAGCGAAGCTGCTCCACGCGCGCTGGACTGACATTTTGCTGGTCAACTTCCCCCCAGCCCCAGCGCGCACTCGACGTTAACAGGACTGCTATACCAACAACATTCGTAATCAAGAGGCGTTCTAAGCGATTCATGGGACCAATCTCCAAGCAGAAACCGTTTTCCATCATGTTGCGACAACACGACGTAAGCTTCGACGTAAGCTTCATGGAATCCTGGAAAGTAACAGGGCTGCGATTGGGACAACGAACATTCGTGTATTCGTGGTGCCTTCAAGCGGTCTCGCTCCGCGAGCGTTCGCGATTCGCCATATAGAGGACACCAAACACGAAATAAGCTATCGCCAAGTAAAGGAGCGAGGGCTTGACCGCGTCTGCCTTCATGTAACCGAGAAAGCACACGACCGAAAAACCCACGCTCGCCAAAAGGCACAATGCTGCCCCCACACCAAATGCGATGGTCGAAATACCAATCGGTCGCCGCTCAACCTGCTCGCCATTCGGGACGGACTCTTCCGACGGGGCCGCTGGAGCCGCAAAGGCCACTCGTTCCCCTGCCGGCTCAACGTGCTTGGAGGCTCCAAAAAGGTAAGCGAGAACGAGGTAAACCGCTGCGGTCAAGAACCAGACCGGCGCGGCCAGGAAAAACAAATGGATCCATCCCGTCTGCCAACCAATCAGTGCTAGCGACAATCCCGCTAGCCAGGCTAACGCTGCCGGGATATTGATCAGTTGCCCGCGGGCCGGCGACCAGTACCGCTGCCACCCGAGGATCGGGAAAAGCCAGTGTTCCACAACCACGATGGCGCCCACCGGCATCAGCAAGATGCCATAAACCCCCACAAAATCCAGCAGGTAGAGAAACACGAAGGGGAAACAGGCGATGGCGGTGGTAATGGCTCCGGCTAACAGGGTCACCAGCCATCGCGGCCAATTCGGCGTGATGACCTGGAGGGCCAATCCAGCCCGATACAACGTTGGATTCGCAGTCGTCCAACCGGCAATGATAACAGCGATCACTCCCGCCCAACCCAGAGAGAGGAAAGCCACTTGCCCAGAATCGAGCATCATCAGCGGCGTCGCGGTCAGGCGGGCCACCGCGGCCCCCATGATACCAGCGCATAGCCAGGCCAAATAGTGGCCCAGGAACATCCCTAGGCTGGAGTACAATCCGTACCAGGAGCTTTTCGCAAAGCGGAAGATGGCCATGTCGGACAGCCCCACGTGCATCGCGAGATTGCAAATCCAGGCGAAGGCCACGATGTGCCAGAAACCGATATGCGTTACAGCGGACAAGATTTTCCCTTCAACATCCGCCGTGAAATCTTGAAGCGGGACGAAATGATCGCTGCAAATCGCTCCAGTGCGCCCCTTGGGCCGCACGTAGCACAGTAATTGCGGCTGCAACACGCCATCCGCCTGCACCACAATCACGCGTTCCTTGACCGGCGGCGGGGGCGGAGCATTCGGATTCACCGGCATGAAGGGTAGCGATCGGTCCACAGGCGGTGGGGCAGAAACAGCCTCCCCAGCTTTTTCACCAGATTCGTCATTTGAAACAACCCCCGTTTTGGGCTCCGCCGATGCCTCGTTTTCGTCGGCCACCGGCTTGTCGCCTTGAGTTCCCTGCTTCTCGGGTGATTGGCGATCGGCAGGATCGCGGTCTTGCTCGGCTTGAGGACCGGCCGATGCGGCCTGGCTTGCAAAAACGGAGTCCAATTTCAAGCCGGAAGTATCCTGACCGTAAATGTTCTCCACGCACGCCTTGGCTGCAACGAACGATGCCGTTTTGGGGTCCGTGTCCGCTGAGAGAAAGAAACCCGGTAGTTCTGCCTGTGTCGGATCCGGTTGAATCGATTGCTGCGCCGACTCGCCCTCCGATAGGATCAAGAGGCGCGAGCCTAGATTGGTGAGGTGAAGGACCATCTCTTTTCCTCGACCATCTTTGCGATCGCGGGTTTCAATGGCACTAACAGCAGGCCCGGGGCCGCTCCATATACGATCCTCCGCAACCGACCATAAGTTTTGCAGATTGGTGACATGCCCAACCTCCGGCAGCGTCATAGTCGCTCCGCACACGAACATCAAAAGCATCCAGGGGGAGCTCACCACGGCGAACTGAGAGAGCCACTTGAAACCGAGAATCGCCAGCGTTACCACCACTGCTCCTACGCCGATTACTACCAGGACAAAGCCAGTGTCCTCCGGAAACAAGCCGGTCTGGGGAGCAATGCCGAAAGGAATGCGCACCGCGGAGGCCGCAACCGTAATCATGCAACCCGCCAGGATGCAGTACAGCACCGCGTTCAGGACGTTATACAGCACCGTCACCCACGGCCCGGCAATCTGTCGCAGGTACCAATAAAGCGTCAATCGCGTTTGCACGGCGATAGGCGCACAGATCAATGTCCAGGAGAGCACGGCCAAGAGATTGCCGATCAGCAGGCCGACGACGACGTCATAGACCCGCGCCCCCCAGATCACAAACAGGGCGCCGATCACGAACTCCGTGGCGGCGACGTGTTCGCCGCTAAAAAGGCCCGCGAAATACCGCCCGCTGTGCAATTTATCGGGCGTCACCGGCTGCCGTTCAAACTCGTTCAGCTTGTCGAGTCGTTCCAGAACACCTTGCCGCCTGTGTCCCTCGCCACTTGATGCCATATCATTTCTCCCAAGCCCACATATTCCCTGCGCAGACCTAACGCAGTGCGACAGACGTGTCCGTAGATGTGTCCGCCTCAAGTCAACCGAATAGGCATTCCGCTAGCCGCGTAGTCGCGTTACATCGTGTTCGTAACGGCGCACCACGGCGCTCACCGCCGTATCCAACGGCACACTCTGCTGAAGACAATAGTAATCCCAAATCGCGCCGAAGGGGAGAGTCTTCATCGTTTCGAACAAGATCAAGCGTGCCGTGTAGTCACGGGCAACCTCCAGTTCACGCAGTTGCTCGAACGGTTCCAGCAGCGCCCAGAGCATGGCCTTCGCCATAGCTCGCATTCCAATGACCCACGCCGCAACCCGGTGAATGCTGGCGTCGAAGAAATCCAGCCCGATGAATACACGCCCCAGGTACTTGCCGCGAACGATCTCCTCGGCCAGGGCGAGAATCTCATCGTTGAAAATCACGACGTGATCGCTGTCCCAGCGGATGCCGCGGCTGACATGGAGCAGGACGCCGTCGAGATATAATAGCACGGACGAGATCTTGTCTGCGATGTTCTCCGTTGGATGAAAGTGGCCCGTATCCAGCGTAAGCAACTTCCTCCTTGTGATGGCGTAGCCCAAGTAAAACTCGTGCGAGCCGGGCACAAACGTCTCGGAACCGATCCCGAATAGCTTGCTTTCCACGGCGTCGCGCAGATAGGCCGGATCGATGTCCTCGTGGAAGATTTCATCCAAAGCCTCCATCAAGCGATGCCGTGGTGACTGACGATCCGCCGTGACATCCTTTTGGCCGTCCGGAATCCAGACGTTCGTGATGCACGGCGTGCCCAACCTGCGGCCAAAAGCCTCACCAATCTTGCGGCACGCCACACCGTGCCGGATCCAAAAACCGCGGATAGCCGGATCGGGATGCGTCAACGTGAATCCATCATTGGCCAAGGGGTGCGAAAAGAAAGTGGGATTGAAATCCAAGCCCACACCCCGCTCCGCCGCCCAATCCAGCCAGCGTGCGAAGTGCTCCGGGCCGATCGCGTCTCTCTCGACTTTCTTCCCGCCCGTTTCGAGATAGATGGCGTGCAGATTAAAGCGATGCCGTCCGGGAATCAGGCGAAATGTCTGTTCCGCATCCTGCCGCAGCTCATCCGCAGTTCGAGCCTTTCCAGGATACGAACCGGTAGCCATGATCCCGCCGCCGGTCAGGCCCGATTCCGTCTCGAAACCGCCCACGTCATCTCCTTGCCAACAATGCATGGAAAGTGGGATGCCAGCCACGGTCTCGAGCGCCGCATCAACGTTCACTCCCAATTCGGCGTAACGCTCCTTGGCTGCCTCAAAAGCCTTTTCGATAGCCGATGCCATCACAGCCCCCTGGTTGAATCCGTTGAGTCCTTTGTAATACGCTAACCACTCTCGACCGATCACGCTGATAGCTGCTGCCTCAGAAGTAGTAGCAGCAATGAAAGCTTTTTGCAATTTTCAGCACGATGTTACAAACCCTATCGAATTGCCATGCTGTGTTGCCAGCCCGCGTTGCCATGCCGCGACGTACGTGCTTTGCGCCCGAATTCGTAGGTACCTGCGATCCCATCAGCCTAGGTTGGTGACAGACAAGCCCTACCACTCTCCACCCAAAGATCAGTCGAACGCGGACTATTTTGCCATGTCGCAGACTGCATTGCCAGCCCCCCGCCTCGTTTCCCAACGTTGGAGCACGCGACAGCAGCGGAAGAGCTGTGCGTCGTAAGGGCAATCTCCAGCGATAGGCCGGGCAGCGCCCATTTCCACCATCCCGTCAGACTGGGGCTTCTTCGGCGTTCGCCTTCGGCACCTGATCGCCGCACGCCAAATGTCTAACCGCCCACGCCGCGCATTTCCCCGTGCCGACTTGTGCCAGCCAGACGCGTGCCCCCGCCAGCAATTTTTCACACCTTTCGGTGCATCCACCAGGTTTTTCGGGTATCTACCGGCTGCGTGATCTACGCTTTTGAATTCCAACTCATGAACCAAGGGGTCGATTGAAATCGTGGCCTATTCGACTACCATGATTTTCTTGCCGTCGTGACGGCCAAGCGAATTCGTGTTGTCGAACGGCCACGCTGGCGAAACTTTTAGCAGCGGTTTAACGACAAGCATCCCGGTCCGGCGGCTGCCCCTGCAAAGCCAGTCGTCAATGCAGGCGAAAACGCTGCGGGCAAAGAAAATCTTGGCAATCCACTCACCACGCAACCGATGATGATCCCCAACAAGCACGGCGGCATTCCGCGAAACTTCCTTGGCCTGCCCGACGAGGTAAGCTCACCTGAAACCTCCCGCGTTTGGGTCCTGCCGATCCCGTACGAGGCCACGACCACCTACGGAGCGGGCACCCGATTCGGCCCCGATGCGATTCTCTCGGCCTCCCAGCAAGTGGAGCTTTATGACCCGCGCCGAAAAACCGAACCGGCGATGGAATTGGGCATTGCGACGCTGCCAAGCCTGGCGATTTCCTCTCGCTCGCCTGATGAAATGATGCAATGGATTCGCGAAACCGTTGAGGAAATCTTCTCCGGCACGTCGCAACCCGACTTGCTGGTCGTGCTGGGAGGCGAGCACTCGATATCCGGAGGTATTGCCAGCGGCCTGCGTCACCTGTGGGCAGACAAACCCTGGGTAGCCGTTCAAATCGATGCCCACGCGGACTTGCGGGACCAGTTCGAGGAGTCGCGGTTCAATCACGCGTGCGCAGGCCGACGGATCGCGGAGCACGCACCGTTGTTCCAAATCGGTATTCGCAACCTGGCCCGGGAAGAGGCCGAATTCCTCGCCAGTAATCCGCCAGTTGTGACGGTTTTCGCGGAAGACGTCCATCGAGGTCAATATCTGGCGGACCTGGCGAAGTTTGTGCAAGACAAGTACGTTTACTGGACCATCGATCTCGATGGGTTCGATCCGTCGATCATGCCCTCCGTGGGCACTCCGGAGCCGGACGGCCTGCTGTGGCACGATTTCCTGGCGGTGCTGGACACGATCTCACGGCACGCCGCCGCGGTGCCAGTGCTGGACGTAGTCGAATTGGCTCCCATTCCAGGCTTGCATGCCCCGGACTTTCTGGTCGCAAAGCTCATCTATCTGACGGCTACTACTCTCTTGTTAGGCCCGGCTGATCCACGACCGGACTCTTCGTGTCAGCGGTAAACTCTTTCCCTAACTGGACTTTTGCAACTTGTGTTCACAAGCTCCCTGCTCCCCTTAGAAGATGGTAGGCGCAAGGCAGCTTCCCCTGAAAACGGTATCTTCGTTTCACTGAATTTCCCAACGGTCCAGTTTGTTGCCATCATTCAGAGCAGGATCGGTCAGTTTGCAAAAGTCCAGCCTAATTCCTCTTGAGTCAATGCCGCAAACCCGTTATAAGAATTGCAGCAGAGATACCCTTCGAGGCAAGGCGGTGGCGCCATGCGGTCGCCGTATGTCGCCTGAGTATGCGTGGCCAGCGATGCAGCATGCCCTGAGGCCCCGATCGGTGAGTGTATTCGCGGAAAACTCGCGATCAAGGAACCTGATTCGCAAGGACGCGGCGATATGTCGAAAAATCATCCCTCGCCCGCAGACGACAACTCTAAAACCTCGAATGAGGCTTTTCAGACTTCGCCTCAGACTTCGCCTGCCGGATCGCCAGAATTGGCCCCGGATACCGAGCCTGACGGCGTGGCTCGAAGAATGCGAGCGGAAGTCAAGATCGGCCTGAGTGTACTCGGACTTCTCTTGGCCGTCTTTGTCTGTGTCCTGGTCTATCGACTTTGGTGGATGAAGGCTGACGAGGATCAGCGATCCGCCGCACATGCAACCGTGGATGAAACAAGAAATCAAAACAGTGCGTCGGCGCCGTCGGCTGCTCCCGCTCCATCCATTTCTTCTACTACCAACGATCCAGCGGAATCTGGGACTGAGACCGCACCCGGCGCCCCAGCCTGGAACGTCGATTACCCTAGCAATGGGGCCGATCCCGGCTCCAGCGCGGGTTCACCCGTCTGGCCAACACAAGAACAGCCCCCGAAGTCGGCCCCTGGTAGTAGTCCTCATTGGGCCGAAGTTGGTATCGGTCAGACGATGTTGCCAGAGTCAGCCTCCCGGGCCACCCCGGGCGACTCCTCCACGGTGCCCGAAGACCTTCCACAGCCTCCGCCGTACCTCGCTAGCGATCGACCTGAGGAGGCCGCTCCGTCTCAAGAGCCGTGGCCACAAACTCAACGAGATGTGACGACACAATCGCCCAATGCCGCCTCCGGCAACGTCCCCTTTGGTCCGTGGAACCCCGTCGCCGAAGCTGGGGTAAACGCAAACGGGCAACAAGCCGTCGGATCGCCGCCTTTGGCGGATTCCACTCTGGCACCGACGCCCGCATCGACTTCGCCTCCTGACATTGGGGATAGCCAAGGCGGTTCCGCGATTTCTGCTGTACCACAAGACTTTTTCGCTGGGGGATCACCGATTACTCGAAGTGAAATTACTTCACCCCAGTCGGCGCCAACACCGGCGAACGCGTTTACGTCCAATGGGCCGTACGCCTCCGAGAGGTCGCCCGCGGGCCAATCGTTGAATGACAGTCCAGCATCACCGGGCCAGTCGGATGGGGGGGCGCCGGCCTTGCCATTTGCTGAGACCGGCTCTGCCACAGTTCCCGCCGACCGCGTCTCCGCCGATACGGTGCCATCGAGTAGTGGCGGATTCCGCCAAGCAACACCGGCGCAGATCGTCGGCAATCCCCCGCCGGGAGAGTCTCCCATGCCACAAATTCCGCCCTTGGCTGCGGGCAATGCGGCAACGACTGCCGGAATCACCTACACCGTCCGGGAAGGCGAGAGTTTGTTTGACATCGCACGCGGCCAACTGGGAAAGGCTTCACGCTGGGTCGAGATTTACGATCTGAATCGAACGCGACTGGGCAGCCGTATGGAGGGATTCCGTCCTGGCATCACGCTGATCCTTCCCCAGCCAGAGGCGGCGGCAAGCCTTCCCTCGCCACAACTATTTCGCTGATGGCACCAAAGGCCCTTTTCTGTGCGGCACAAGGCGGGCAAACCGTCAGCCATTCCCACGCAGAAAGGCATGGGAACGTCGCCATCGGGTGATCCAACGTCATGCCGAGTCACGGTGTAAAGATCGTCAGCGGAGGGCAGACCGGCGTCGATCGAGCAGCCCTCCACGCGGCCCGCGAACTCGGCTTGCCTATCGGCGGTTGGTGCCCCAAAGGCCGGTTGGCTGAGGACGGGCCCATCCCTTCCGACTTGCCGCTTCAAGAGACGGATACCACGGACTATACGATGAGGACGGAGAAAAACGTCCTGGACTCGGATGGAACCCTGGTTCTATCCGCTGGCCCCCTACACGGTGGAACCGAACTCACGGTGAAATTGGCATTGCGACACTCGAGACCGTTGATGGTGGTTGACGTCCGCACGCCACCCCAATATCGCCAGATCCTCCCCTGGTTACGGGAACAAGATATCCATGTACTGAACGTGGCCGGTCCTCGCGAGAGCAGTCAACCCGGCATCTATAACGCCGCCATGTCGTACCTTCGGGAACTTTTTCGGCAACTCCAGACGCCTGGCGAGGCAGAATAACACGAACGGCCCGCCGGGTACGCCAACGGGCCGCAACATCCTTACAACTGGACTTTTGCAAACTGCTCCATCCGATCTGAGAGAGGACGATAAATCGGGTGATTAGGCAATTCAGGAAAACATTGAAAGCCGTTTTTGCAGTAAACCGCCTTCACCCAGCCACCCCCCAAACGGAGAGGTGAGCTTGTAAACCCAAGTTGCAAGAGTCCAGTTACAACACGCCCACAATAGAGTTAGCTCACAACGAAGTGGTATTATTGTTGCTGTGACGTCTCACGCACGCGGAAACTATACTTCGAGTTGCGAACGTCGAAGTCTTCGTCGGTAAAGCCGTTGTTGATTTTCACGTTCAAATAGGTGTACTCCTCGATCAACTGAGGCTTACCTCCTGACTCACGCGGCCAGTCGTACGATTCATAACGGATGGGAATATTCAGCTCTTTGTCCACGTAGATTCTCGCCAGATGGAATCGGAAATTGCGACGGGCGACGGGATGCACCACCTGAATGCACGTGCATACCCGATCGTTGATCTTCGCCCCCTCGAAGAATTTCACCTCACACTCGCCATACTGGGTGTCTTGCTCGCCCACCTCGATTAAACGTCGAACCAAGTTCAAAACACCAATTTCCGTCACGGGGTATCGGTTGCCTTGCATGGCGATCAGTCCAGTCGGGTCCAGGGAGACGGTCCCGATCAGCTTGTTGCGAAGCCCGCCAGGATGGGCCCACATCTTGCCGTCGTTTTGGCCCTCTACCCAAATCACCTCTTGCCCCTTCAGGGATGCCGGTTCGAGGAAATACATGTATACGCTCATCGGCTTGTGACGGACCTTGATGAACATGTACTCGGGATCGTTCAGTCGGTCACCGATCCGCTCCCGTTTTACCATTACGGCAGAATAATCTTGGATCTTCTCGATGTCTTGGATGCCCGAGTAGGCCCAGCGAATTGCGGGCATCAAGGGATGCTCGACAATCTGGTTGTCGGCGGGAACGCGGTCCGCGATGCGTACGTTTCCAGAATCAGGAGCAGCAGCCGGACCAGCCGGCCCCTCCGCAAAAGAGTTCGCCGCCGAAATCGACCACAAAAGGAGCGTTACAAACAGGGTCGATCGGCCCCACGGAGAATGAGTCATGGAATTCACTCCCATCACGACTTGCCTGCAAGAATTAACCCGGGATAAGCCACGCGGTTGAGAACGAGAAGAACCCGAATGCCGCAAAACCGTCCGCCTTAAGGTGACGCCCTCTCGCCCCTGGCCTGCGCCTCCCGCGATCTGGCACCGGCATATCACGGATTTGGCTCGGCCGTTGCGTCTCGCCTCGCGTAACCGGATCGACCGTCCCACCGAATGTCCTTACGTGGTTATCGCCTCGAACAGCCCAAACCGTTAAAATGTCCGATTCAAGCGGTGACAATTCACCAGGAGTCAAGGATTTCCCAATATCCGCATCATCCTCGATTATCCTATTTTTCGAATCTTGACAAGGGACGCGAGAGTGACTGAGGAACGGTTACGTATTTGGACGATCGTATCGGAGCTATTTGGGCAAAATGCGTACGTGGCAGCCCTCGCCGGACGCGACGATTGCGTGGTGGTGGACCCCGGCTTCGATACCGCCACGCTGGTCGATCGCGTGCAATCCAATCGTTTGACTCCAGCGGCCGTCCTCGTCACCCACGGCCACGCCGATCATATCGCGGGAATCGCGGCCTTCAAGTCCCACTGGCCGGATTGCCCGATCCTCATCGGCGAACACGAGGCGGACAAGCTCACGGACCCCAAGTTGAATCTCTCGCGGGACTTTGGTTTTCCCATCGTAAGTCCCGCGGCGGATATCCTGGTTCGTGACGGCGAAACGATCGAATTGGCGGGGATGCCGCTCACAGTCCGAGAGATACCCGGCCATTCATCCGGCCACGTCATCTTCGTTTTGGAAACAGATCAACCTTCGCGTGCGTTCGTTGGTGATGTGATCTTTTCTGGGAGTATCGGCCGCACCGACTTTCCCGACGGAGACTTCGATCTCCTCGCGCAGAGAATCCGCTCGAAATTGTATTGCCTTCCGGACGAAACGATCCTCCTACCAGGTCATGGACCGGCTACCACCGTTGGCCGCGAAAAGGCATCCAACCCGTTCGTGCGGTGGGCATCGTGACGGCACACAACAATCAGATGCGGAGAGCGGGATAGGCCCACGCTGAGCGACGGAAACGCACAACACGCCCCTTGGCACTTCCACGATGGGACAAATGCAGGCGGCGATGTTCGGCCCCCTCCCGACCCGCATTGGGGGCCTTCACTTGGACTTTTGCAAGCTGCTGGCTTTCCCTCTGAGAGAGCGCGTCAAAAAAGACCGTGGCCAATTCAGGGAAACAAGGCAGGCCTTTTTCTCGGGCAACGGCCTTCGCCCTACCATTTCCAGAGGGGAAAAGTGAGCTTGTGACCCCAATTCGCGAAAGTCCAGCGTCACGATAGCAGTTCCTGCCGGCGTGCCGGGATCAGTCCAGCTTGCAACCGATATTCACGGTGACTTGGTACTGAGAAACTTTTCCGTCGGCAATCGCCCCGCGAAGCTCCACCACCTCGAACCAGGAAGCCTTTTTCTCCGTTTCGGCGACCTTGGCCACAGCCTTAGCGGCAGCATCGGCGAACGACACGGGAGAGGTACCAACAACCTGAATCTTCTTGAAAATGCTATCCGCCATCAACGAATCTCCCCTTGGTCTGAAACAAGCACTCGATCCTGATCGCGAGCCGAAACACAAGTTCCGCCCACGTTGCAAAAGTCACTATTCTACTCGCCCCAACAGAAAAGGCTACTGGGGCATCGAGGCAGCGGAGGTATCCCCGGCAGCCTTTTCAGGCAGGTCGCCTGGGGTTTCCGCAGGAAATACCGCGGGCAACTCTATCACGAAAGTAGTACCGGCCCCGGGATTGCTTTGCACGACTATCCGCCCCCCGTGTTCTTGTACGATCTTGTTGCTAACCGGCAGCCCCAGGCCCGTGCCTCTGCTCCCCTTTTTCTCCGACACGAAAGGGCTGAAGATTTTATCTACCAGATCTGGCGGGATGCCCGGGCCGTTGTCCGCAACCTCAATTCGCACCAACGCGGGATCAACAAGGTAGCTCAACGTCACCTGCACACGACGATCATCCTGCTTCTCGGCTACGGCGTCGATGGCATTCGTAACCAGATTCAGCAATGCGCGGTGAATGCCCTCCGGATCGAAAACCAGTTTCGGCATCTCCGCAGCGGCCTCCAAAGTTAGCCCGACTTGAAACTCTTCCGCCCGTTGCTCCATCAGCTCCACCACATCGCGGACCACCCCGCCGATATCGGCGACTTGCAGGTCGGGTTCCCGTTCCTTGCTGAACGTCAGCATATCCATAACCAGCCCGGATATCTTGTTCTGATTTTTTTCGACAATCGTCCAACCCTTGCGAATCAGTTCCTCGTCATGCCGGTTCAGCCCCATTTGGATGAGATAACTGCCTCCGCGGATTCCCTGTAGGATATTCTTTACGTGGTGCGAAATCATGGCGATCGTCTGTCCGATGGCGGCCAGACGCTCGGCCTGCACCATCGCCGAGTAATAGTGGGTATCCTCGACAGCCAACGCCGCTTGATGGGCAATCGCCACCATCAGCATCAAATGATCTTGCGTGAACTTGTTGGTGGTGCCGCGGGCAAGAATGTCCTGAGGCGAAAGCGAGGTGTCGATGTAGATCACGCCCACCACGTCGTAGCGTCCCTTCATGGGGACGCAAATCGCTTCGCGAATTCCCGCCTGAACAATGCTAGCCCCGGTGTCCCATCGCTGATCGTGCCGGGCATCGCTGGTCAAGACGCCTTCATTTCGGCTACGCACATAGTCGAGGATTGTCTTGCTGATTACCAAGCGATCCGCCGCACCGTGGCGGCTGCGGCGGACTTTGGGAACCAGCTTGCTCGTATCCGGATCGACCAAAAGAATGCAACCCCGATCAGCCTCGACCCATTCAAAGATCAAGTCCATGATGCGGTCGAGAAGCTGGTCGATATCGACGGTGTGGCTGATCGCCAAGGCCGTATGGTACATGATCTCGAGGTTGCGTCTGGCCCGCGCCGGCCACGAGTCGTAGCCCGACTCCGACGCCGCGAATATCCGGTTACCCTCTTCCGGCTTGACCGCACTGATGATCTCCGAACGGTCACCTTCCTCCTGGGAAGTAAATGCGACGTTCCAGGGGGTCACCGCCTGAGATTCATTGGCTGGGCGCGTGAACAGCATCAGGGTCCGACCGATCTGCACCTGGTCGCCACTGTTCAAAAACTGTTCACGGATCGGTTTCCCGTTTACCAGCGTTCCATTAGAGCTGTTGAGGTCCACCAGCAGGTAGCGGTCATCGACGCGGCGGATCTCAGCGTGCCTTCGCGAGACTTCCGTGTCGTGCAACTGAATACGGTTGCCCGAGTCCCGGCCGATCGGTACCACCGAGGCGGTCAGCTCGAAACGACTTCCCTGATCATTGCCTCGAATCACAAACAGCGAAGGCACCGAACACCCTCCCCCACCTGGCGGGGCGGACAAACCGCATCGATCCCGAGTGCTGAACAGCCGCGCCGTAAGCGCAAAACCCCTCCTCCGCCAAGAAGAATGCCTCTCCCGGCCACGACTGCGACTCGCCGAACGGCTCATGGTAACCATTCACGGGTGGAATAACGGGGCAAACGCCGCGTTTTCACGAGCCGTGTGGCAAACCGCTCTGCTCGTTCCTGCCGACGACTCGAGGGCATCCCAAGATGTTGTGGTCGGCACGGCGTGTTACCCTGGATGTCCCGTGAACGGTTATGGCTATTTTACGCCATCGGTCGGCCGATCGAAAGCAACTCATCCACCAGACGGCCCCACCTACCCCCCCATCTCGCCATCCGTGCCATATATCCTGGATCACCGTCGGGCATTTCCACTGGACAGCGTCATTCAGTACTGGACTTTTGCAACTTGAGGTCACAAGCTCCCACCTTCCCTGGGAAGATGGTGGGGCGAAGATAGTTTCCCAGGAAGACGGCTTTCCTTGTTTTCCCGAATTGCCCAGGACTCCAGTTTGTATCCCTCTCTCGGAGGGAGATCGAGCACTTTGCAAAAGTCGAGTCAGTACTACAGCGCGAAGTCCGCCTCATGGCGTGACCCGACCAGCATCTATTGCGATCCGTTACATCCCATCACCACAAGATGTTGAGGCAAGCAAACGACCCTGCGCTATTGTGATCATGGGACAACATCATTTGGCAACCTGCCCCCAATCCTTCCTTTGGCGGGAGCTGGGAATGCCGAATTCCTGGCGATATTTCGTGATGGTCCGGCGATTCACATTGACACCGCGACGAGCCAACTCTTGCACCAAATCCTCGTCCGTCAACGGGGCCTGCTTGTCCTCCTTGGCCACGATCTCTTGCAACATCGAACGGACTTTATCCCAGGCGATCTCTTGACCATCCTGTCCCACCGTTCCACTACAGAAGAATCGCCTGAGCGGATACAGCCCGCGCGGCGTCTCGATCCATTTGTCGTCTACTGCGCGACTGACCGTCGTGACATGAACGCTGACCTCATCGGCGATCTGCTGCATCTTGAGCGGCTCGATGTACTCCGGACCATCTCGCAAAAAGCGGTGTTGATGATCGACAATCGCTTGGGCCACTTTCCGCAGCGTATTCCGCCGTTGCTGGACGGCCTCGATCAACCACTGGGCTTGTGTCATTTTACGGCGGAAAAAATCGCGGTCCTGCTTCCCCGTGCGGCGGGACTCTATCAGACGGCGGTAATCTTCATTGATCCCCAGACGCGACAGATGGTCATCCTTCAAGTGCACGAGGAATCGCCCGTCCTCTGTTTCCTCCACGTAAACATCCGGCACCACGTTCGGAACGGAGGTGCTGCCGAACTGTGCGCCGGGTTTCGGATTCAGCGTCCGCAGCTCGCTGATCAACTCCTCCACGAATTCCACGCTCCAGCCGCGCTTTTTGGCAATTTGCGGGATGCGGTTCTTCCCGATCTCCTCCAAGTGTTCCCCAATCAGGATTGCCAATTCCTGGCGGTGCGGGCGCTCCGCGTCCAGTTGTAGCAACAGACATTCCTTCAACGTCCTAGCGCCCACCCCCGGCGGATCCATCTGCTGTACCACCGACAAGGCTTGCTCCGCCACCGCTAGGTCGTGCTCCGTGGCATCCGGCCCCAGCAGGTCACGCAAACTGGTCTTGAAGTATCCGTTATCGTCCAAACTATAGATAATCATCTCGGCCGCTGCTCGGACCTCGGGCGAAATGTCCTGGCCCGCTAGTTGTTCGATCAAATAGTCCTGGAGCGTCGGTTCGTGGGACGGCACATTGGCCATCATATCGTTGTAACGATCCGATAATTCCTCCATCCGGTTGCTCGACGGCCGCGACAACTCCTCCTCGAAGGCATCTGGATTCTCTTCCGTCAACGTCTCCAAACGCTCGAACTCTTCCGAGCTGGACTCGTCGATCACCAATTCCTTTTCCAAGTCGGAACGCACCTCTGCGGGAGACGCTTCCTCCTCGCTCGACACCGGCTCGTCATCGACCTCAGGAGAATCGGTTCGCAGCTCTAGGAACGGATTCTCCACCATCTCCTGCTGAATCCGCTCCTCAAGCCGCTGAAGAGGGAGTTGCAGGATCTCCATAGACTGGATCATGCGGGGAGCAAGTATCTGTTTTTGCACTTGCCTCAATTCTTGACCCAGAGAAAACCGCATGACTTTGTCATCTCCTTAGTAACCGTTCACGGAGCATTAGGGCTCCACGTCGGGGCGACCCCAACCGCGTGTGTTTCGCTTCAACAACCGTAGTCTTTTACAGGGATTCTCGTCACTGCAAAACAGCTCGTCCTCTTATCATTTCGAGCGAAGCGAGAAATCTTTCAAAGCAAGAATGCTTTTCGACAGGGGGCAAGATTTCTCCTCGCTGTCGATCGTCGAAACGACATTCCGTGCTACACTCAAGGAATCTCTAGCCCTGAACCACCTTCGTTCTCTCACAAATCTTTTCCGTTATAGCTCAGCCGCGAAGGGTTACTCGCCTTACACATCGAACAAGCGGGTGCCGCTCACCCAGCTTTGGCACTCGAATCTCGTTCCGTCTCTTGCAAGGCAAACGCACGCTTCCCCACCAAAAATATATCAAACAGTCACGTAGTACTTCCGCACGGATTGTTTACCGACCCTTCCTTGGCTCATTTCCGTCGCCGTCCCCGATTCACAATCGTTGCCGTCCTGAGAATGCGTCGGCCAAGACCTCCGGGTTCGCAAACTCGATGACGCTGCCGGGGGCTATGCCCCTTGCCAATCGTGTTATCGTAACGTTGAGGTCGGCCAATTGATTGGAGATGTAAAGGCAGGTCCCATCCCCCTCTACCGTAGGATTCGTGGCCATGATTACCTCCCGAATCCCACCCTCTCGCACTCGCCGGACCAGGTCTGTGATCGTGAGGTCTTCAGGATTCACTCCATCGAGTGGGGACAACCTACCCAATAGTACATGGTACAATCCGCGGTAGAGTCCGGTCTGCTCGATTGCAACCAAATCCCGCGGCTGCTCCACCACGCATACCAATCCCTTGTCCCGGGTTGCGTCGCGACAAATGGAACAGACTTCTCCTTCAGCTAAATTGTAGCAGATTTTGCAATGCCGCACGTTTTCTTTCACGGCTCGGATCGCGTCGGCCAGAGCCAATGCTTCTTCGTGAGGAACGCGCAGGAGATGGTAGGCAATCCGTTCGGCCGATTTTCGGCCGATGCCCGGCAGTCTCGTCAGCGTCTCGATAAGATGACTTACGGATTCCGTCAGTTCGGCCACGAATGGGACTCCCTCCCAACAAAAGCTGTGAATCGCTTGCGGCTCACACTTCGAGGCGTCGCGTCCCACGCCCGCAATCCTACACGCACTGTCCACCCCGAAAAGGCACTTATACAGTCACTTGTTCAGCGGAAATCGAGTGTGCCTTCGCCACCCGACGTATCTCCAGCCAGTCCGAAACGCCTCCCGTACGAATTGTACCGCGTCTTTGCGAAACTGGAATGCACAGGGGCGCGTCCTCACCAAGTTTCTCGGGATTCGTCCAACCCAAGATCGCAGAGGCCGCTGGTACGCTCCTTTTCCGCAGGTCCACTTCGGCCCCTGTAGCCCGGCTCACATCCTTTGGGTGTGCCTGGGGCTTGTTCCTATGCGTGGCGATTGTTCCTATGCGTGGGGCTTGTTCCTGTGC
>DYLS01000001.1:44713-57641 GCA_020721965.1 Blastopirellula marina | reverse complement strand
TTGTTCCTGTGCGTGGGACTTGTTGGTGTGCCTGGGGCTTATCCGTGTGCCCGGGACTTGCCCTTCCACTTAAAGGGATAACAATACCTAGTACTAGAGCGTAGGATTGCTTGCTTGGCTCAACATTCTATGGTAATGGAACGTACTGTTTCGCAAGATATGCTGGCCATATCATGCGATCGAACGGACTTTGCGCTGTAGGGCTAGGATAGGCAGGGCTGAATATCCAAAGAAACGGAACTGCGACAACAGTTGCGCAAGAAAACGGCCTAACCAGCCGAACGTCCACATCCCCCGTTGCCGCCGCATGAAAAGCACCGCAATTGGAACTGGCGCCGAATCCCCGATCGCCGTGTTGATGAGCGGCGGCCTCGACAGCACCATCGTTCTTGGGCTTCTCGCCCGACAACGGGGTAAAGCAACCTGTCGGGGGGCGATTCAACCCATCTACGTCCGTTGCGGATTGAACTGGGAGGCGGAAGAACTGTCCGCGGTTCGCGAGGTATCGGGCACCTTTGGCCCCATTGTCGCCCCGGTAGTGGTTTTAGAGATGCAAATCCGGGATTTATGTCCGGATCATTGGAGCGTGACAGGCCGGGGGGTTCCCAGCTTCAGCTCCCCCGATGAGGCGGTTTACCTGCCGGGACGCAACTTCCTTCTGCTTGCGAAAGCAGGCGTTTGGTGCCAGTTGCACGGCGTTTCAGAAATGGCGATCGGCGTCTTGGATACCAACCCGTTTGGTGACGCGTCAGATGAGTTCTTCGAACACGTCGAGGGCTGCCTCCTAGCGTACGGACCCGAACCCGTGCGGATCTTGCGTCCTCTCTCTGGGAGGACCAAGCGGGAATGGATGCTGGCGGCGGGGGACATACCCCTCGCGAAAACCTTCTCTTGTATCGCCCCTCGCAAGGGACTGCATTGTGGTGCGTGCAACAAGTGTGCCGAGCGACGTCGCGCGTTTCGCGAGGCCGGGCTGCCTGATGAAACCGTTTATTACTCGGCTTCCGACCCCGTGACAAAACCCCGATCTTGACTCAGAATGACGGATTTCCTGACAACAGCACGGCTGGAAGAGGCTATCGCATGTACCGAGTTGCTCGCGAGATCGACTTCTGCTACGGACATCGGCTTCTCAATTACGAAGGCAAATGCAGGCATTTGCACGGGCACAATGGCCGACTTATCGTGACGTTCGAGGCCCCGACGCTCGATGCCCGCGGCATGGTGATCGATTTTACCGATCTTAAACGCATCGTATCGCAGTGGGTGGACGATCATCTAGACCACCGCATGATACTTTGCCGCGATGATCCCGTCGTGCCGATCTTGCAGCAACTCGGGGAACCTCTCTTTTTGATGGATGAAAATCCCACCGTGGAAAATATCGCCCGAGTCATTCATGAATTTGCCGCGGCTCAGGGTCTTCCGATCGTTGAGACAGCCCTGTATGAGACGCCGCGATGCGTGGCCGTTTACCGGCCGAAATAGGACCACCGATTCCCAGAGCATCGCGACCGGATTCCGAGAAGTTGCGGGAACGGCAGGTGAGAAATTGCCCGAGATAGGCTCCGCCTACATAAGGCTTGGCGACAGAGCCTGCCTAGCGCTAAGCGTGAGACTTCCCCTCCTTCTCTTGCCGCCCTTCTGGCCGGGCTACCTGTTCGGACGGGGCCTGCGTCGTAAGAAAGAGCTGGCGGGGAAAGGCACCGCGAGCACGCCCTAGGGAATGAATTGCACCGTCTACGTCGCCAACCTGACGCAAACAATGGCTCAGCGCCATCCAGGCGATCCGATCCTGCGGATAGTTCGAGACCTCCGCTGCGTGTCGAAATGCCCGAGCCGCTTGAGAAAAATCCCCCTGCGTAGCCAAAATTTGGCCGCGCAAGAAGAACGTCGGCCCCTCCCACTCGCCAAGATTGTCGTTTGGCAACACCCTCAGGGCGTGATCCAACATCCCCAGTTCCATGTAGCCAGCGGCTTCTCGGAGGCGGCGTGTGATGCGAATCGTGTTCCGATCTACTGCCATCGCGGAAATCCCCAACGGATAGGGTAGTTCAGGGATCACCGGAATCCAAAACAAGCCCCACAAACGCGATCTATTCGCAAATCGTGTTCCAAAAGCAGAACGTTCTTGCGTCCTGCCGCAACGTGTTGCCGCAAGTCTATATCAAATAATAATTTACGAATGAGACACCCGCGCCAGCTAGGTTACGCGGTCTCTAAACTTCTGCCGATTCGGCAGACCATTTCGCAGCGTCAAGCAAAACATCTCATGCCGCCGCCTAGAATGGACGCCGTAACCATCGATCCTGGAACGCCCCGCGAACCATTTGACCCACACGGAAGGTGGGGTGCTTCCCCCTACTCACGGGGGCGGACGACGGAGGTTGCGCGGAGGTAGTCGAAAAGCGCCTGCTCGGAAAGAACGCCGCCGCCCAGCCCGCTCTTTTTGATTCCGCTGTAGGGCACACCATGCGGGAACAGATTGTGCGCATTAATCCAGCTATTGGCCGCCTCCATCGCCTCGGCGACGCGATGTGCCCGGTCCAAGTTGCGGCTCCATACGCTGTTGGCCAGGCCATAATCCGTGGCGTTCACTTTTCGAATGGCATCCTCCTCGTCCTCGAATGGTGTGAGATAGGCCACCGGCCCGAAGATCTCCTCTCGCGCCGCCACATTCTCCAAGAGTCCTGCCAATAACGCCGGTGCAACGTAGGTGCCCTCCCGTGCTTTTTCCGCAGGCGGGGTTTCACCCTGATAGAGGAGCTTGGCGCCTTGCTCCTGGCCGCGGCTGAGATACGAGAGGATCCGCTGGCGTTGCTTTTCACTGATGACAGGTCCCATTTGAACGCCGCGTTGCAACTCGTGCCCGATCCGCAGGCTTTGAAGGCATTTCACCGTGGCCTCTACGAATCGGTCATAAATGGTCTTTTGCACAATCCAGCGTGTGGCGGTACAGCAAACCTGACCGCTGTGGAACGTGACCGCCTGAACAAGTTGTGTGGCCGTGGCCTCCACGTCCACATCGTCGAACACGACCGCCCCACCTTTGCCGCCCAGCTCCAGCTTGACGGGCACGAGGTTTCGCCCACAGGCTTCTGCGACCCGCCGGCCAACCTCTGGCGAACCGGTAAACGACATACGCCGAATGCCGGGGTGTTTGGCCAGTGCAGCCCCGGTAACCTCTCCATCACCAGGTAAGACGTTGATGACCCCCGGCGGCAACCCCGCTTCCCTAGCCACACGCCCCAAGTAGATCGTGGACAGCGGCGTATCTTCCGCCGGCTTGATAACTACCGTATTTCCGGCGGCCAGGGCGGGTGCGATGCCCCAACCATCCAACAGGAGCGGAAAATTCCAAGGGAAGATGAAGGCGCACGGTCCCACCGGGGCACGATAGGTGTAGGCGTCATAATGGGGGACTGCCAACGGCGCCCGTCGTTCCACGTGCATCGCCATCTCGGTGTAATAGCGCATGGTGTCGATGAAGTTCTGCACGTCAGAATCTGCCTGACGCAACAGCTTGCCACAATCGAGGGCCTCGATTTGGGCGAAGATATTCCGGCGTTTTTCGACCTCGTCGATAAAACGATGCAAAAGGACGCCGCGGGCTTGCGGAGACAAGTCAGACCATCCTGATCGATCGAAGGCGGCCTGCGCGGCCTGGATCGCCGCATCGACATCCTCGGGCTGCATGAAGGAAACCTCTGCAAGCACTTCCCCCGTGCCCGGATCGCGAGTGGCGCATGTGCCGCCGTTCGCAGAGGTGTGATCCTCTCCACCAATCACGGCCTTCAGTGGGGAACCGGCCAGAAACTCTTTCACCTCTGGAATTAGTTGGGAATTCAATTGGCTCATGATGGACCTCCTAATGCTACAGCGCAAAGTCCGCCTGATTGCATGATGCCCCCCGTCTAGGATGCGAGGCGTTACGTCCTGCCACCACAAGATATTGAACCAACCAATCAACCCTGCGCTGTAGTACTAATTCTCGACGGCTGAGCTGTTGCCCCGCGAAAGAACCCAAGAAGACGTGCGACGAGGCAACTCCAGCACAGGGCCGCATATCACGGTTCTCGCAATCGTGGCAAGGCCGCGAAGGGCCGTGGTGGTACAGCCCGCAGCGCCGTGCGATCTTCGAGTGAGGGACGGAAAATCATCAAAATCAGCGGCGGGGCGTACCACGCCATGTAAAGCCCCGCCTGGTGAATCGAACAGAGTTGCGAAAACAGGAGCAAGGCTGCCGTGCCGCTGAGTAGATTGCCCAGGTTCTTTTCCGACGGCCAGAGGGCAAGGCTTCCCGCCAAAACTCCCAGCGCCGCAATCAGCGGGATGCGAAGTGCCACGGGGTAGACCTCCCAAAAACCATCCGCGCCCTCCGATCGAAATAACCCTTTGCCGAACATCGCCGCTAAATCCAGGCGGAACTGGGTAACGTCAGCCGCAAGACAAACCAAGATGATTGCCAGAATCACCAGCGTCATCACTACGCCAATGCCAAATCGGATGGCGCCGCGGCGCCAGTAGAACCCGATCCAAAGAGGTACAAGAAAGAGGGGATAAAACGCGATCTCCGCAGCCGCCCCAAGAAACAACCCCGCGATAACAGGTCGGCGATACGAGGCCAGCGCCCACACCACAAAAGCGGCAGGAACCAGGTGATCCAACCGGGCCGTCATCAGGCTGGTATAGGGGAGCAGAAGATAAAGCGACGCCGCGGCCAGCCCCGTCTGAAGGTTATCGAAGTGGCGCAGCCCAAACAGCAGCATCCCTATCACAATAGCGAATTGACAGACGAGGGCCACCGCCTTGATTCCGGCACGCAGGATCAAAGAAGGTGCCCGGACCTTTCCGGCGGCTTCATCATTCACCGGTGAGGGAGAGCCGGCTTCCCGGTCGGCCGTCAATGAATCGGCCGTCAATGAAATAGCGCGATAAAAAGGCATGAAACCCGGTCCCCGGAATTCGGGCACTCGCCAGATCGCGGCGACTTCCCCGGAATGCGAGGCCAACGAAGGTCCGCTGACGTCGACTGCCCGATCAGTAAGGACGTTCGCGGTCAAAAAGAACATCAGAGCCGTGGCCATGAACGCCATGCCGCCGGGTGCCAGATTCGGCTCCGTGAGCGGCCGTCGTGAGAATGCTGGGTCGATGAGCAGCCTTGGAAGAAACAATACCGCTACCGCGACCAGCCAAACGAAGCCTTGCGATTCCAGTCCGTGCAAGATCAATAGCAGCCCTGGAGCAAAGCAGATCAAGCCAATCAAATCGAAGTTGCGGATGCTGAAGAACCGGTGGAACCGGAAATAGATACCGATGGTCATCAACGAGGCCACATAGAGCCACGTTGTGGGATCCATTCGATAATCGCTGACGAAATCGATCATCCTCAGCCTGTCCGAAGGACTTGCCGCGAACTTACCGTGAATATCGGCCCGCGAGACCCAGCATATCGCGCAACTGCCCCCTGAACGTCTCCTTGATATTACTCCCGCAGCAATACCTTGATCAATGGGCGTGGGTCACCCATCCTGGCGCAGCGATCCGGCGACAGGTCAACCTACCCGACCAGGAATCCTGACATCAGTTAATACTACAGTGCAAGGCTCACCTGATGGGATGATGAGCCTTGCGTACTGAGTCCAGCATACACTGAGTCCAGCATACATTGTGAGGCAATATGATGCCCCATCACCCCGGGGTGTTGCGACAGGCAAACAATCCTATACTGTACAAGCCTATACTGTAGTGCTAGCCTTCTCCACTGCCGCTCGGCTGCCGCCAAAATCCCGCAAACTACCGGGGTGGCATCATTCCCGCCAGGTTTCCCGCGAGCTTCCCCGGACGGGCGGCGGACAGGGACGCGTTCACTTCGTCAAGCGAAGGGCCGTCTCGGCAGCGTGCCGTCCCAAATTGACGGCAGTTTTCACCCCGAATTCGTCGGTGGAGATGTCGTCGTCGCCGGCATTCCACAAGGTTGCGCCGAAATGACCAGTCGGTTGGCCGTCACCCACGATCAGCATTTCCTGGCACACCAAGGCGTCGTGGATGCATCGCAGGACCAGCTCTTGTCCACCATTTCGAGCACCGCCCACCGCCAAGGCCCCCGCCACTTTGCCGGAAAGCCGGAAACCCTTGCGGAACATGCCCAGGCGATCAATGAAAATTTTGCACAAGGTACTCATATTGGCGTAATGAACGGGTGACCCGACGATCAACGCCCCCAGCGCGGGATCCACGAGCTGCTCCGCTACGGCCACAAAATCGTCCCGAATTCCCTCTGGAACGGGTTGGCCAAAAGCCGGTTCCAACGGAATGCTCATGCCCGCCAACTCGATCAAAACCGTCTCGATGCGATCGGGGGCGACCTTGGCGGCGGCATCGAGCACAAACCGAAGACCTTGAGTGGTGGTTTTGCCCTTTCTGGGACTGCAAGCTACGGCCACAATCTTGATCTTTCCAGCAGACTCCGCAGCCCCCAACGGCGCAGACGCCAGCACGGCGCCGATCCCCGTCCCAGCCGCCACACCCAAAAAAGCACGTCGATTCTTAAGATTCACAGCAGGCCCTCCCAGCGAAGACAACGTTTGGACGTCACGTTCCGTGATTTGCGTCCCTAAGCAAAGCGCGAGTATTATAACACGCCGAGCGCCGAAAGAAATCGGAAACCACGAACGAAAAACCGCGACCTGCCTCGCTCAAGGGATTCATTTCATCCCGCAACACGCTACATTAGTGGCTAGGCGAGAAGACGAATATCACCTGAATTCCTTTCTGGAGACTGCGCAATGCAATTTGAAAGACGTGAGTTTATGGCGGCCGGTTTGGGATTCCTTTCCTTGCCGAGCGTGGAATCGCTGATTCAAGGCGCGGAACGCAAATACAAGGTCGGTGCCTGCGATTGGTCGATCGGTAAATGGCAACATATCGATGCCTTTTCGGTGGCTCGTGAGATCGGGCTGGACGGCATCCAAGTCAGCTTCGGACGTCCTGGCGACGATTTTGATCTGCGAGACGAAAAGGTACGGCAAGACTATCGCAGGGCCTCGTCCGACACGGGCGTGGAAATCGCCTCATTGGCGATGGGTATCTTCAACGATGTCCCCTTCGCCGTCGAGGACGTAGCGGTCGACTGGCTCTCCCAGTGCATCGACGTCATGGCTGCCATGGGCCAAAAGATCGTCCTGGTAGCCTTCTTCGCGAAGGGTGATATCCGCGGCAAGCCCGACCTGCAAGAGGAGGTGATCCGCCGCTTGAAACGGCTCGCCCCCAAGGCAGAACAGGCCGGAGTCATCCTCGGCATCGAGAGCTACTTGAACGTGGACGATCACCTCCGCATCTTGGATGGTGTCGGGTCGCCTGCCGTGCAGGTCTATTACGACGTGGCCAACATGCACTACTCGGGCTATGACATCTTTGCCGAGATGAGAAGACTCGGCCGGGAACGGATTTGCCAAATCCACCTCAAAGAGCTAGGCCACCTGCTCGGTCAAGGTCCCATCGATTTTCCCAAAATCCGCGACGTCCTTGGCGAGATCGGCTACCAGGGCTGGCTGATCATCGAAGGGGCGACCGAAAAAGGCCGGGACGTTGTCGACTGTTACAAGGAGAACTGTCGCTTCGTCAAGGAATTGTTCGCCGCGGAATAGGCAGGCGACCCAAGACGGATGCAAAAAGCGGATGCCCAAAAAAAGAGCGCCGCCTTGGGTTTAGAACCTCGGGGCGGCGTTTCAATACTTCTCTCACGGTTCAGCGTTTTTTGCCATCGTGCTCAGTACGGCAACTCTGGGGTCGCGCGTGGGGTGGGAAGACCTACTTCGACCCGCTGATCCAAGTCGTTCAACGTCCTGATAATGTCGTTCGTACCGAAGGTGATGCCGCGTGCCGTAGCGGGCTGCGGGGCCGTGGGGACGAAGAAGTTTCGCAATTCGAGCAGGGCCGGGGCCGTCAAAACAATGAGCGCCGCGGGGGCCAAGCAGAACAGGATGGGAAAAACGAGTTTGACGGGAGTCTTATTCGCCCGTGTCGTAGCCGCCAGCCGCAGCGACTTGCGAAGCTGGTCCGCCTGTTCGTTGAGCGTCCCGGCCAAGCGAGTTCCCAGACGGGAACCGCGGCTGAGCAGGGCGCTGAGCTGACGAATCTCGGGGATCTCGACCCGCTGGTTGAGATCTGCAAGGGCCAAATTGAGGCTGCCGACCTCCATCTGACGCTTCAGGATGCGGAGTTCCTCGGCCAAAGCGGGATAGGCCTTATTCTGATCGGCGACGTGCTCTAGGCTCTCTCCAAGATTTAGACCGCCACTGATGCACATGCTCAACATATCGACGGTGTCCGCCAAACCGGAGCGAATCTGGTGCACGCGGCTCTTCCTTCGCAGCAGCACATACATACGTGGCAAGATCGAAAGGACGGCCGCCGTCAGCAAACCTACTCCCAGAATCGGCCAGGTCCACTCTGGGTCGGCGAGATTGACGCAAATCCCGGCAATGATCAGGGGGGTCACCAGGAACAAAAACCGCAGGGCGTAAATCGTGTTTCGGGCGGCGGGGTGATAGATGCCGGCCTGCCGCAACAAACTACGGAAATCGCGAGACTCTTTCGCCGACTCCGGAAGTTGGGCGGCCAAGGCAGGAGTCAGAGCTCCGAATGCACCCTCATCGGCACTTTCGGGATCTTCAAGGACTGGCATGGCTTCGGACGGATTTTCTTCCGCCGCCTGGGCTCGCGATTGCCAGGCACGCCGCAGCAAAGCCAACGAGCAAACAACGGTAATAAAGGCCGCGACGGAAATGCCCCATTGGGTCCACAACGTCGCGACTGCTTGAAGCCCCACCGGGTTGAGAAGAGAGATTAACTCGCTGAGCATCAGATCGCTCACCTCCGAAAAGGTTGTGTGGCGTGTCTAAGAGTCGTGTTTATCGGTAGCTCTCACCACCACGCATCGAAAATCGCCGGATTGAAGAGCCACGCTAAGACTGTTGTACAGCTCACTTCGCCGATAACAGACGCGATGCCTGCCATCAGTATTTCACTTGCAAGATGCGCCAGACCCAAAGCAATCCAAAAACTTCGAGCACCGCGGCGGCCCCCAGAAGCGACGGACCGGACGGATCGGCCAGGAACCGTTGGAGGTATTCGGGCCGGGTGTATGCCAGCACGCCACAGGCGATGAGGGTGCCGATAGTGAGGCCAACCACCGACAACCTGCTTCCCGCCGTCACCGCTTTCATGTGACCGCGGAATTCGGCGCGATCACGCGCGGCTTGTGCCAGCCTTTGCGCCAGCAAGGCCAAATCACCGCCGCTCTTACGGTGCACGAGCACTGCCGTCGCGAAAATTCGGAATTCGGGGATGGGAATCCGTCGCGATGCCCGTTGCAGGACCGTGTACGGAGGGTAGCCCATCGCTAGTTGTGAGGCACACATGCGAAACTCGTCACGGATCGGCGGCCGGGCTTCCTTGCCTACCAGCTCCATGCCTTTTTCCAGGGATAAACCGGCGCGCACCGCATCGGCCATGAATTCGAGGGCCTCTGGGAGGTGCTTCCGCATCGCCATTTGACGCCGCACCGCACGCAGTTTCCACCATGCGACCGGAATCAAAGCCCCCAAGAGCGTTCCTCCCAGCCCCAACAGGAGATTGTCCAAAAGGACGACCGGAATGGCAGCGCCCAGGATGGCGCCTGCGGCTGGAATCAAGGCAGCCGTGCTGCGATCGAGAGGGCTTCCGGACTGCTCGAGCAGTTCGTAGAACCAGCGGTCCAAGGCGGTCCTGCCCGCACGCTCCGGCGGTATATATACCAGGTCCGCCTGATCTTCGTCGGTGGCTGGCCGCCTTCCCGATAACAGGTCGCGGACAGTCAGGCTGATCAGCAAAAGCAGCGTGGTGACGGCAGAAAAAGCCAGGACCGTGCTAATGATATCCAGTGTCATTCAAAGACCTCCAATCACTTTTCGGCGCGATTGTCCTCGATGCAAGTCAGCCCCTTCTGGAAAAGGCTGCCTGCGAGGACAATGCCCTGTTCTTCGAGCCGAGCCGCAAGTTTGGGGACGTTGCCGGTGCAATAGAACTGGCCCTTGGCGGAGCCTTGTTCGTCCACGCCTTCTTGCCGGAAGCCGAAAAGCTCCTGGAGCTGGTAGTCACCGTCGGAAAACCCGGTGATCTCCGAAATCCGCATCACGCGGCGGACGCCACCCTTCAGCCGCGCCAGGTGGACGACGATGGTTATCGCCGAACCGATGTACCGGCGGACGACGGAAACCGGCAGGTCGAATCCCGCCATGCTGACCATCACCTCCAAACGCGACAGCGCGTCGCGTGTGTCGTTGGCGTGAACGGTGGTCAGGGATCCCTCGTGGCCGGTATTCATGGCCTGGAGCATGTCCAAGGCTTCGGCCCCGCGGACTTCACCCAGGATGATGCGGTCCGGCCGCATTCGCAGTGCGTTACGCACCAGGTCGCGAGGTGTGATCTCTCCGCGGCCCTCGGCGTTCGCGATACGCGTCTCCATGCTGACCACGTGCTTGCGCTGCAAACGCAACTCGGCCGAGTCCTCGATCGTCACCAAGCGTTCGTAAGCAGGGATGAAGGCCGAGAGGATGTTCAATAGCGTGGTCTTTCCGGAACCCGCTCCGCCGCTGATCACAATGTTGATGCGCCCTTCCACCGCGGCCTGCAAGAACTCGAGCATCGGTTGCGAGATGGAATGGGTGCGGAGCAAGTCGTTCGCTCGCAGCCTTTCGTGACCGAATCGCCGGATGGACAGAACCGGTCCATTCAAGGCCAAGGGGGGGATCACGGCGTTGACGCGAGAGCCGTCGGGCAACCGCGCGTCCACCATGGGATTCTGCTCATCAATGCGCCGTCCCACCCGGGATACGACCCGCTGGATGATTTGCAGCAAATGGTCCTCATCCGCGAAGACCGTATTGGTAGCCTGCAAGCGACCCAGCCGCTCCACATACACCTCATGCGGGCCGTTGACGAGGATGTCCGTGACATCCGGGTCCTGCATGTACGGTTCGAGCGGGCCTAGACCGAACGACTCGGCGATGAGTTCTTCCAAGAGGCGATCTTCATCGACGGCGTCCACCACGTCGGGACGAGATCGCAGGAAGCTCTCGGTGAGGTTCCGCACATGCCGACGCAGTTCCGCCTCTTCCAACTTCGCCAGACGCGAAAGATCGAGCGATTCCAAGACCTCACGATGGATGCGGGTCTTGAGACGCTGAAAGTCCTTCTCGCGGCCATCGGAAGAACCCACCGCAAGCGTCGTGGGTTGAGAACTCCCGTTGCATTTCTCTTCGCGATTTCTTCGCAGAAAATTCATAGCTGCTCTTGCCCATCAAGACACTGACTATGAGGGTTGGTCGCCGACAGTCGAAGCTTACCTCCACACCTGGCGTTTCCCCTCATCGTCAAAGGGTGCAAGTCTCATGCCACTTACATTGAAATCTCTTGACGTTTCTTCGAGATGATCTCATGCAGCCTCAAAAGGCCTTCGAAATAAGCGGTTTTGCGAGCGTCGCCTGGCGGCTCCGGATTTCAACCAGCGTGTCCGATTCCTTTTGGCAACACGGCGTTGTTCTCTTGATGCCGTTCGGAAACCTCGCGGTCCGCGGCCGCCTGAGCAGCCTGAGCCGCCTCCTTCAACCGCTTCTTTTCACAAGCGGGGCAGTCCGCCTCGGAATCCTCCGCCCCGCTGGCGGGAGTCGGCTTGGCCGTGCCACTGGGCGTCACGTGAAGCGGAGCGGGACTCTTCCCCTCGGCCACCAAGGTCGCATTTTCCGCTTCTTCCACTTGCCACGCGGCAAAGGTCACCTCTTCGACGCTGTTACCCCGCCAGATTTGGGCCGTCTTCGGCGCCGGCTTCGGTTCTACATGCACCTCGACCGGCTTCAGGCCCAACAGGCTATTGATGTTCACCAGATCCGGGCTTCCTGCGTCCGACATCATGGGGTCCGGCAGCGGGGCAAGGGCGTCCGTCACGGTCGGATTGGAGGCCGGTATCACGGGTGTCGAATCCGTGTTTCCCTCGTCACTCTTGCCACACAGCACGACGCTCAACGTGCCGTACTGCTGGGCCAAGATCAGCTTGTTCGCATCCTCGGAGGAGACCGCGACGGTGATGTTCTGCAAGTCTCCAGGCCGGTCCTCAACGGCCGGAAACCGGTTGCGACTCGTAGCCAGGACGCGAACTCTCCGCAACAAGGTGAGGGTGGCCAAGCCGCCGATCGACGGATGATCGTTCTTGACGGTCATCGTGATATCGACCAGGCTCTCCGGTTGAATCATGCCGTTGAGGGCGGCTTTTGCGTCGACGGCAAACGTCACGGCCCTCTGACCGGCTGGCAGGCGATCCGACAATTGCGGCAATTCCCCTACCCCATACAGGTCGGCTTCGAGAATCGGCTTCCCCGCCAACACGGTGCTGCGAGTCACGCGGTACAACGCCCGCGACTTAATTCGCAAAGCACCCTCGGGAACCTTGTCGGCAGGAAGCTCCACGGTATCAATGTAGTCTTCAATCAGCCTTGCATACGGAGGCAGATTGATCTTGGCCACCACCACCGTGGCCTTTTTCGCGTGGGGAACGATCGGCTGAGCTTTTTCCGGACCACGGTTCAAGTAACGCACCGCATAAGCGGCTCCCAACCCGATCATCACCGTGAACACCACGAAGGTGACACTTGCCGGAGTGATTCGTTTCATCGACGGACCTCTTCACCTTGTTGACCAAAATCAACGAACTGGACTCGATACAAACTCAAAAAGCATCAGCTTCAGCCCATGCAGCAGGGGCCTGACTTGGGACGCGGATTGGCGAAGCTCATTACACCTGCTGGCTTCCTCGCCGGATTCAACCCGCTGCCTCCTGGGTGAGGTGCAAATCGCATACCGCGTTCCCCGCTTTGCCAACCTTTGCCTG
>DYLS01000001.1:0-44613 GCA_020721965.1 Blastopirellula marina | reverse complement strand
AACCTTTGCCTGGCAACGCGACTTCAAACTTTTGCCAACTAACTCCACTTCAAAACCCACCGCGGATCATAAACAGCCCCATCATGACCCAGGTGCCGACAGCCAACGGGATCGCAAATGGCAAGGCTTTCTTGGAGCCGGTTGCCCGAGTGCGTCGCGAGGACAAATGGACCACCGGCTTGGGCTGCCAAGCCACGCTTTTACCCAATAGCAGCATCAAAATCGCCAGAACTGCGGCACACACGGTACCAGCGGCCAGGGCGACCAAGATCCAATACGGTCCCAGCCAACTCCCCAGGGCACCGAGCAGCTTCACGTCACCCATCCCGCCGCCGCCCAGCAGATACGGCAAAAGCAGCAGCAGAAAGCCCACGGCAAAGCCACCCAACGCAAAGAGAATGCCCATCCCGCCTGGAAACAAGGCGTGGTAAAGCAGGCCTGTCACGGCGGCTGGGACGGTGATTGCGTTGGGAATCCGCCGCGTCCTCCAGTCCATCACAGCAGCCGCACCACTCACCAAGAGGACGGCAACCGCGAGCACGACAAAACCCATCATCTCGATCCTCACCACTACCTCGTTCGGTTGTTGCCCGTCAGGAATAGCCCAACTCCGCGACGTTCCATCCCCGCTTCACGGCAAGTTTCGACCGCGAGTAACCGACGGCGAGGGATCGTCGTCATGCCAACTCCCATAACTCCCTGCACAAGGAAGGCAGGGCGGAGGGGACGTCTCGAAACTCTGATCGATGCGAATGGTGGCCTCCGCAATGTCCCCCAGCTCATCAACAAAGCCATCGCGGACAGCCGTATAAGCCCCGACCAGGCCGATCACGATCAAGCTGGCAAGGAGGATCCACTCTAGCGTCAACAGGCCGTCGTCTTCCTTCCGCAATCGCAGCCACAATGCGGACAATGCCTTTTTCATAGTGTCCTTCCGCTCCTGTGCTGTTGGTTTTCGTCTCGAAGCGAAGCCGGATAAAGTCCGCGCTACCCGCCTCTCGAAAAGGGTTTGCCTCTCATGAAGTGCTGTCACGGAGTGCTCTCACGGAGTGCACGGGCCGACCGGTCCTTGATCGGGTGTCCCCGAGCTAGGCCGATTCTGCTCGCCAGCGCAGGTGGGTAGCGTATCGACGTAGCTGAAGGCGTTGCCCAGGCCGGTCCCGTCCACGTTGACGGTGTAGGATTGATCGACCCGCACCGCCGCCGCCGTAACATCGCCCAACTCCGAGATCACGGCGTCGCGCACCGCGGACAGGCCGCCAACGATACCGATGATCAAGAGCGTCAACAGCAGAATCCACTCGAAGGTCAGTACGCCTTCATCCTTTCGAAGGCAGCGAAGGATCGCGGAGCTTGTGGATTTCATGTCGTGCCTTTCTGTTCCTTTGTTCACTATCTGTCGTGCGACCGCAGGTATGCGGGACGCGGGAAAAGCCTTGTCAAATGGGATTGCGGGCCGGTTCAGCAAAAAAGGTACTGGGAATGAGAATGAAATCGCTCGAAGAGTCGAACCTGCCAATGATTGCGGTATGCGAACCGGTATTGCCAATCCTGCCCGTAATACTCCCTACCCCTTCCCTCTTACCGGACAAGTCGGCTCCGCGAGCGGTCGGTATTCCGTCGCGGAGCCGCCATCCGGGGACGGTCTAAGTGACGCGGAGGTCGACTGGACCGTCAGCACACAGCATCAGAGGCTAGGATCCTCGACGTCGTCGCCGCAAGCAGCGATCGCGCCCTGATCCTGATCGATGTCGCCGGTCGCCAGACGACCTTGATCGATACCGGCGGAATCGGTGTACGAGGAGTCGGAGGCGCCGTCCACCACGCAATCAGGAGTCTGGACATCCCAAGGATGCGCGATGAAGTAGGACTGGTCGAGCGAGATCATCGCTTCGACGACGTCACCCAACTCCGTGATCACCGCATCGCGAACGGCGCTCAGACCGCCAACGACACCAATCACGAGGACCGTGATAAGGAGGATCCACTCGAAGGTCAGCACGCCTTCATCCTCCCGCCACACGCGAGACATGAAACTCTTCACTCTGTCGCTCCTTTACCCTGAGGACAAGAGAAACGGATAAGCCCCGGCCCACCGCGAGCCGGCGGCACAACCACGTGGTTGCAGGTTTCCCATCCGGGGAGAACCCAACGGTCAGCACATCGTGCACGCGGTGTGCCAAAATCCATAGTCCGGCCCCGCAAAAAAGATACACATCCACAACTAACGCATTTATAAAGACTTATGGCGTCACCCCAGGTTGGATGAGTGCGATGGTCAGGAAGCTCCGGCGGTAATCCCGGCGTTTTCACAAATAAACATGGTTGAGCCACAAGGCAGCGGATGTTGCAGCCAAGCAACATGCGTCAAACCACCGTGATGGGGTTGCTGGCAATGACAAGCCCCAGAAGAATCAGACAAGTCGCAGAAGAATCAACCATGCACCGGGGGAACAATGCGGCAAGCCCGGTGCTTTCACGGTGACGGAAAAACGCCCTGCTCGTAACCGCCGACCGTTCAAGGGGACCACCACAAAAATGTTGTGTTCGACACTGCGTCACACCTCGAATGTCCCGTGAGCGGTTACCAGAAAAGTGAGCTGACCTGCCGGGGAACAGTGCGATCTTGGGAGCCACCGCGTGCACAAGACGAATTCAGACAACAAAAAAGCCCGACCCAACCGGTCGGGCAATGTTCGTTCACCAGTGGTGAAACGCCTAGGGAGCCAGCACGGCTTCCAGGGAGAAAACGCTGCAAGAGCACCTGAGGCCTTGCCGCGCCGCGTTTTTCACGCCCTCACTGGTTTTTGGAGAATCTGCAGAACACTTTTCAGTTGGCCAGCAGAGCCAAGCATTTTGTTCTTGTGAATGATGTATTCCGCATAGGCGGGCATGAACGCCTTGCCAGGAGTCCGGGGATCGAAGTCCTCGGGGTGATTGATAAACGACTCCCGGTAGATGGCGCACCAAACCAGGCGTCCATCGGTATCGATATTAATCTTGCACACCCCGTGCTTGGCCGCCTCAATGTACTCCTCTTCATTCACGCCGCTGGTGCTGCCCAGCTTCCCACCGGCCGCATTGATGCGGTCTACCCATTCCTTGGGCACGCTGCTGGAACCGTGCATGACCAAGGGGAACCTTTTGGGCAGCGCGGCTTGAATCGTCTTCAAAACATCCAATCGCAAGGCCTGCCGGCCGGGAAACTTGTACGCCCCGTGAGACGTGCCTATGGCCACGGCCAAGGAATCACAGCCGGTAAGCCTAACGAACTCCGCGGCCTGGCCCGGATCCGTGAGGCAAACGCTGCCCGTCACGTCTTCTTCCACGCCACCTAATTGGCCTAACTCCGCCTCGACGACTACCCCTTTGGCGTGCGCTCGATCGACCACCCGTTTGGTGATCTCCACATTCTTTTCGAATGGCTCATGCGAGGCATCGATCATCACGGAGCTATAAAATCCGCTCTCGATCGCATCGTAGCAGGTCTCTTCCGTGCCGTGGTCCAAATGGACGGCAAGTACAGATTTCGGAAAGATCTCGTCGGCCGCGCGGATCATGGCCTCCAGAAACCGTTTGTCGGTGTACCCACGAGCACCCCGCGATATTTGCAGGATGAACGGCGCGGCGGTCTGCCAATCGACCGAGTCTTCGTTCTTCTTGATTTTTCCTAGGTTTCCGCGAAACAACCCCACCGTCTGTTCGAGATTATTGATGTTGTAGGCACCAATCGCATACTTCCCGTATGCGTGACGAAACAATTCCGTAGTGGTAACAATCATTCTCTCTCTCCTCGATCGAAGGTGAGGTCACCCCCTAAACATCATCTGTTAGGACAAGACTTTTGCAAGTTGGTTCGCAAGTTCCCGCCTTCCCTCGGGCCATGGTGAGGCTAAGGCTGTTCCCCGCGAAAACGGATTTCCTTGTTTTTCTAAATTGCCCAACACTCCAATTTTTCGCCATCTCTCAGGGTGTAAGCGAGCTGCTTGTAAAAGTCCCGTTACGAGCTACACCTCAAAATCAACCCCTCCCTCAAAAGTCGCAAACCGCACAAAGGTAGCACAAACCGCAGGCCCCACTCGGCAAGCCGCGGCAACCGATCTCGCAAGCCTGAGCCGACGCCAACGCGGCGTGTAAAATCGCTTTTGCCACCAGCCCCGCAGCCGACCACGCCGGTCATGCAGCCAGCCGGCCATGCCCTCAGCAGAAAGCCGGAGAAAGCCAGCCACGTACCCTTTCCTTGAATTTTAACGATTGCCACCCAGATCGAACAGACCGGGAGCAACGCGGATCCTGGCGCTACACTGCTGAGTTGCTTGCGTGACTCGGCATTTCGCGGTGGGCTACGCTCATCGCGCTCATCGCACACACCCATTGAGGCACATAGAGCGTTGACAGCGACTTCTCGATGCAACATCGTGGGGTGCAATGGCGATGGGGCACCACACAACATTTCGTGGCGATGGGAAATAACGCATTGCAACGTATGCTGGGCGAATCGTGCAGGCACACGGACTTTAGCGCTGTGGTACCGAGCGACCGCCCATTCTCGATCAAACGGTTTTCGCTACCGCCCTTCGCGATGGGGTGGATTGACGCACCGCCCGGCACCCGCAAAAATATAGCACATCAGCGCGGTATACGAATTCAATTGCTTTGGTAGTGGGATTTTCCTCAGGCCCCCTTCGTCTAGTGGCCCAGGACGTCGGATTCTCAGTCCGTAAACAGGGGTTCGACTCCCCTAGGGGGTATTGGTTATCGGGCAGCGTGTCTGGCAGTCGGCACGCTGTTTTTTTATTGCGAATTTGCGCGTCCTCGCGACTTTTTGCGGTATCTGATTGTGAATATTCGCCCGTACGTGACCGCCCCCAAGGCAGCGAGGCTGATGAATCACTCCGTGCGGCAAACCGATCAATACCTCGCCGATCGATGACGGGCGACTGCCAGCCATCCGGATACGCGAACGAAAATTGCTCGTGCTTCGCCAGGATGCGACCAAACTCACCCCCGCCGCCGCGAGGAAGCCCCCTATTTCGGAGGCAATAATGTCCGACGTGGCGCGCATCTGGAAGGATTCGGAGCCGCAATCGTAGGTCGCCCTTCTTTCGCTCACCGCACGCCGCTTGACCGTCCGCATGTGGGCCGCCATTACCGGAGATACTCCGCTACGCTTGATCTCACAGAACACGGCCGCGACGTTCACGACGGCCCTCCTGTAAAGACGCGCAGCTTGCCTAGGCCGAAGGTGGCGTTCTTTCCAACGTGCACGTATTCGCCCGCCCGCAGCAAGTTTTCCAGCAATCCGAAGTCCCCCTCACACGTCATGCTGCCGACGACCCCGCCGAGGGGAACCCGCCGCTTTTGTCTCGTGCTGAAGCGTTCCGCATCCATCCACCGCAAATCGGAGTGGAGGCATTTCACGCAGCGGGCCACATCTAGAAAGGGATCCCACTGCGGTTCGCTCGATCCCTGGCAATGAAAGCAGCTTAATAGGAATACGCGTCTAGCCAACGCCTCTATAACATCGAAAAACGAGGGCCTCCGGGAGAGCCGTCCATCGATCATGAGCCGGGTGGGCGTCGCCAGATCCACGCGGAAACGCCCCCATCGCGACCGACCGGGCATCACCTCCAGTAGCGTTGGCCGCACAGCCGTAAAAAAGGACTGGCGGGGATATTCCAGCACGTCGGTTCCGTCTTCGGTAAAGACACGATCCATGCGGTACGGGACACGATCGCCACCCAAGCCTCCTTTGCCAAGCTCGCGCAAGGCGACAAGCAGATACGGCAGGTGCCGTACAGCCTCTCCCACAACGACCAGCCCATGCGTAGCCGTGCTTCCCGCGTGAACACGCACCGGGCAGTCGGGATCCGGATCAAATATGAATGGGTGGGGAGCCTCGGAATAACGCCGCATCACGGCGGACGATGCTGAAATAGGTGTCTCGAATATATATCCGTAGGGGCAGGAGGCATTGAGTGGGCACTCGCGGCATGGCCGGTTCGGATATGCGCAAACCAATTCGCGGAGGGCAGTACCGAATCCGCCCCGGATGGTTGGCCCCCAGTTTCGAGATACAACCCCCGATCCCAAGAACGTGACCCGAAAAAAGACGCGGACGAGCGAGAGCCGCATCGCAAAAGATATGGGAGATGTCTCGCCGAAAGTCATGTACCCCACCCCTAACCCGCCGCGCGACCACCACGAGCTAGCAAGATCCGCAGCTTTTGGTAAAAAAGCGCGATGTCGCTCGATCTGCCCAATGAAGATCTACCCAGCGGAGGTGTTAACAACGCTCTGGCCTGCGGCGCTGCAAAATACTGGCATTTTGCGCCATAAGCATCAGGTTTGCCATGCAGGGGGCCAGGCAGTTTCCCGCATCCACTCCCCAATGGCTGAGGGCATTTTCGCGGACTCCAAGCTTGCATTCGCGGGACAGGGGCGTCACGGCAAGGCAGCGGAAGAGGGGCATCGAGACTGGGTAACCTTTCCGTCTGGCCACGGAAAACCGCCCTTGCGGACCACCCATCGAGACGAATCGCTATCACGCCCTCAGGTCGCAGTGCATTCGTTGGGACGTAGGAGTAACCCTGCGGCTAGAACCTCCCCGAGTGAATCCGCACATCCTCGGAGACAACCGGGATTCGTCACACCGTAGCACAGCCCTACAGCGCAAAGCCCGCTTGTTGGCACGATGTGTCCAGCATAGCTTGCGAGGCGATATGCCACATCACCACACGGTGTTGGGCCAGGCAGACAATCCGCCGCTGTATAATACGTCTGGACAAAATAGGTCTGGACAAAATAAGTCCAGGCAGAATAGCTCCGGGTAAAATAAGTCCGGGTAAAATCAGTTGACTTGCCCTACCGGAATGGGAGAAAATAACTATGTGGTGAGAGTACGCAGCCCAAAGTTCACCCTTTTCCGGAACAGAAGGGGAGTGCCATGTCGCCCGCCGCCGAGAGCGTTGTACATCGGCTGGATTCATTGCGGCAGCAGTGGTGGATTTTCACGCTGCTCAGCAGCCTCGCAGCAGCAGCGTCCCTATCCTTGGGGCTTTTCCTGCTATTCATGCTCGCGGATGCGGTCTTCCGATTTCCTCAATCGGTGCTGCTCGGGGCGTTTCTGGTGTGGGGCATTGCCAGTCTCGCAGTGTGTGCTTGGGCCGTCCGGCGTGTCTCCCGGGCTTATCGCTCGCTCGAAGCGACCGCGCGCCGAGTCGAGCTGCAATTTCCGGAGCTAGAAAGCAGTCTCATCAACATCCTGCAACTGGCGGAGGACACGCGGCAGGATAACCCGGCGTTTTGCCTGGCTGCCGTGAGTCAGGCGGTCACGCGGGTGAGCGGTATTCGAATGGAAGAGACTCCCTTTCGCCACACGCGATGGGAACGCTTTCGGTACTGCATGCAAACGTCTCGCGACTTTCTGGAATGGAGCGGGGTTCTGATCACCCTCATCTTGATTAGCCTTGTGATGGGCATGCTGCTACCCAATTGGAGTTCCGCGGCAAGCCGTCTCCTTCAGCCCTGGGAGTTTGTCCCGTCGGTGGGGCGGATTCGTATTCTCGCCGTCGAGCCGGGAAACTGCGAGGTCTTTGCCGGCTCAACCGTCAAAGTGGTTGCCAAGGTGTCCGCCCCGGGAAAAGATAAAGATAGTGTGTCGGGTATCCTTTTCACCTCGGCGGATGGTGAAGCGGAACAAAGGATTCCCATGGCGGCCGAAAAAGAAGGGGAAGAGTATGTCTGCACCATTCCTGCCGTCTTGAAACCGCTGCAATACCGCTTGGAGATTGGCGATACGCAATCGCCCGTGTACCGCATCGGCGTCACAGAGGTTCCCGCTCCACGCAAAGTAGAGGTCACTTACGATTACCCTCCCTACATGGGGCGGGCATCCGAAACCCATCGTCAGCGGACCATGGACCTCCGCGCACCGCAATACACCGAGGCGGTATTACGGCTGAAGACGAGTTCCCCCATCTCCGGGGGCAAGGTAATGGTCGATGGTCAAGTCTTGGTGGGAACCGTCGAAGAGGCGGGCCAGGCATTCACCGTCAAGATTCCGTTGCTTAAAGACGGCAATTTTACGGTCGCCCTGCAAAATGCTGCCGGACTGACCGACCCCAACCCGCGCACCAACCACGTGACGGTAGTGCCGGACCGGCCGCCCGCAGTCGAGATTCTGAAACCGGTACGTCAAACCTCCGCCTTTCCCGGAGAAACCATCCCGATCAAGGTCCGCGCAACAGACGACTACGGAATTGGCGAAGTACGGCTGGAGCTGGCCGTCCAATCGCCCAAGTCCGAGGACAATTCCTCCGGCAGCGACGATTCTTCGGGACAGGCTGCTGGCAGCAACCCAAACACGGTTCCCGCCCCCGACACGGTTCCCGACCAAGACTTAGTCAAATTGCATACTTGGACCGAATTCGACAGCAAGACGACTGTATTGGTTGAACATTCCCTCGTTCTCGATCAGGAGAAGTTTCGGCCTGGCCAAACTGTTTTGATCCGCGCAGTGGCGGAGGACGGACGCAATCTCGCGAAGTGGGGATTGGACCTTGGCCCGCAACAGGTAGTTGGCCCTTGGCACGCCGTGAAGGTCATCTCGCAGGAGGAAAAGACGCTCTCAGCCCTCAAGAATCTCGAGAGTTTGCGATCGGCCATCTTCCGTATCTTGGAGACCCAGCTTCGCGCCCGCGCATCCACGGGGACGGTGCGGCAGACCGTACCGGCAGACCGACAAGGCACGCTCGCCATCCTCAAGGAAATCCGTACAAAACAGCTTGCCGTGCAATCGGAAACACAGGAGGTGGTAACGACGATCCGAGATACAGACTCTGAGGAGCGATTGGCCATCAAACGCGTGCTCAACAACCTGGCTGTCAACGAAATGACGGGGGCAGTCCAGGCCGCCGACCGATTGCTCAGCTCCGTCGGCGAAGCCGATCACCTGCCTGTTGGCGATTTGATTTCCTTACAGGACCGGATCATCGAAACGCTCCGCAAGTTGCTGGATCTAGCTCGCCAGGCGCAAGCGGAGTTGCTGGCTGAGTCGCCCAAGCGTCCGGGCGGGGATTTGCCGAATGACGTTCAGAAGAAGTTGGACGAAATCCAAAGCAAGCTCCAGGAGTTCTTGGAACAGCAAAAAAAGGTCATTGAGGCGTCGGAGGAGCTAGCAAAAAAACCAGTGGAAGACTTCTCCGAAAAGGACGAGCAAAAGCTCAAGGAGCTGGCTCAAGTCGAAGACGATTGGTCGCGATTCATGACGGAGGCTCACAGCGATCTCAGCAAACTGCCCGAGCAGGATTTCTCGTCGGCCAGCATGTGCCAGGAGTTAGTGGAGATTCAAACCGAACTGAAGATGGCCGAGGACGCCTTGTTGAAAAAGTCGGCCGATATCGCCGTGCCGCTCGAGCAGTTGGGCTATGAGATGGCGGAGGAGATAACGAGCAATCTGGAGAAATGGCTGCCCGACACCCCCGATCGGGAACGTTGGAGCCAGGAAGAATCGCTGAGCGACGCCGATAAAGAGGCCCCCATGGCGGAACTGCCCGGCCAATTGGAGGACCTCATCGGCGAGCTGATGGAGGAGGAAGAAGACCTCTTCGACGAAATGGAGGACGTTTCCTCGAGCGCGGCCGACTCGTTGGATAAGGGAGCTGGCTGGGATGCAGCGGATGGCCCCATCTCCAACATGAGCGCCAAAGGCGTGACTGGCAACCGGCTACCGAACAGCAGCGAAATCGGCGGCCGATCGGGCGAGGGACGCAGCGGAAAGTCCAGCGGCGAATTCGTGAGCGACGAGGCTGTAGGCAAGGGCGGTCGCAAGACTGCAAGCCGCCTCACCGCGGATCCATATATGGAAGGGCAAATCAAGGACCATAGCAAGGATCCAACGGACGGGGCCACCGGTGGCGGCAAAGAGAGCGGCCAGGGGGGGCAAGGTCTGGAAGGCCCCGCGCCACCCCGGCATGGACCGCGAGATCTGCAACGATTGGCCGGCAAACAGGCCGAGTTGCGAAATAAGGCCGAGGCGATTGACGCACAAATGCAGGTCCTGAACTATCACCGCACCGATATGCAGCGATTGATCGACCTGATGGCCGACGTGGAACGTGATCTGCTCGCTGGACGATATCAGAACGCCCTACGAAAACGCGAGGTCGTGCTGGAGTCCTTGGCTTCGCAAAAGCAGTACGTGGGCGGGGAATTCGATGTCAAGAAGGATACGACCGCCAATCTTCCCACCGATGTTCAAAAGGAGATTCTGGGCAGCGTACAAGACCCTGCACCTCCGGGCTGGGAAGATTTAGTGCGCGGTTACTACCGCCGCCTGATGCACGGCGAAAACCAGCAGGAAACGCCCGCGTCGGCGTCACCCTGACTGGGCAAGTGACGACCACTCGCCTCTCAGGATCGAGACTACGCCCGCGATGGAACCCGTTGGATCGTCACGATCCTGCAACCTTCTTTCCATCTCGTTAGCTGTGAGGATGCCATGCTTCGCGCAACCCATTGCATGACGTTTTGCTTCGCCATCGCGTGCTTCGCTATCGCTCCGTTGGCCTCGGCACAAAAAGTCGTCGTCCCCTTCGACTTCGTGTCAAACTTCGATCACGGGCGATACGGGCAGATGGTTGGCGACATGGTATGGCAAAAGCTAAAGCGCGAAGGCGGTTTTGTCCTGCCGGGTACCATGCTGGATGTCCGCGACTTCTGCGAGATGAACGCGATCAAGGTCTCGCCCGATATCCCACTCGATCGCATGGCCCGCATCGTCCGCGAGGATTTCCAAGCCGATATCGCGATTTGGGGTTCGGTAGAGCGGGCGTCTGGGGCCTCTGGAGAAATCTACGATCTGGCGATCAAGTGCGTGGATTTCTCGGCTGGTCAGACGCCGCGGGTGATCTACGAAAAGACGGCCAGGACCAACTCCGTGTCCGAAATCCCGCACCTTTACGTGCAGGAGATGTTGAACGCCCTTTACGAACGGCCGGCTACTGGACCCCGACCGCCCGACCCGATCGCCGAAGAAAATTGGAAGAACAACCCCAACCTGATCTTGGGCGGAGATTTTGAACGAACTACTGGCGGGATTCCGGCAGGCTGGGAACCGACGGGCGGTCAGGACCGTCAACCGCTGGGGCGGCTGGTTGCCTGGGCCGTCGATTCCACCGACCCCAAAAACCATGTCATCCGATTCACCTTTGACGCGGGTGTGGGGGACACGACCGGCGTCATGTATTACAGTCTGCCCTTTCAAGTCCAGGAAGGGGCCACGTATCGATTTCAGTGCCGTTGGCGGACCTCTGGTCCGAACGTCAAGGTATTCATCAAATGCTACGATGAAATGCCCAGCGAATATGCCCGGGCAGGTACTGGCTCGATTTCGCCGGGCGAAAGACGCAACCGCACGCTCCCCAGCTCAAGGAATGACCGCTCGCATACCCCCGCGCGAACGAACACACGGCCTGGTTCGGCGGCATCCATCAACTGGGACCTGATGCGGGAGTGCTATCGCAGCCAACAAAACCTGAAGGGCCCAACCGGGAGTTGGAACGTACATACGGAAGACTTCACGCCGAGGCACACGCAATACACGCCGCAGTGGGGCCGCGTGATGCTGTACGCCTATTTGGGGGCCGGAACCGTCGAGTTCGACGATGTGGTGATCAAACAGGTCATCCCGCCATCACCTGGCGAAGGCAAGAAAGACCCCCGACGTTCCATGGAAAGCGATGTCACCATCCGCGAAATAGAAGAGGCGGAAAGGGGAACGGGCGATCACGAAAAGGATGCCCCGGACAAATGACGCCTTCGTGAGCTGACAGGGCGTGCCAAAAGCCCCTCGCTTTCCGCTCCACATACAGATGCCCGGTCTCGCGATGATCGGTGCCAACCCTATTCCATTACCGCACGGATCCGGGACGTTTCAGCGGTTTCAATCCCAGTAACTGAAACCAAATCTCACTCCGGGCGGCGGGCGACGATAGTGATAGCGATGGTAGACCGGCGGTCCCCACCAGTAATCGTGGTACTCGTGCACCACTACGGGGGGTGGAGGCGGCTCGTGAACCACCACGGTAGATGAAGATGAGCTGGCCTGGCGACGCGGCGGCTCCTGCATCGCCTTAATGACGGCGGTGCTAACCCCCTCCTGTTGCAATCGAATGATCTCATCCACGCCCGGCGGATAGACCATGCCGTTGTTGCGAATGTGATTGAGAATCAACTCTTCCGCAACGCCCGCCTTGCTCATCGCGATAACATCTTCGTAGTTCACCTTGCCGGGTTGAAGCTCACGTCCCAACTGCTGGGCGATGAAGGCACGATTTTGCGTCTCCATTTCATCAAGGCTATCGCCGATCGCCGCACCGGCAACGGTTCCGACTCCCGCACCCAAGAGCGCCCCCGCTGCCGTATTTCCCACGGCATCTCCAATCACGGCACCGGTTCCAGCCCCCAACAATCCACCCAGGAGCGCACCCCGATCTGCGTGCGTGGACGTGCAACCCGTCAACGACAGCAGACTGACGACACTCAACAGGGCGACGAATCGTCCACTTGCTTTGATCCAGAATCGCATGGTAATCCCTTACCTGCGGGAGAAACTGGCCGTTTGCGAGAAAGCCGTGACAAAGGAATCTTTCGCGCGTATCGTTCCTTGCCTAAGGATTAATCGTTCGTCCTCTAAGGTATATCGGCTTTTTGGGGTAGCAAACTCGTCCGTCTGAGCAACCGATAGTTGGGCACTTTTGCACACAAACTTGCCGAATCCCCGTCGAGGTCCCGGTCCACCGTGTCGTGCCTCCCAAACCCAGTGTAGCAGTCGTTTTTTCAGCTTGCCCGAATGGCAACCCGGTCCGTCACGACATGCTCCGGGCTATTTTTCAACCAAGAGTCTTGGATAGTAGAGCTTTTGCCGTCCGCTGTCAATGTGAAAGGGTAACCGTTCATGGCTGAGCTATAGCGTAAAAGATTCGTAAAACAACGAGGATTGTTCAGAGATTCCAAAGGGTTATTTAGAGGTACCTGAGGATTATTCAGGAATTCCGTAGGGTTGTTCGCAGGTTCCTTCAGTCTGGCCTGGAGTGTCTTTCGACGAGCGCCGTCAATGTCGTTAAACGCCGGCAACGTCATTGAGCGCCGGCAATGTCATTTCGACAAGCGCCAGCGAGGAGAAATCTTAACCCTGTGGAGAAGACTTCTCACTCCGCAAGACTTCTCGCTTCGGAAGATTTCTCGCTTTGCTCGAAATGACAGGTGCTTCGCTTGAAATGACAAGAGAGTGAGGACAGGAGGGCGAGCGCCAGCCGTTTTGCGGTGAGGAAAATCCCTGCCGAAAACGACGTGAAGCGACTACGCGCATGCAAAGCTAGCTGTCAATATAGACACCCTGAGAGGGTAAGCTATACCTGTGAGTATGCGCGGCTTGGCGAATCTTTGGGGGGGCACGATAAGAAGGGAAAGTTTCGTTCCAATACCGTGCTGAAGTTGGCAATCGTTCGGGACTCCGCCGTTCGCGACTCCGCACGAAACGTATTGCCTCCGGATCGTTTTCTTTCCAATGCAAGAAGTGACGTTGCTCGGTGCGATTCGCCGTCCGGCAACGCGTGCTGGACAGCGCGGCCCAATCGCCGTCGCGAACGCCTATCCAGGTCTCACCTGCCTGCGACTTTCCAGAGCCAGCTTCGTGTTGGGGCACCTTGCAGGAAAAATGGAATTTATCGGGCCGCGCTGTTGCAATCCGAATTGCGCCCGAGCATAATGCTAGGTGAACTGGTGGTCCTCTCAATCTGCCAACAGCAGGGTTGACCCAGTGGCTTTCCCACGACGCAAAGCGTCTGTGACCGCCGAGCGATCGTGCAATCAAGACGGTCCGAATGGTACCGTGTCGACATTCACCCGCAGTCGGGCAGAGCGATTTGGAGAAAGATAACGCCTTATTAAGGCAAGCGTTGTTACGACCCCTGTAATTCTCGCCCCCCCTACTTGCCCTACGATTGGTCGTCCCCCCATGACGACGACGCAAGTCTTCCTCGCTTGGAAATGCAAGCTTGCCGCTCACTTGCAGGCTGCACGGGAGAGCCTTGTTTTTGCCCGCTTGATGGCGAGGGTCTCTGGCTTCCTGTGGCGAGGGATCGATGCGCCTCGCAGAACGAGGATGGGGACGCATCTTCTTCATTCGTGTTTTTGCTTGCGGTCTTGAGAGGTGATCCATGACGAACGGCCGAGTAACCTGGTGGACTGCAAAGATTCTCGTATCTACGTGCCTCATTGCGCTCATATCCAACGTTCTACCGATTCGCGGGGAGGAACCGGCCGCCCCACCTGACGAATTGGCCCAAGCCAAGGCTGCCTACGAGGCCGCGGTACAAGCCGCCCGGGAGGCCGAAGCCGCTTTGGTGCCCCTCCGCGAGGCCATGCAGAAGGCGGACGTTGCACTAGCCGCCGCCAGCAAGACTGCCAATGAGAAACGGGGCCGAGCCAATGAGGCGAAAGGATTGGCCGGGGAGCAGGGCGTGCAAGAGTTGAAGCGGGCTGAGGAAAACTTGACCGCGGCCGAGCAAGAGTTGGCGGCGGCGAGGGAGGCCAAACCACCATTGGATCAGGCGCTGGCGGAAGCCCGAGCTGCGGCCCAACCCTTGCAAGACGCGTACAACGCGGCGGAAAAAGCCGCACGCGAGGCAGAGGCCGCGGCCAAGGCGGCGGCAGATGCGGCCAACAAGCACGAGATTGCGGCCAAACAGGCCGCCGATCGCGCTAATGCCCTTCGCCGGGCGGCCGATGCTGCACAAACGTCACTCCGCCGACTCCAACAATTGCAACAAAACTTTCAAAAACAACGCGATCTGGCCGTAGCGCAGCTAACACAATTGGAGGCCGAAAAGAAACCGCTGGACGAGGCCCTGGCGGCGGCGAACAACCAGCTCACCGCCGCGAATGAGGCCGCAGCTCAAGCGGAGAAGGCCGCCCAAGAGGCAGAGCAATCCGCGAAGCAGATCGCGGAAGACGCAACGAAGTCGGAGGACGAAAAAAAACAGGCAGCCACGGCGGCGCAGGAAAAGCGTAAAGCAGCCGAAGAAGCCAAGGCGGCCCTCAATCAAGCCCAGGCAGCCCAGCGTGAATCGCAAAAACAAGTGGATGCCTTCTCGCCAAAGTTAGCCCGTCCGACTCAACAAAAGTCGATGGCCGAATCAACCCTCGCAAACCTGGCAAAACAGTTGGAAGCGGCGAGCACTGCGGCTCAGACTGCCGAGGCGGCCGCTGGGCAGGCCGCGCAAGAGGCCGACGAAAAGAGAAAGCGTGCCGACGCGATTCAGGCGGCCGCAAAGGCAGAGCCAGCCGCCGATGCTAACGTCCCGCAAGATATTCGCGACGCGGCCAAGGAGCTGGTGGAATTGCAGGCAACGGCTCTCCGCACCGCGGAAGAGGCTGCGGCAAAGCGGAAGGCCGCGAACGAGGCCAAGGCTGCGCTTGCCCCGGCCGAGCAAGCCTTGGACGCCGCAGCCAGCAAGGCCTCCGCCGCCGCACAGCGATTGTCTCAAGCCGAGGCCCGACATCAGGCCGCTATCAACGAACTGGAAGATCTCAAAAAGCGCATTGCGGAGGCGAAGCAGACCTACGAGGCGAACGAAAAGGCGGCACAAGAGGCGGAGGCCTTGGTCCCACCCTTGAAACAGGAGGCCGACCAACGCCGCGCGGAGTACATGGCCGCCCGAAAGGTCGCCGATGAAAAGGCTGCCATCGTCGATCACGCCAGGCTTCAATTCTATCGCTTATCGGCTTCGCGGCGCATCGCAAGGCTCATGGAAAGCCCTGAACCGCCCACTCCTACGAATCACATCGACGAGATCGTCTTCGCAAAGCTGCACTCGCTCGGAATCCAGCCGGTTCTTTGCTCCGACGCCGTGTTTGTGCGGAGGGCGTATCTGGATATCATCGGCCAGTTGCCTTCCGCCGAGGAAGCGAGGGCTTTCATCGAAAGCCCCGACAAGAACAAGCGGACGGCTCTTGTTGATCGGCTCCTGAACGACACGCGCCATGCCGATTACTGGGCCATGCGATGGAGCGACATCCTCAAGGTCAAAGCCGAATTTCCAGTCAAATTATGGCCCAACGCGGCCCAGGCCTATCACCGTTGGATTTGGGAGTCGTTGGCTCAAAACAAGCCCTACGACCGCTTCGCTCGGGAACTACTGACTTCCAGCGGCAGTAATTTTCGTGTCGGTTCGGTCAATTGTTATCGCGCCATTCCCAATCGAACACCGGAAGGTATTGCCTCGGGCGTGGCGCTCGCCTTGATGGGAACGCGCATCGACTTTTGGCCAGAGCAGCGGCGTGCGACTCTTTCGCCATTTTTCTCTCAAATAGGGTTCAAGCCGACCAGCGAGTGGAAAGAGGAAATCGTGTTCTGGGATCCTCTTCGGTCGAACACGGCGCCAGGCAGCACGGCCGCTGGCTGCGACTCCGTCGCGGCGGCAGTAACGGCGACGAATTCCATTCCTCAGGCATTGGCCGAACCCCTGGCAGAGAATAGCGGTCAAGAGGTCTCCTTCCCGGACGGCAGCAAGACCGTCATCCCACCGGATCGCGATCCCCGGGAGGTGTTCGCCGACTGGTTGATTCGTCCCGAGAATCCCTGGTTTGCCAAGGCCATCGTCAATCGTGTTTGGGCCTGGGCAATGGGTCGAGGGATCATCCACGAGCCGGATGACATCCGCGACGATAACCCTCCCGCCAATCCCGACCTTCTCGCTTATTTGGAAAAAGAATTAACGACACACGGCTATGATCTCAAATACCTCAAGCGATTGATTTTCACGTCCACGACTTACCAGCTATCACCTATTCCGCATTATCAAAGCCCAGAAGGCATGGTCAATTTCGCCTCCTATATGATGCGCCGCGTGGAGGCCGAGGTTCTGGCCGACGCTTTGGATCAGATCACCGCAAGTTCGGACCTGTACACCAGCGCCGTACCTGAACCATTTACGTACATTCCCAAGGATATGCGGGCCGTAGTGATCGCGGACGGCAGCATCAGCAGCTCGTTTTTGACGCTGTTCGGTCGATCCGCAAGGGCCACGGGCATGGAAAACGAACGCATCAACGAATTGGCTTCGCCTCAGTGGCTCTACTTGCTCAACTCCGGCCAGATTCAGCTCAAACTGCAAACCAGCCCCAAATTGCGAGCCTTGGTCGCGGCTGGGGGGAGCAACAAGGAAATTACGGAGCGGCTCTACCTGACCATCCTCTCCCGGCTGCCAACGGATGAGGAGGTGCAGGCCATGGAAGACTACATCAAGCTCGGGGTCGCCAAAGGTCAAGATGCCTGGAGCGACTTGGCCTGGGCCCTCATGAATAGTCTTGAGTTCTTGCTGAGGCACTAAGCTGCGGCACGAATGGATCGTCGCGCCGTCCGTCAACATCGGAGTGGTCGTGTTATCGCATTTGCAAAGGCGTATTGGGGAGGACCCAAGTCATGGCACAGCATCACGAACCGAACCGTCGATCGGGGATTTCACGGCGGAGAATCTTGGAACGGGGAGCGGCAGGCGCCGCGGGAATATTCGCGGCAACTCATTTCCAAACGTTGCACCACCTTGCTTTCGCTAGCGAGAGCCAACCGAATTCGGAACAACAACTGGCCGATGAGAAAGCCGCCCATGACAACGCCGCCAAGGAAAAGGCCAAGGCCAAAAAACGCATCAAATCCGTTATCCAGATCTTCCTGTGGGGCGGGATGTCGCACAACGATACCTGGGATCCAAAACCCGGCACCGGCTACGACTATCTCGGCTCTTTCGATAAATTCATTCCCACCAATGTCGAGGGGATTCAACTCAGTTCGCTGTTTCCCTATTTGGCCAAGCAGGCGGATAAGTTTTCCCTGATCCGCAGCATGACGCATGGGAACAATGGCCACGAAACAGCGGCTTACTTGATGCAGACGGGCCACAAACCAGGGGATCGGCTGGCCTACCCCAGCGTCGGCGCGGTGTTTACCTTCTTCAAGCGAGAGGAATATCAAGGGCTTCTCCCGCCGTACATCGTCATGTTGCAGGCAGCGGGCCGGTTCTCCGAAGAGGGGTTCCTTGGCCCGGCCTTCAAGCCGTTTGCGACCGGTGGCGACCCCAACGCGGAACGCTTCGAAGTGCAAGGCATTGTCAACCGCGGCGTTACCGACCAGCGGCAAAAGGCAAGACGGGAACTGCTCGACAAAGTGAACTTGCTGGGACATGGCTTGGCCAGCGTGACCGACATCGAGGCCGCGGAAGCCGCGCGGGAAAAGGCCTACGCCCTCATCCTCGGTCCAGGCAGAGAAGTTTTCGACCTCAGCAACGAGCCTGCGGAATTGCGGGACCGATATGGGCGCAACACCTTTGGGCAGGAGTGCCTCGCCGCCAGACGAATGGTACAGGCCGGCGTACCCTATGTGACCATCAGTTTCCCAGGCGGTTGGGATACGCATTCCAACCACTTTGCCACCATGCGGCAACAGTGCCCCCAACTCGACCGGGGGCTGGCAACGTTGTTGCAGGACTTGCACGAACGCGGTTTGCTGGAGACGACGCTGGTGTGGTGCACGGGGGAATTTGGCCGAACTCCGAAGGTATCGTGGGAACCGCCCTGGAATGGTGGGCGGCACCATTACGGGGATGTGTTTACCGTCCTTGTGGCAGGCGGAGGGTTCGTGGGAGGCCGCGTCCTTGGCAAGTCCGACCAGAATGGCGAAAAGGTTGCCGAACGGCCTGTCTATCCCACCGATCTTCTGGGGACGTTCTACCTGCTGGCCGGCATCGATACCAAGGCGATCCTGCCTCACCCCTTGGGCATCGAGGCGCGGGTGCTGGACGCGGAAAGCGAGGGGATGAAGGCGGCCGGCTTGCTGGACGAGCTGTTGTGAGGAAGTAGCTACTGTAGTACAAAGTCCGCATGATGGCATGATTTGTCCAGCATCTGTTGCGGGCGTTATGTCCCATCACCGCAAGTTGTTGAGCCAAACAAGCAACCCAACGCTGTTGAATAAGCGAGGGTTTCCGGGAATTAGATTCCGCAGATCGCCCGGATTCTCAACCGCACAGATACGCGAAACCGTGCGGCCAAATGTCCGAACAACATTGAAAACAAGAGGTTACGACTATCAAATTCCCGGATACCCTCGAATAAGCGCGAGAATTCCGGGCTGACAAAGGCCGGGCCGCTTGTGGAGTCACAAAGCGCCCTCGAATAGCGGCGGGCGTCTCGGTTTTGCTATTGGGAGAACTTCCATGAAGCGTTTGCACCCATACCTGGCGGGAGGACTCGCAATCATACTCCTCACCGGGCTTTCCGCCCTTGCGCAAAACCAATACATCGGTTACGTGTACCCTGCGGGCGGCCAGCAGGGAACCACATTTCCCGTCCGCTTGGGCGGCCAAGCCTTGCTGTATCCTTCGCAAGTCGTGGTCAGCGGAGAAGGCGTGAGCGTACGCATCGTCGACTACTACCCAGTGTACAACAATCAAGAGCTGGATTTATTGCGCCGACAGTTGGCGGAACTTAAAAAGAAAGAGACTACGATTGACGACGCCATGGCTGCCAAGATGACTTGGTTCGAGCTGCCCGCCTCGATCGGTCCGGCCGCCTTGCCGGGCCTGGTCGATCCTGCTTCCAAGGACGCCGCGCCAGTGTCCGAAAAGGATGCTGCAAAACAAAAGCTGATCGAGCGGATCGAAAGGCTCTTCGCCGAGGATCAACGGTTTCCAGCCGTGCAAGCCCATACCGAGTTGCTGTTCGCGGAAATCACGATCGCCCCCGACGCAAAGCCGGGCCGCCGCGAGATTCGAGTCGTCACCAAACGAGGCGTCTCGAATGCCCTTCCGTTCTTCGTGGACCAGGTCCCCGAGGTAGCTCGCAAACCCATGAAGACATCGGAAAAGCAGGTACTTGGGAAAGAATCGCAGGCGCAGCGTAAGCGTCCCCCCGAAGAGGAGGAGTTACAAATCACGCTGCCTTGCACGATGAACGGCCAGGTTGCCGCTGGTGAAGTCAATCGCTATCGATTCCTCGCCGCCAAGGGCCAACGGCTGGTGATTTCAGTCAAGGCGCGGGAATTGATTCCCTACGTGGCGGATGCCGTTCCGGGATGGTTCCAACCCATTCTTCGACTCTGCGACGCAAATGGGCGCGAGATGGCCTTCGCGGACGACTTCCGCTTTCATCCCGACCCGGTCATCTACTTCGAGGTCCCTGAAGATGGCGAATATGTCCTGAGCATCACAGATGCTCTGTTTCGGGGACGCGAGAGTTTCGTTTATCGGATCACGATCGGCGAGCTTCCCTATCTGACGGATATCTTTCCGCTGGGAGGGCGAGTCGGCGAGCCGGTTACAATCGAAATGAACGGCTGGAACCTGGAAGATGCTGCCATTGCGCCGCCATCCGACGCAACTCCTGGCATTCACTACCTTGCCGCAACCAAAGGCCCATATGTCTCCAATTCCCTGCCCTTTGCGATGGATACCTTGCCGGAGTGCCTCGACCAGGAAAACAAGGAAGGCCCTCCTACTCCCCAGAAAGTGGCGCTACCCATCATTATCAACGGACGGATGGACCATCCGGGCGACTGGGACGTCTTCGAATTCGACGGACATGCCGGCGAGACGGTCGTCGTGGAGGTATTGGCACGTCGGCTCGGCTCGCCGCTGGACTCCTTCGTAAAGGTGACCAACGCCGACGGCAAAGTCTTGGCTTTCAACGATGATCATTTCGACACGGCCTCGGGCTTGAACACGGATCACGCGGATTCCTATCTTCAGCTCAAACTCCCCGCGGACGGGAAATACTTCGTTCACTTGGGAGACGTGCGGCGGCAATCGGGCAAGGAATTCGCGTATCGCCTACGAATCAGCCCGCCGCGCCCCGATTTCGAATTGCGAGCCGTTCCGTCCCGCCTTGTCCTTCGCAGCAAGGCATCTGCTGCGCTCACCGTGTACGCAATTCGCAAGGATGGTTTCGATGGCCCCATCGCTCTCAGCTTCAAGGATCTGCCCGCTGGGCTGGAGTCTCCCGGTGCAACCATCCCGGCTGGCAAAGAAGTTGTAGCCTTGAGCGTGAAAACGACTCTGACGGAGATGGAATCGCCGGTCAATGTCACGGTGATCGGCACGGCCAAGATTGGTGACCAAGAGGTTATCCACGAGGCGGTGCCTAGCGAGGACCGCATGCAGGCCTTCTTGTGGCGCCATTTGCTGCCGGCGGACACGCTTCCCCTATTGGTCTTCGACCCCGGCTACCAACCGCCGGCAGATCGCATTCGCCCGCCAATCCCGGATCAATTCCGCCCTAAGGACGTAAAACCGACGTTGCAGAAATCCCAAGCCGAGACGTACCTAAGGCAGATCGAGCGGCTGTACCAGGAGTGGTATCTAACGGATGACTTCGCGAATCGCGAGATCGGTACGGTTGAGGCGAAAATCATTCAGTAGCACGAGTATCGAGTTCACGAGAATGGCCCAGGATGCCACAAGCGGTACTTGCACCGGGCGAACCGCGGCTTGCGAAGACCCAGTGCGGAGCGTCTTCGGCAGGCAGTCAGCATCTCCAAAGCGGTTTCGAAAGAGGTAACCATTCTCGGGTGGAACGTAACCGTTCACGGCTGAGCTATACCCCCCCGCGAACTAGGGGGATGCTACTTGCAAGTGATTTCAAGAAAACGACTTACGTCAATTGCCCCCTGATTCTCCCCCCGCTTTCTGAGTACAAGGCGAATCGCGCAACTCATTACAGGGCAATAACTTACAAAAAACCATTACATAACTACGACAAGCAGCACAAATCAGCACGAAGTCTTTACGCAGTAATGATTTACGTAAAAATACGTCCAGGAAGTTTGGATTAAATCTTGCCGCCGACCGGCTCCAGTTCTTGCCGCGAGCTAGCGGGACATTTGGGCTGCGGCTCTAATGGGTTGACAGACCACCGGGCGGAACGAGACTCTTTGACGAATCGCGCGCGGGCCGCACCTACGAGGATCAAATTTGCGGTGAAGAACAGGGCAACATAAAGGCCGCCGCCACTACCTTCTCCCGCGTAGGAATGCAGTCCGATGGGCATCAGGTAGTTCGTTCCGTACCATGCCCAAACCACGGAGATCATGCCGACCACAGAACCGGCTGCCATGCCGAAATTGCCAATCCACCCAGCATAGCGTCCATGAAGAAGGACCATATACACCAGGATGGAGACCAAGGCCCAAACCTCCTTTGGGTCCCAGCCCCAGAAACGCCCCCACGCGCGATCGGCCCAAACCCCGCCTAGGATCGTTCCTGCCGTCAGCAAAACCACAGCGACTTGAATGGCCTTGTACATGAAGCTGGAAAGCTGCACGCACGGTTCCGGCGACTGCACGTGAGACGCCCCGGCGTTCGGGTCAGCGGCTGGACGATGCAGGCCATCGCTACCCACCACGGGACCGACGGGCACAGACCTGTATTTGCCAAACAGGTAGTATCCCAAAGCCAGATTTCCCAAGCCCCACGCCAGCAAGCCTGCTCCGTACCCGGCCGTTACCGTCAATACATGGGCAAAGAGCCACATACGGTCACGCAGTACAGGCTGGAGGGCATTGATCCCGCGATCCCACACTGGGGTGAAGTAGCCGATCATGGCTACCGAAAAGGCCAGCGCCGCGCCAGCCAAGGCATACGGTTTCCGGGCGTAGGCGTGCTGTAGTGCGGATCGCAACTTTTCCCGGTCGAAACTCGCCGGAATGGTATAAAGACTTAGCACGGCCGAAAGGATTAGCCGAGGTACTCCCCAGACCACGGAAGCCAAAATGCAAATGCCCACCAGCCAGCCTAGAAGAATCATGACAACGTCACCGGCGGACGGGGACGTAATCCCTCGCGTGAACTCGGGCACCAGGTCGAAAATGGCACGGCTCTTGGCGACATCATAGGGAACGACTGCCAGCAGCACGAAAAGCGCGGCGGACAGGATGATCCGGATCGGCACAATCAAGCCCCAAGATAGCAAGCCCCAAGATAGAGTGCGCCTGCCCAACCTGGAAGGCGTGTCTGAAGAATCCGATGCGTGTTTTCCGCGTCTTGGAATGCGCAGGGGAAACGCCGTCCAGCGCCAGGCTTCCTTCAAGCCCTCACTCGTGACGGGCTGTGTGACGAACCAGATCGCCAGCAGTCCCGTCACCAAAGACACGAAGACGATGGACTCGAACATGTTGGTGACAGGAGCCCAGCCGGTGATTGCTACCCGCAGACCGAAGCCCGACAGCGTTATTGCCTGAGCCAATACCAAGAGACTGACCCCCAACCAGAACACGGGGCCACGGATTCTTCCCAGGCTGAACAAGATCGCCAAAAAGGCAGAAATATTCACAACCCATGACCAAAAGAAGGGATCGAAGCGGTTATAGAAAAGCTCCGTCCGGAGGGCCTGTGGGGCTGGATAGGCTGTCTGGGCGAGGATACCGCGGTGACTGGCATCCAAGGGGAGAGTCAGGCGGGTAGGTTCGATTTTGGTTCCCAGTTCGCGAAGTCCTCCGGCGAATTCAGTCAAGGCTTGAGCCAGCCGCTCTCGCCGCTGCGGCAAATCGCGGTCGCGATAGACCGAGGCCGCCTTCTTGAAGGCACCGCGGACCTTTTCCAGCAAGTCGCCACGTTCAGGAGATAGCACGGCGAAGCGTTCCAAAACGCCGTCGGGTTGCCGCCAGTCGGAATAAATGACAGCCTGTAAACTCAGCCACGGTGAAACGGGATCGTTCGAATCTCCTTGTGAAACAATACACGAAAGAAACGGAGCGGGAAGAACGTGGAGACCGCCGCCCACGTCGTACAGCACGACTTGCGATGCCTCGACACTGAGCGCAAGGTCTTGCACACGGTCTGTAAGCAGGCGGATGTTCCCACGGAGTTGGTCGAACTGGCCCTGGGCTAAACCCGTCGGAATCTCGGCCTTCAAGGCCCGGTTGCGGAGGCCCTCCATCGTCATCGCCAATTCGCGGAGCGGTTTTTCCAACGAGGCCAAGTCTCGTTCCAGCTTGGCAAAACTGGCTAGATTCTGGACATCTGTCTTCAATGACGAAAAATCGGAGGCGATGATCTCCAGAATCCGGGGCGTGGGCTGGGAATGGGCATCCCGAGCAGCCGCATCCAAGGCCCCGGCTTCCGCGAGCTGTTGGAGTTGCGGCTCGACAGCGGCCCATGAATCGATCAGCCCATTTAGCCCAGCCGTTGCGGGGTGTTGTAACGGTACCGACGGGGGAAATTCAGGTGCTACATCAGGCCGCGGCTGATATGTGAGTAAACGGAAACGGGTGTAGGCGTTCCAGAGGGACGAGACCTTATGGTCCATGCCCAGTGGCCGGAATTGTTCCCCGCGGGCTTGGAGTTCTCGCCTCCGCCGACCCAAGTCCCTAAGATGCTGTTCGAACCTGCCCGACCTCTCCAAATCTCGGGGGGAAACATACTTCAATCGGTGACCTTCCGCATCTTTCAGCGGCACGCCGAGAATGTCTGCACGCATCGACTCGTGGGATGCCTCGAAAAAGGCGACATCTTCCCACAGTTCCGGCTCTACAAGCCAGCTAAACAGCAACTCCTGCGACGGCCAGCGGCGCGGCTCGCCCTTAGGGAAAAGCGGGTGATTCGTTCGGGGACGTCCCGATGCATCCAGGGGCGGTGATAACGTGGGCGACTCACGCCCGCACAGCTCGGTCACGATTTGCCGAGCGAATGTGTCCATCGGTTTGATGCGCCCGTCTTCCCACAGCGGAATCGCCTGCCAGGCGGAAAAATCGAGGTCGCTTTTGTCGGCCGCTTGCGTGCCGAGGGCATTCAAACTGACAACAATACCGACAACCCCAGCCCATATCAGAAGACGGTCTCTATCGCAACAAGTAAACCTTCGCGGCATCCCCATCATCATCCTTTCTGCCGACGCCACACGGCAATCGCCACCCCAACAGCAGGTTTTTCAACCTGCGAAACAGGTCTTCGCCCGATCGTCAACCAAAGCCCAAAAGCCATTATATTGGCTTGGGCAATATATCGGCTTGGGCTAGGACTGCCGCCTCTGCCTCGTTCCTAACCCGAGGCAGCCATCGGAGCGGATGGCTTAACCCTCGCTAGGTTGTGAATGCACGTGTCATTTCGTTATCTTGGATTCGCTTGTCCGCCGACTCTGAATCATCAACAGGCAACACGCTCTTGTTGGAGTCCGTGGCCGGCGAAGCCAGAGTCGCGTCATCGCGTGATCGCCGTTTGAAAAAATATGCCCGCATGCGGTACATGACCACAATTCCGCCTACGATCAGGAGGGAGCCCAGGTATTTCAGCCCTCTCCCCGGATCGTAGTTGACCGTTAGAATCGAGGCATACAGCTCGCTTTTCGTCGATCCCGCCCCTAGGACTTGTTCGAAAACCGGATCGCCAGGGCGAAACGGCCCGTTGAAAGCCTCTTGGTAAAGCCGGTAAGTGCGGCCGGTGCGGGGATCGGAGATATTCACCGGGTGATTCAAGGTGATCAAAACCCGGGGCTGTGCCAGCGTCAGTCCCTCGCCCTGGAGGTCACCGGCTTGGGCCCCTTGGGTTGTCGGTCCGCGGTGCCGATGCGCACTTTCCACGGGGACGTATAGGTCGACTAAGCTAGCGTAATGCGATGGTTGCGTTGTGCCGGGGTCCATCTTCCTTTGGAACTCGACCAATCGTAATCGGAATCCGACATCCACGGCATCATATCGCAGGATGAGCCTGGCTGCCTCGACATCGTCCGAAACCCTGAGCAGTTCGCCCGAGGAAAAAGCCTCGGTTGCCCCCTGCGGTAGGACCGCTAGCCATGCTTCCTTCGATTGCGATCCGACGGTAAGTCGGACACGGGCCCGCGGTTGCTCCATGCCCGTCCGCCGTTTTCGGAAAGGCCGCGGCACGACGGCTTTTCGGTCGGGCTGGTCCAGATCGTAGGGCAAGAGCGTGCGGATCGCGAGCCGCAGCGAGTCTAGCCCTGCACCTAAGCGAAACGGGCGCCCGTTCAGGATCACCTGGCCCGCAGCCACGAAGCGTGGGGCCTTCCAATAGCGATAGTAGAGCTTGCCATCGGCGGACTGAAGCAAGTCCACGCGACCTCCCCCACCGCCCGGCAGGGCATCGGGATGAATGCCTGCTAAACGCGCAGCATCCCGCCGGAGGGCTGCAGTATTGACCCAATAGGTGCCAAACACTTGAAGCTTGCCAGCTTGCTGGTTGAATTCGGGACGGTCCGCAAAAAGGACCATTTCATCGATGTTGCCTGCCTGGTCCTGAACTGCGAGTTCCATCGCCAAAAGGCGATCCTCGCGTTGCAAGCGGATCACGTTCAGGCCGCTATCGCCCAGTGCGAATTCGTCGCCGCTTTTGAGGGCGGCAGCGGGGACGACATATCGAACTCCGCGATAGAACAGAACCAGTTGATCCTGAAACTCTTCGTTCTGCTGCGGTTGCGATTTCAAAAAAGCCTGTATTTCGTCCGTCGATTTTGTAGCGGCGACCGAGAAGGTGATGCCCGTGCCGTCGGCCATCGTGGCCCTGGAACCGACCGGGACGACGGCTTGAGTTTGAGGTGCTCTGGCCGATTGGATCTCCAGCTCGAGGGGTTCCCAAACACGCGTCGCGCCGCCATCAGGGCTGCGAGAGGATTCCGCATACAGCCCCAAATATCCGCCCGTCACCTCTCGTGAATCGCTGTAATAATCCAGTACTTCCAAACGCACGCGGTCCTGATCGTACAATACGCCCTTGCCGACGGAACGAAGCCCCCACGGGAACCACGGCAGGCGCCCGGGAGCCGCAGCGAAGAGGTGCGTCAAACTGAAAGCGTGGTAGTCTCGCCAATTGAACGGGCCGCAATGAAAAGGGATTTGAACTACTTTGGATGAGGCGGCTCCAACTGCGGAGCCTTGCGGGGAAGTTGGCTTATTCTGCGATAAAGCCAGCTCGAAGTGCAGTGTATCCTCGAACGCCAGCCCACCCAAAAGATCCGCCTTCGGTCGATCGGTTTCATAAATGCGCATTTGTGCATCGATGCCGTGCATCGCCGAAAGCAGCGAGCCGGTGAGCATCACCAGGATACCGGCATGGGTTATAACGAACCCCGTTTGATGACGCTTCCAGGGGAAACGTACGGCTGCGGCAAAGAAGACGTTCACTCCGAGCAACGTACCCAGCCCCGCAAACCATCCCGTCCGGTAAACGCCGAACCGCGAGGCGGCCGAACCGTAAGCCTGCTCGATGAATGTCGCCCAAGCCAGAACGATGATTAAGGCGGTCAATGTTATCACCGCTAATCGGAAAGAGGCGAGGAAGCGAACGCCGGAGGTGATGAGGCGGTGGGGAAGCAAGCGAGCGGAGGAATATTGAGGGTTGCGCATTCGGTGACTTGTGGGAACGTGTTGCCGCGAAGGAGTTCTTCGCCAAGGAAAGCAAAACTCGTGGCGGCGAAACACCAACGCCTCGGGGTAGGGAGGCGATAAGCTCGCAGCCGCCAAGCCACGGTCTCAACGTTCTGGCCGGGATTCTGGCCGAGGCTTTATTTGTTGGAATTATACAGCCCGCCAAGGTAAAAGGCACGCTTCCCCAATGACAAGCCCAGAGGGGTGGCAAGCGATGGCGTCCAGGCCTTAACTCGACAAATACCGTAGTACCCAGCCGCGGGGGTCGATTCCCATCGACTTGGCCTACACGCTACGAGGCCACGGACGAGCTGTGCCTCACGTAACCGTTTACGGATGAGCTATGACGGAAAAGATTTGCGAAACAACGAGGATTGTTCGGAGGTGTCTTCGGTCTGGAATGGATTGTCATTGCGACAAACGTTAGCAGTGTCATTTCGACGAGCGTCAGCGCGGAGAAATCTTCACCCCTGCCCAAAAGACCTCTCGCTTCGCAAGACTTCTCGCTTCGCTCGAAATGAGAAGAGGACGAGCCGTTTTGCAGTCACGAGAACCCTTGTAAACGTCTATTACCTCACCCCGATTTCGCTAACATCGCCGCGTTGACTGGGATTCAGCGCACCTTAGATCCGCAACAACACCGGATCGTAGCGACAAAATGGCGCGGCGTTGAGGGCCAATCGGCCGGGATAAACGCTATTTGGGCAAGAATCCGAGAATGGCGTCCATAATAAAGCTGTTGAAGGTGTACGGCCCACTCCAACTCCAGATGTTCCGCACCAAATCGTACGTCATCATCCCACAAAGCATCAGAAATACCGCGTTCACGATGAGCAGGACATTCCACAAGGTGCCCCACGGGGCCTCGGCGCCTACCAATGCCGCGGCTGGCGCGTAGGCGGGAGCCGGGGTTACCGGCCCAAGCCCAATACCAGGGCCTGCCGAGGGGATCGGTCCTCCTGGAATTGCCGTGGCAGGCGTCATCGACGGGGCCAAGGGCGCTTCACCGAGAAGTCCCGCCATGCCAGGCGATGAACCAGTACCTGGTTCGGTATCTAGAGCAATGACCTGGGAGCCGCTTTCTGTCTCCTCACCTTCCTCGACCTCTTCGAAGGGAGTCAACATAAAATCTTCATCGGTCTTGAGCTGCGTGGGCGCCTCTGTGTCAGCGTCAGCGCTCTCGTCCAGCATCAGCATGTCGTCCTCGCTCAGTTCGAGCGATTCGTCCCCCGTCGCCAGTTCGAGAGGCTCCTCGAGCGAGATTCCACTATCGTTCGTGTCGAGAAGAGAGATTCCGCTATCGCCGCCAAGCGTGATATCACTGCCACTACCGCTACCGCTGATGACGACTTCATCATCATCGAGTCCGCCAGCAAGGTTCACCGCCGAGTCCCCGGCTGGAGCGGGAGCTGACGGCGGCGGGGCCTCCGCTTCGTCCAAGGGTAGCAATTCGTCTTCCAGGCCAGCCCCGGCCGAGAGGACACTCGAACCGGTACCCGGTGCCGTCTCCGAAACCGATTCGGACTTCAAGAGGTCTAAATCACTACCGCCCAGCTCAATCTCGTCGCCTGCGTCTTTCTCGGACTTGATTTCACCACCAATAGCCGTGCCGGAAGCGCTGCTCCCAACCGGGGTGGAAAGCTCGTCGATCCCAAGCACAATTTCATCGTCCGAAAAGGAAGGCGGAGCCGATTCGCCGGAACGGCGCTTTCGGGCCATTTCCTCGATGTCTTCCGCCTTGAATTTCCAATCCATGCCGTCGCGGTAGCCCCGGAGCTCGTTTCTCTCCCGCATCGAATTGACATCCGCGGGTGAAACGCCCAAATATTCCGCAGCTTCCTTCGTGGTATAGTACTTCTGGACCATTCCCGACTTCTCCCGAACCGTGTCGCCACACCAACCCCGGCTTCGGGATACCTCCGCCGGAAAGGGTCAAGGCGACTTCAAAAGCGATTCCAGTTCTCCAGGTGACGGCCGATCTACGTTGTACTCCAACATCCCCAAATCGAACTGAATATTCCGGACGCTCTTCAAGCTGATGCGGCCGGAAAGTAGATCGATGTGGTAAACAGCAAGTGCCCCAACTCCAGGATCCAGCACTACAATTTGCTGGTATTTGTCCGTTTCCGCCGCCAGAGCGATCATTCCCGAGACGGCACGCTCAGGCGGAACTTGACCGTGGAATCCACCCGCCGATGGAGTCGGTTGATAAGCGTTCGCTCCCCAAACCGCGCCCAATGTCAACGCCGCCACACAAATGGCCGCGGAAATCAACGGCAATTTCAGTAACTTCACTGGTCACCTCCGTGTGACTCGATTGGGACGGCGAGGTCTCCTTCTTTCATTGTAAACAGGCCTCGCGCAAGTTCAACAAAAAACCTCGCAAGAACGCGCCATCTTACGCCCGGACTATTGCAATTCGGGGTCACAAGCTTCACCCCCCCAAAAAGTTGTAGGGAGAAGGCAGTTTTTAGTGAAAACAACTTTTCTACGTTTCCTAAATTATCCAACGATCCGATTTTGTGCCCTTTCTCAGATGGGGCAGTTCGTTTGCAAAAGTCCAGTTAACTAATACATCCCGTATACATCCTGTCCAACAAATCCGTACTTCAAAGGGTGAAGCGGCGGGCGTCCACTCGCGCTCAGGCGAGGTACCTCGCAAAAAAAGCACTCCACCCTCACCCATCCGGACGCAGTCGGACCTAGAAATGCCTCGTGGCAAGTGTAACCCCGGACCAATTTGCATTCAATACTGTCGCCAACAATTGACGGCAGACCCTGGCAGGCTGCTATCCATTCGAGCCAGCGACGGATCGAGCCAGTTCATAATGTCGCGCCAATTGACAAGAATGGCGAAACGTGTAACATCGGATTGGTTGTGGCGAGGGCGATCCCCCCTGCGGTCATTTTGGGGAAAGGATTCGTCCGGAACACAGTGTGATCGGCGCTGCAGAAACGACAAGACTTCTGGAAATCATCTTTGAGTGGTGCCATGCATCCATCGGCATCGGATTCAGACCATCCTCGCTATTCGCTCCACATTCGTTTTTTGTTGGCTTTTACCCTGGTCGGTTTCGTTGCCTCTTTTACGGCATCTCTCTGCATGACATTTGCCTGGGCCGAGCGTGGGCGTCGGCAGCGTGCCACCGCCTTGGACCGAATGGTGAGGACTTTGGCAACCACATCTTTCCCATTTTCTCACCCAGTGCTTATCCAGATGCAAGAACTGACAGGTGCGGAATTTTTGGCTGTCAACCGCGAAGGCAAGGTCCTTGATTCGACGTGCCCCGTCCCCACCCTGGAGTACAAGACCCTATTGCAGGCGATCCGAAAATCTGGCGGAACTGTTCCCAAATCTGGAATGGAATCGACAACGGAATTGAAGGGCAAGGAATACCGTTATCAAGCGGTTCCTTTGAAGGGGTCCGCGAATTTTGGAAGTGATCGGGCCGTACAATTGATCATCCTCATGCCTGAGGTCTCCTGGTGGCAAGAGTTTCTCCAAGCTCTCGGGCCGGCTGCGGTGGCCGCTGTTGGCGCTACCTTGCTCTCGGTGATCACAGCCGCCTGGTTATCGCGACGCATCAGCCGCCCGCTCCAAGCCTTAGCGGTCCAGACCGTGGCCGCAGCCCGAGACCCCGCCTTTTCTGTGGACTTGCCAAATCGCAACGACGAGCTCCGAGACTTGGCTGTCGCTGTAAATGACATGCTGCGCGAGCGCCGCAGTTACGAGAACGCGCTTCGTGAGGAAGAAAGGAGACGTTCTATCCAGCAAGTGGCCTCTGCCTTGGCTCATCAATTGCGGAACTATGCCACGGCCGCCAAAATGGCTTTGGAACTGCACATGTCGTCATGCTCCTCGGAATCGAGTCCCGAAGAATTGTCCGTAGTGCGGCGGCAGATCGACTTGATGGATGGCCTTCTGCGGCAGTTCCTGTGCCTCGACGCGTCACCGCCCTCGCTATGCGAACGGGCGGACCTGGCCAGCGTAGTCAAGGAAACTGTGGAACTCAGCGAACCGGGATTCCGCCACGCCGGAGTAGCGCTCGAGCTGATGTTGCCCGATCAGCCGGCATTTCTTTCCGCCAGTGATAGATCCCTCCGCCAGATCGTTGCGAACCTGATCCATAACGCGCTTCAAGCCGCCAGAGACGCCCCCGGCAGGAAAAAGGTGACCGTCCATTTGACGGTTGGGGAGAGTTCCGATTGGGGCCGTTTGGAAGTAATCGACAGTGGCGTCGGAGTACCAGAACACATCTGGGACAAACTCTTCCACTCGCCCGTGACTACCAAGGTCGATGGCTGTGGATTGGGTCTGCTCGTCGCAGCCCGCCTTGCAGCTCAACTGGGTGGCAATCTGTCGTGGGAGAGACGCCAAAGTGAGACCGTCTTCACGTTCCGGTTTCCGCTCCAGCGTGCTACAGGCTGTGACAGGAGCTAACGGGGATGGCACGGATTTTGATTGTTGACGATGAACCTGACATCTGCTGGGGGCTGCGGCGGCTTGCAGACCGTCTAGGCCATTCCGCCGACGTGGCATCCGATGGCGATGCGGCCGTGAAAGCCGTCGCCTCGAATGTCCCCGATCTGATTTTGTTGGATGTGCGTTTGCCGGGACGAGACGGCCTTCAGATCATGCGAGAGATTCGATCGCGTCATGCCCAGATTCCCATTGTCATCATGACAGCCTATGGGGATCTCGAGATTGCCGTTGCGGCGATGCGCCAGGGGGCTTTCGAATATCTCGTCAAGCCGTTTGACCTGGCCGCCGTGCGGCAGGTGATCGAGAGGGCGCTACAGCCTGAAGTGCGAAATGCGGATATCGTTGCGACCACGTCGGATCGGCTGGATGACGAATATCCCATCGTGGGCACATCACCAGCGATGCAAGCGGTATTCAAGCAAATCGCCATGGTCTCGCCAACCGACGCCGCGGTGTTGCTCCAAGGCGAGAGCGGCACAGGCAAGGAATTGGTGGCCCGAGCCATCCATCGGTTCAGCCGGCGACGAAACGGCCCATTCATCGTCGCCCACCTGGCTTCTCTCAGCCCCAGCTTGGCCGAGAGCGAACTGTTTGGCCACGTGCGCGGGGCATTCACGGGTGCGGAAGAAAGCCGACCTGGCCTTCTGGAGCGGGCGGACGGCGGGACCCTCTTCATTGACGAGGTAGCCGATATCCCCCTCATTCTGCAAGCGAAATTGCTGCGGGCGTTGGAGTATCGGGAGTTCCTCCCTGTCGGTGGCACGCGGGCTGTGAAGTCCGATTTTCGTCTGATCTCTGCATCGCACCAAGACCTTGCCCGACTCGTTGCGGAGGACAAATTTCGACACGATCTTTACTTCCGATTGGTGACATTCGAAATTCGCATCCCTCCCCTGCGGCAGCGGCAGGACGACTTGGAACCGCTCGTGCATTTCTTCGTTCGGCAGTTGTCGCAGCGGATGAACCTTGATCCCCCGACTTGGAACGGAGCTTTTTTGAAGGAATTGCGAGCGCGACCCTGGCGGGGCAACGTGCGCGAGCTACGCAGCGCGTTGGAATACGCTATGATTCTGGCCCGGGGCGGTCCCCTGAGACGCGAGATGCTGCCCCCACCGCTCCCCGCAAGCCCTGCCGATGCACCGACTCCCCTCATGACTCTGCACGAGCTTATCCGATGCTGGGCCGAGGCGAATTTGACAGTGGATGTCACCGACGGGAATTTGTACAAGCGATTTCTCGAGGTGGTTGAGCCTCCCCTCCTGAAAACGGTGTTGCAGCATTCTCGTGGCCGATACTTGACGGCTGCGAAGGTCCTGGGCATGCACCGCGTCACGTTGCGAAGGAAGATGCAGCAATACAATTGCACGGAACGCACTCAGCCCAATGCTCAGAATTGACCGCATCAGAAAGGACTTGGACACTGGTTCAACTGAACGGAAATCAAGAGAGGTATCCGTAGAAGAGGCCAAAACCATGCTTACAGTACACATTTTCCGGCATGCCTGGGCTGAACAAGCCGACCCCGATCGCTGGCCGGATGACAGCTTGCGACCGCTTACGCCAGAGGGCAAAACGCGATTCAGGAAGTTTGCCCAAAAACTCGCGGCGCGGGCAGTCCGATGTGACGGCATTGCGACCAGCCCACTTCGTCGATGTATGCAAACCGCGGAGATATTGGGGGATGTGCTCCATTGCCCGCGGACGATCGATGTCCTGAATGCTTTGCGCCCAGAGGGCGATTTGGAGGAGGTCTTACGCTGGCTTCAGTCATGGCCAGACGCTGGACAGGAGGTGGCCATCGTAGGGCATGCGCCGCAAGTCGCCCAAATGGCCACCTGGTTCATCGGGGGCGGCAACCTGGATTGCCCCAAAGGCGGGCTAACGTCGATAATGTTCGAGCAAAGTGTCGGGCCAGGGCGAGGCATCTTGGTGCGCCTCGTGAAACCGGCTTTCCTCAAATGTTAATAGGCGAGAACTTACGGCGATTTTCCCCTCGTGTGCAGCCAGGTTCAGGCTTCCATTTCGGGACTGCGGTCACCGATTCCAACGCCGGACGGGCGGCTCCATGATAGAATTGGGGAGTTGAGCCGCAGGGCCTGGGCCGTTTTATCATCGCCGCCTGCCAGCATTCGCCTCGACGGCGAACCTACGGTTGCGGAACGGTATCTTCAGAAGGAGGTCGGCGACGCGGATGACGTTCGTTCAGGGGATCGGCAGCTTGGGGTCGTAAGACTCCAGGGAACGCTGCCGGCGATGGAAATGGCTGGTTACGCGGAGATGTGGGCAGTCTAGGCGGAATATGGGGAGGTTTTAGAGTGGACCTCGGCGGCATGAGCGGTTGCCATCCAAATTCGGTTTAGCATACGACAGGCATCAACACTGAAACACTGACATAGCCATGGAAACCATAAAGACAAAGTCTTGTGATGAAGAATTAGATCCATCCCTGTTCCGGCCAGACTTCCCCATCCTGCGGAAAGTCCTGCGCGATGGCATTCCCCTTGTTTATCTGGACAATGCCGCCACCACTCAGCGTCCGCGGCAAGTCATCGCCGCGATCGTGGATATTTATGAGCACCACTACTCCAATGTGCACCGGGGTATTCACACCCTGGCCGATGAAACGACGGAATTGTACGAGGGCGCTCGGGATCGCGTACGAGAGTTTCTTAACGCTGCGGAACGGGAGGAAATTGTTTTTACGGCGGGCGCCACGGCGGGAATCAATTTGGTTGCCCGAGCCTGGGGCGACGCCAATCTCCGACCAGGAGATGAGATTCTGCTGACCGAAATGGAGCACCACTCCAACATGGTGCCGTGGTATCAGTTGGCCGAGAGGACGGGGGCCGTGGTCCGGCACTTGCCCCTCACCGACGATGGGCGTCTGGACCTAAGTGCCTTGCCGCACATGCTAACGGAAAAGACCAAGATCCTGGCCGTGACAGCGGTATCGAACGTCCTGGGAACGATCAACCCGGTTCAGGATCTGATTCCGGCCGCCCATGCCGTCGGAGCGAAGGTCCTGGTCGATGGCGCTCAAAGCGTGCCCCATCACCGCACGGACGTCCAGCGACTCGATGCGGACTTCCTCGTTTTCAGTGGTCACAAGATGCTGGGGCCGACGGGGGTGGGAGTGTTGTACGGCAAACGGGAAATCCTCGAAGCAATGCCGCCTTTCCTTGGTGGAGGAAGCATGATCCACGAAGTGACGCTGGACGGGTTCGTTCCCGGCGACCTCCCCGCACGGTTCGAGGCTGGAACGCCCCCCATTGTCGGCGCGATCGGATTGGGGGCGGCTATCGACTATCTGACAAGCGTGGGGCTGAGCCGCATCGAGTCGCACGAACGACGGCTTACGCAGAAACTGTACGTTGCGTTGGCGGAGATCGAAGGCGTGCGCATCCTTGGCACCGAGCCTTCCCTGAGGGGGGGAATCGTTAGCTTTGTCCTCAACGATTTGCACGCCCAGGATTTGGCTCATCTCCTGGACCGCTACGGCGTTGCCGTGCGAGCCGGGCATCATTGCGCCATGCCGCTGCATCGGCGATACGGTGTCCCAACGAGCGCACGGGCAAGTTTCTACCTGTACAATACCTCCGAGGACATCGATCACCTTATCGACGCGATCTTGCGAGCCAGGCGGTTGGCTCACCGCAAGTAGTTGTTGGCAGTTCACGCCGAGTGTTACGGCTGGGTTGTTTCTTTGGCTCAACAGCTTGTACTGATGGCACATAGCACACCCCAGATGTGCTGGGCACATCGTGTCATCAGGTCGACTTTGCGCTGTAGTACTGAAAAACCTACCGCCAGATCATTTACAAAGCCACGGCGCACATCGCGGAAGGTTTTAGGGATCGCTCGCTAATGAGCGGGAGGTAACGCGGGTACATATTTCCAGCGCCCCCCGGTGGTTGTGCAAGGGGGAGCGATCCGAGCAGCCAATGCGTCTCACGCAGGCTCCATGACTCGTGCTGTCAATCCTTCCATGATCGGCCCAGCCTGTTCGAGAAACTCGTGTAGCGCGTCGCCGGAGGCGTGCGACTGGAGGGCCTCCAAGGATTCCCATTTCTCAAGCACGGTGATGACGTTGGGGCGAACAGGAGGCTGGACCGGCAAACCGGAATCCGTGTCCACGGTGGCAAAGTATTCGATGCACCCTGGTTCCTGCCGCACCTTTTCTGCCGCGGCGCGAAACAACTCCAACACCTTGTCCCGGTAGCCGGCCTTTGCCGTAATCTCGGCGACGACATGGACCATGAGTTCGATCCTTTCCTTTCCGTCAGAACACGTATTCCTGTTCCCGCTTATCGCTTGTTATAGGAGTTAGCGGATCGCGGGGCAAACTCCCTCTGTTACCCTCCTTGGCGTCATCCGGTCGTGGCGGCGTCACTGTCGTTGGACGTGTGCCGCATCGCAAATCAGGCCCTTCCAATCATCGGGCTTGGGTTCGGCCCCCAAACCGACGGCATCCGTCAAACAGGCGTGCAGCACGCCGCTTTGCCCCTCCTTTTCGAGCGGTACGGGTTCTGTCAAGTCGGCTGTAAGAATGCGTGACAGGTCCCAGAAGTCGGCGGGATAAGAAAAATTGGCCCGCCCCGCCAGGGCAAGCGATGCGCGGGTACCAATGCTGCTTTGAAGATTCAATCCCAAGTAATTGGGGGTACAAGCCGCGTGGCAAGCATCATAGATGGCAATGGCGGGGGTAAATCCACCTACCCGCCCCACGTTGATGTTGACGTATTTTCCACTCCGCAGTTCCAAAGCCATATCGGCGAGTTCCGGCGTGGTGATAGACTCGTCCAGACAAATGGGGGTCCGCAGTGTTTCTTGCACCATGGCGTGGCCGACAAGATCCTCTGGCGGCAGCGGTTGTTCCACCAGCCGCAAGCCAAAATCATCCAGACGATAAAGGGTATCCATGTGGTGCAATCCCAACGCCCCTTCCAGATCTGCGATGATGTTCTCAGTGGGATACTCTTGCCGTACGGCGTTCAGCATGGCCAAATCCCAGCCGGGACGCAACTTTAGCCCCACACGAGAATAGCCTGCCTGAAAGGCCGCTGCGATCTCTGCTAGGAAGTCTTCCTGGGATGCCATGCGATCCAACCAACCCCCCAATGGGATGCGGGTAGTTTTGGCTTGCAGCAACTGGTGGAGCGGCTGTTTTTTGGTTCGCGATTGCAGATCCCACCAGGCCATATCTAAGGCAGCCCGAGCGTAGCGATGCCCTTTGATGGCCGCTAAAAGCCCTTGCAACTGAGCCGCATCCGCGATATCTCGCCCGACCAGACGTGGGGCCATCCAATCACGAATGCACGCGAACGTCGCGCCGCACCATTCGGGACCAAGCAAAGGACCGTTTCCCGGCGAGGCTTCCCCCCAACCGACACCGCCGCGTGTGCAGATGCGAACGACCACGGTCTTCAACGAACTCCACGGAATCCACCCTTCCGAGTAGGGAACCGTCTCCGGCAAGAACGGCTCGCGGAAAGGAAGCTCGATCAAATAGGCATCGATGCATTCGACAATCATTCGGTCTTGCCTACTGGGCTGTTCGCTGGGAGAAAGGCTGGGCGATCCAGCGGGATCAAACATAAAGAAGGCGGGATTGCCTCACCCTGCCTTGCGGCGACAACAGGTCATTTTAGCGGAAAAATCGAGTGCCCTCAGTTTCCTTTCGGAACCCGATTGAGAATCTTATTTCTAATGCCTTCCAAGGTGGTTTTTGAAGTGGTGGTGGAGGGAGTCGCGTGCATCGCTGGCTCGCTTTGCTCGGGTGGCGTGCTGCCCTTGCCGCTGACCGAAGGCGAGCTAGGGGGCGTGCCCCCCGCACTTGCCTTAACCTGTCCGATACCTTCGGATTTCTGGCTGTCGTTCGCGCCGTCGGTTTTGGAAGCGGACCCCAGAAAGCGAGCGACACCGCCGAAAAACGATCCCAGTGTACCGGCGCTTCCGGGGTCGGTTGGCTTGGCTCCGGCATCCTGCGGTGCCTGGCTATTCGTGCCTTGTGGCTCCACGAGCGCAGTCGGCTTGCCGCCCGTTGTCGGATCAGCGAGAGTCGGCCCATCAAGCTCGGGATCTCCCGCCGGTTGTTGGGAGTGGGTGCCCGCGTTGGGAGGCATGAGGAGGGGCAGGGTGGGTTTGCTCGGGGATACTGGCAAGCCTTGCGGGAGTGAGGACGATAACCCTGGGGACTGCCGATCTGGCAGCCCCGTGGCGGCCCCGCTGGTGTCCATATCAGGCATTGGTTTCAGCCAGGGGCCGGGAGCCGCGGGCCGCAGGCTGATCGCGTCTTGCGGCATGATTGGCTGGGGAGACGCCCACGGATACTCGGACACCCCAGGCCAGCCCCACTCGGGATTTCTCTGATACGTATCCGACTCCCCGCCTGAAATTCCTAGGTCACGCAGGGCGCGTCGCAGCCGATTCAACAGCGGGCGGGTATCGGTTGATTCTTGCGGAGCGGGTAACACCTCGCCAGTTTGCGCTGGAAGGGGGTGCAATCCCGGTGCAAACGAAGACGAATCAGACCCCGTTGGCCCCCCACGCAGCCCTTGGATGCGCTCGCGAAGACGCTCACGCAAACGTCCGCGTGAGCGATCCGCCGATGGATTGCCGACTAAAACAACGTTACCCATCTCTGGAATGCTGCCAGGCCAACCTCCCAGCACTCGCCCTTGGGCCATTCCGGCGATTCCCGAAGAATCCTGAAGCCTTGCGATTCCGGCGGATCTCGCAGACGCATGGCATTCACGAAATCCGGTGGCGGCTAATGCGAACACGATGAGCAACCACCACATGAGGTATGACATGGCACTTGTCCTTAACCTAGAGCTTTGCTTCGCAAGTGGCCCAGTTCGCCCGTATTATACCTTTTTCCGGCGGCGAAGTGACCGCATAAGACCGGCATGGTCTCCCTACCCCATGCCGTCATGCGACAAAACGCCCCCCATCAACCCAAACTTCCTGGACGTATTTTTACGTAAATCATTACTGCGTAACGACTTTCTGTTGATTTGCACTGCTTACCGTAGTCATGTAATGGTTTTTCGTAAGTTCTTGTCCTGTAATGAGTTACGCGATTCGCCTTTTACTCAGAAAACGGTGGGAGAATCAGGGGCCTCAACTGACGTAAACCATCAGTCTCGCAACCACTTGCAATTAGCATCCCCCTAGTTCGCGGGGGGAAGTTTGGGCTAAGAATCTTCTTCTGGCCTTACATCCACAGAACAGCCAGAACCACCGAAATGACGGAAAATGCTGCGACCCGGTACGAAACCCCGAAATGTCGAGCGGCTCTACGGAGAGGCGGTGGCGACACGCCGACGAAATAGGAGTTGAAGCGAAAGGCCGATCAGTGGCCGGTAAAAGAATGAGTACGATTCGGCCGCGTCTGAAAGAACGCCGAGAGGAGATGTTCCTGGGCAGCGAAATCGAGGTGCAGCAAGCTCCCCAAAACGTTCGCATCGCCCATCATATCATACTCGAATCCCGATTCCGCAATTAAACCCGACGAGAGCGATTCCGGTTCGAACCACCATTCCCAGTTGCGATAGCCCCGGACCTCTGTACCAGCCGGTCCCAACCACGTCCCTCTGCGCAAGTGCAAACGAAGGGCAGAGGGGTCTCCATGTCGCGGCATTCTCCGGGCGGAGGCAGGGAGCAATCCCACGCCCGGAATGAAGCAGCCGGGTTTGACCTCGATCCAGCGGCACAAATATGCTGCCCCGGTGCCCTCCGCGTAGATGCGTCCGCCGCGGCGAAGGTGAATCCGCAGGGACTCTTTCATGCAGTGGTTTTGTGCCAGGATTGCGGCGTAGGCCGAGCAATCCCCACATCCCAAATAAACACAATCGACACCCCGAGGCAGGGCTTCATCGTGGAGTGGGGAAAAATCGACCAACCTAGCTCCGCGGCGTTCCAAGGCATCCAGTGTCTCCGCGAAGTAACAGTGAAATGCCTCATCCCGAGCCAGAGCTACCGTGATCCTGCCACCAAAATCCTCAATATTCCCCGACGCGACGGGTAGCATCCGACTACGGCTGTGCTCTAACACGTTCAGGAATCGACGTTCGTCCCAATACGTCAGGGCAAGGTTAGCCCGGCCAGCGCGATACTCGCCAGGCCGCTGAGCCACGAGAGCACCTACCCCTGCGAAGAGCGGCGCTCCCCATAATGCTTCAACCTCCACGGCGGCACGGCTAGCCCGGCTTTCCGGCAGGTTCACCAGCAGGTAACCATCCACTCGCTCGGGCAGCACAACGTCCGTGCCAGCGTTGAGGAAGGATGCGTCCAACACAGCCAAGCGAGTGAGGTTCAGCCAATCGCAGAGAGATTCCAGATATCCTCCGCTGGAAAGGCTGCACACGCATTCCTGGCCGCGTTGTCGAGGCGACGTTTGGCCCGACGATCGGCGAGAGCTGGAGCGATGCACGAGGCGGCTCTGATGCGAGCAGGGGGCAATCCGGCGGCGAACCCCGTTCCAGGCGGGCAAGAGGCGCTGATAGCGTCCCACCACCACTGCAACGTCCGCGCCACGAGTGCCCGAGGCGAACGTGTCGCGACAGTGCTGCGGTGTCATCAGCCAGCTATCCAAGTGCCGCGGAATGGCACCCGACCATGACCGAAGCTCTTGAAACCCCGTAAACGCCGCGTGAGCCAGGAAGCACTGCACGTGCATGTCCCTCTCCGTAAATTTTCGAAGAAGGACGCGGAGCAAGGGGCGGATATCCGTCTCCGTATCTATTCCCCCAATCGCCAGACGAGCTACCGATAACATGCCTAAAAGCGCTCCGTAAAAATCCAGGCCCCATCGAGGATCGCGAGGATCACCTGTCAAAGCCACTCTGACTGGGCCACAATCGGCACATAGGCATTTTTCGCGGCAGCAGCGCGATAGTCAACGGCGGATATTCCAGCAATTGCGAGGTTTATGACGGCGAAAACGATTATTCGGGCCGTTTCAACATCAAAATCTGCCGACCGGCACGACTGACCACTTCTAAAGCCAATGCAGCGGCATCCTCATTTTCGTCGAGCGCATTTTGGAAATCGTTGAGGCCTCGCACCAATTTGTTACCTGCCCGAACAATCACCATTCCCGCCTTAAGCCCGCATTTCGCGCCCGGCTTACCGCGATCTGCGTGAACGACGACCACTCCCTCGCCAACCCGAACGCCCAGCTCGGACGCCAGTTCCGCATCGAAATCCATCAACAACAGCCCCAGGGACTTATCGTACGTTTTGCGACGGGGCGCCGCGTCCGCCGGTGGTTCCTCGACCGGTTCATGGGCCTGCAACTCTTCGTCACTCGGCATTTCCCGCAAGGTCAGTTCCACTTCAAGGAGTTCTCCCTTACGAATAATCGAGACACGGTGCGGACTATCGATTGATGCGCGTTCCACCAGCTCCTGCAAGGCCGACATCTCGCTCACAGGAATGCCGTCAAACGACGTAATCAAGTCGTTCTTTCTCAGCCCCGCTTGATGAGCCGGGGTGTCCTTGAATACTTGCCGTATCACAACGCCTTTGGCTGTGCCGTTTTGCTGATAGGCCGTTGCCGGGGCAAGAACCTGTTCTAGTGCCACGCCCAGGTACGCTCGCCGAACTCGGCCATGTCGAAGCAGTTCGTCGGAGATCCACTTGGCCAGATTGATGGGAATGGCAAAACCGATCCCCTCATTGCGGCCGGTTCGCGAAAAGATTGCCGTGTTGATCCCCACCACCTCGCCATCCAAATCCGCCAAGGCTCCACCGGAATTGCCAGGGTTGATCGCAGCATCCGTCTGAATCAGTCGCGTCCTCCCAAGGGAGTTGAGCGTTCTCCCTTTTGCGCTGATAATTCCGGCACTTACCGTCCCTTCCAGCTCGAAAGGATTGCCGACAGCAAGAACCCAATCTCCGATCTCCAACTGGTCTGAATCTCCAAGGGAAGCGGCCGGAAGCGGTTCCGACGGCTCGATCTTCAGCACGGCGATATCTGTTTTGTCATCGACCTTCTTATCCACCACCGGAAACTCACGTCCGTCGGAAACCTGAACCGTGATAATGCTGGCGTTCTCAATGACGTGCCGATTGGTCAAAACGATGCCCTTCGGGTCGATAATCACGCCCGAACCCAGCCCCATCTCAGGGCGGGGAATCTGAAATCGAAAGCCCGGCGTGGGATTCCCGAAAAAGTCATCCAGCGGGTTGCGATTCTCACGTTCGCCGACCTGTCCTGTTTCCGTTGTCGATGCGGTCTGAACCTTGACAACGGTTGGGAGCACTCTTTGTGATGCGGCGCGAAAAGCACGAGACAAACTTTTGGCCTGTTCAATGGCTTGACGATCTTCGTCACCCCCAGCAAGGGATGGGATCAATACCACCATGAAGAGTGCAATTGCCACGGGCTTGAGCTTCGTTAGCGTCCAAATTCGCGACATACCCAACCTTTCCCCAATGAACGGGAGCCTCCCTAGTGAGGGGGAGCCAACTGGCGGGAAAAAATGACGGTCACTTCCAACTTTCAGACTGGTACCGAAATTGCAGCTTGAAAATGGCGGTTTCCCCACCACGATAAACCAAACGGAGTGCCGAATTTTAACGAATTTCGACGCTTGTCGCCGAACCGCTCGGGCCTGTCTCACATGCGATTGTGTCTCGAAGTAGGGCCTTGTCGGAGAGAGCATCCCCGAAAGCTATCCGACAATGAAGTGTACGTCGGATATGGTCTGTAAATCAATCGCGACCAGAAAAATACAGCGCAGTTTGCCCATACCCCCGTGTTCGCTGCGGCAACTCCAGTATGTCACGAACATTAGGGAGCCTAGCCGGGTTGCCGTCCGACGGCCCCGGATTTGGCCAGTAACGACGGAGCAAATCTGATTCAAAAATCAAAAAGTCAAATGGCTCAGCCCGACGATTACAGTATCCCGATTCTCTATTTATAACTGGACTTTTGCAAATTGGGGGCACAAGGCCCGCTAGCACCCTAAGAGAGGGTTAGCGTGAGGGCAATTAGCTGCGAAAACGGTTTGCTTTGTTTGCCTGATTTAACCAAGCCCCCCCCTCCCCTCTCCCAGAGGGAGAGGGGAGCAGTTTGCAAAAGTCCAGTTTATAATGTGAGCGGTGGTGACGCTCTGCGAATGGGGACTCATCCCCAAAAGAGGGATCGCTTTGTGGCGACTCTCTTTTCGGGACGTGTTCCAACCACTTCGGTTTGGTTTTGCGCAGTTTGGTTCCAGTTGGTTCTAAGATCGTTCGATTGGTCGGAATCTGGCAATCTCAGACCGATTTGGCAAATCGGATACCTGTTCCGATTGATGCAACGACCTTGCGAGTTGGGATACGTTCATGTCCGCCGCGGAATCGGAAAACGCTTTCAGCTCACCGGAGCCTTTGGACCTCCGGTTGGCAGAATGTCAGAGGGCTATCGGCTATCAATTTCGCAATCCCCAGTTGCTAGTTACTGCCCTTTCCCACGCATCAGGGGTAGATCGGCGGCAGAATTCCAACGAGAGGTTGGAGTTCTTGGGCGATGCAGTGCTGGGTTTGATTGTTTGCGACCTGCTGTTCGCGACATATCCGGAGTATTTGGAGGGAGAGTTGACGAGGCTCAAGTCTATCGCCGTCAGCCGGCATACGTGCGCAACGGTCGCGAAAAGTCTGGGGCTGCACGAATTCCTGATGCTAGGAAAAGGCATGATGACGCAGGGCCATCTGCCCCAGTCCGTCACGGCGGCGGCTTTAGAGGCGATCATCGGGGCGGTTTATTTGGACGGTGGACTCTCAGCAGCACGGGCTCTTATCGAGGCGCATCTACGCCCAATCATCAGCTCCATCATCTGCAACGCCGTCGAAGAGAACTACAAGTCGCTACTGCAACAATACGCGCAGAAGAATTTGGGGACCACACCGATCTACCACCTCCTCGACGAGCGGGGGCCAGATCATGGAAAGATGTTTCTCATGGCAGCGGAATTGTGCGGCACGCGCTATCACCCCGCTTGGGGACATAGCAAAAAAGAGGCGGAGCAAAAAGCAGCTTATAACGCCCTGCTGGAACTGAAACAGATTCATCCCCGGGACGCCGCGCAAGCGGAAGAGGGCGAGCATCGGATCGAAGCTCCCAGCCTCTCCCCGGAGGATTCCAATGCTCATCGCGATGGAGAAGCATGAGCGCGACTGCGGTGGCCTTGATCTCCGGCGGATTGGATAGCCTGCTGGCCGTGCGAATCGTACAGTTGCACGGCTGCGAGGTCTTGGGGCTTCACGTGCGAATGCCCTTCTACTCGCATACAGCACGGGTCTTTCGCGGGGCCGCAGCATTGGGGATACCAGTAACCGCTCGCGAGATTCGCGACGACTATGTCGAACTATTGCGAGAGCCGAAGCATGGCTTTGGCCGCGGGGCCAATCCCTGCCTCGATTGCCGCGCGTACATGTATCGCATGGCCAAGGCGTTGATGGCGGAAATCGGCGGGGATTTCGTGGTCACCGGCGAGGTCCTGGGCCAACGCCCTTTCTCGCAGCGGCGGCGGGATCTGATGCTCATTGCACACATGGCGGGACTGGAGGAAAGCGTCCTTCGTCCGCTCTCCGCAAAGCGTCTCCCGCCGACCAAGGTCGAGCGTCAAGGCATTGTCGATCGGGACAAACTGTTCGAGTACCCGTTCACGGCTGAGCTATAACGGAAAAGATTTGTGAGACAACGAGGATT
>DYLS01000072.1 GCA_020721965.1 Blastopirellula marina | reverse complement strand
CCCAAAGCAGATTGGATGGGGTGGCGCATTTCCGGCATCGCACCCCCACCAGTTGCGGACCCTCGCGCACAATGGCGGAGGGGATGCATCTCCGTCGCCGAATCGAGAATCGCGTGACCGAGCCGCGCGTTCAACCGGTGCCCACCACGGTAGGTGCAGAATCGCCCTCTCAGATCGCAGCCGCAGAGGGCCAGGTCTCCCACCATGTCGAGCAGCTTATGACGCACGCATTCGTCGGGAAAACGTAGCTGATTGTCGATCGGGCCGTCTTCGCCGAAAACCAGCAGATCCTTGGGGGTGGTGCGGCTTCCCAAGCCTAGGGCCAGGAGCTGATCGGCCTCCGATTTGAGCATGAATGTCCGGCAGGGAGCCAGTTCCTTGCAAAAGGATTCTGGAGTGAGGAGCAAGCCGAAGCTTTGGCGGGCGATCGGACCTCGTGGACCGTAGTCCAGAAGGTAGCGGAGAAAAAGCTCGCCTCCGTTGCCGGGCCGGGCTTCGAACCAGGAGGCGTCTTCTTCGATTCGCAACACGGTGCTTACCTGACGCGTGATTCTGGGAGCCGATTGCGAAACGATTCCAACTTGTAACAGCGCTTCCACGAAGGGCATGCTGGAGCCGTCGCAACCCGGCATTTCGGCGGAGGACACATGGACCTCGCAGTTATCGATCTGCAAGCCGCCCAGCGCCGCCATGATGTGCTCCACCATTTCGACGCGGGCACCCTCATGTTCCAAGGTGCTGCGTCGGAGTTGTTCCACGCGGTATTCCAAGCGTGCTGGAATCCGTGGCCGATGGGGAAGGTCGGTCCGCACAAAAACCACACCCGTATTGGGTGCCGCCGGGTGAAATTCCACCCGGACGTCCTTGCCGCTCCAATAGCCGAATCCTTCCACGGCGGCGGGGGCGGATATGGTGTTCTGATTACGAAAGGAAAACATCGAGTGTTGCCATCCCATGCGAGTGAGTCATTTCGTGGTCATCGACGGTACCTGGTTTGCCGCAGGTCGAGGCCAAGCTTGGATCAACGGTCCAAGCTTAACGGTCCCAGCTTGTATCAACGGCCGCCGATCTTGGATCATGGCACTTGAGGATTTTGGGTAGTCCCCTCAGCGGAGCCCTGTGGAACCCGGTCGAACGTAGCCCGTTGACGGCGCGACCCCGCCCGCTGGTGCGGTAGCCGTTTGCACCCGCGCATTGAGCCGTTGCAAAATGATCGGCGTGATATCCAATTCCGCGCCTTGGTAAACGATCCAGCGATTGATAGTGCGGAGCACATCGTCGGGGTTGTTGGGGTCCGGTTCGGTGCCGTTGAAGCGGAACACCATGGTAATCCCGTTAGCCGCCGCAAAGTATTGGATTTCGCCCACAATCTCTTGGTAGGTGGCGTAAACGACCTTGGCTTCCTTGAGCATCAGGTCCTTGCGTTTTTTCAGGACATCTGCCTCGAATTCCTTCTGGCGCCGCAGCAGCGTGTCGTCGATTTGAGAATAGGTCGGCGTTCCCGGTTGATGGTCTTTGAGCTGCTCAGCCAAGGCCTTAAGCGATGCCTGTTCCTGTTGCGCCCATTGCTCGGCCGCAGTGGCTTCGGCGCGAATCGCCTCCATTTGCTGCTTGTGGCGGACGTGATTCTTGAAAATGTAATCGATGTCCACTACGGCCACGTTTCGTACCATAGGGACGGTACGAGGGGCTGTTGGGGGCGTGCCCGGCTGCTGGGCATTGAGCCCCCACACGGCAGCCAAGGTGATCCCCACGACTAACATACCGACTCCGATCCATCTGGTCTTGGACACTTTTTCCCTCCTTGGAAAAAGGTTGGCACGGAATGTCTCGGCGGGAATGAAACTGCTGCATACCGGAGGTAGGCTCCATCCCTGCCATCCGGCCACGAACACCGGCTTGGGGCTTTCCGGATTGGGACCCCACCGTTGCCCGAGAACCGCCACCCGCCGTGTCGTGTCTCGGGTGTTGTATTCTGCCGATTGAAAGCCGTTGCGTAAAGGGCAGAATTGCGAGAAACCAGGGCTGAGTGGAAATAGTCAGATGCTGAGTCGTTACCCAGTCGCAAAGGATTGCGCCGTTTGCCAGTTTGGGCATAGTATGGTGCTTCTGACAGCAGTCCATGCAAGTGTTCACGGCAGAGCTATAACGAAAAAGATTTGTGAAACAACCAGGGTTAGATGTTCCAGAGGTTCCTTGAGTGTGGAACAGCATGTCATTTCGGCGGGCGCAGCCATGTCATTTCGACGAGCGCCAGCGAGGAGAAATCTTAACCCCTTTCGAGAAGATTTCTCGCTTCGCTCGAAATGACAAAAGGACAAGCCATTTTGCAGTGACGAGAACCCCTGTGAACGACTACGCAGACCATTGAAAAGCGTAACCGCAGCGGACCGTGTCGGATTTACAGCCGACCGATGTTGGGTTCGTGGCCCGCGGGTGGAACAGCAGGGAGGGTAGCACGCGAGTTCGAAATGCGGTTTCAGCTCGGCACGTGCGTCTCCATTGACGGCCCACCCGGTCTATTTTACGATGCGGGGTTGGCTCTCCTTTTCCGGGTAATAGAGGTCTTTATATGTCCCAATCCGACCAAGTGCGGCTGCTTCTTCTTCCCATGCAGCGTGAGTTGTGGGTGCGGCCAGGCAGCCGATTCCTGGACGCAGCCTTGGAGGCAGGCGTTGCTCTGGACTTGCCGTGCGGTGGAGAAGGGGTGTGCGGCAAGTGCCGTGTGATTGTCCGCGAAGGCGGCTCGGCGCCAAACGAGGTGGAAGAGGCCAATTTGTCGCCGGAGGAACTGAGCCGCGGGATACGCTTGGCCTGCCAGCTCCAGGTCCTTGGCCCGACCGTCGTGGAAATCCCCGACGACTCGCTCCTGAAATCGACCCACCAAATTCTGGCCGCAGTGGTCGAAACCTCGCGAATGGAGGGTCGGCTACCGCTTCGCAAGGCATTCCGTTCGGGTTCTCGGCCGCCCGCGGATGTCCAATCCGACGATGCGGGCATCGCCGAGCCGGAATTGAGTTTCGTGGAGCGGCTCGCCGGGGTACGGATTCAGGGCGTGGCGGATGCCCGGCGGCTTCTCGATGCGGTACGTGCCACGGACGACGACGTCACGGCCGTTACGATCGAGGATCGCCTGGTGGCCGTGGAGCCGGGCGACACGCGAAACGCCGCTTTCGGAGTGGCCATCGATCTGGGAACCACCACGCTGGTAGCCTCCCTGGTGGAGTTGCAAACTGGCCAGGAGGTGGCGGTAACCAGCAGGCTCAATCCGCAAATCCAGTTCGGGGAGGACGTAGTCTCGCGGATTCAGGTGGCGGTCGAGCGAGAGGATGGCCTGCGGCGATTGAACGAGGTGTTGCGGGACACACTGAACGCCATGATTGGGGAGCTTTTGAATCAAGGGGGCGTGGGACGCGATCGCGTCTACTGTGCGGCGGTCAGCGGAAATACGACGATGCAACATTTGTTTTGCGGGCTGGATCCATCGGGATTGGGACGCTACCCATTCCGGCCGGTCTTGCGGCACGGGTTGTCCGTCGACGCGGCAGAGGTTGGACTGGCAATCCATCCAGCGGGGCGGACCTACGTCATGCCGGTCATCGGTGGCTTCGTGGGCGGCGATACCGCCGGCGGGGTCTTGGCCTCGGGGATGCTTTTAGGCGAGTCGCCGGCATTGTTGGTGGACATCGGCACCAATGGTGAGATCGTACTACTTGCCGAGGGTCGATTGTGGGCCGCCGCCACCGCTGCAGGGCCTGCCTTCGAAGGGGCCAGAATCAGCGAAGGCATGCGCGCCGCCGAAGGTGCCATCGAGCGTGTGACCTGGAATCCGGCGACGGGGGACATCGAATGCCAGGTGATCGGTGGGGGCGCCCCCCGCGGCTTGTGCGGATCGGCCTTGATCGATATTCTGGCCATTTTGCTCGAAACCGGAGTGCTTCGCCCTGACGGCAGACTACGTTTCGAGGATATCCGCCGCTCCGACTTGTCGCCCGCCTTCCTGAATCGGATATTTACGCTGGACCGAGAGGTGGTTTTTGCGGTGAGTCGAGATTCCCGTCGCGGCAAGGGCCTGCCGATCCTGATAAGGCAGCGGGACATTCGGCAGCTGCAGTTGGCCTCCGGAGCGATTCGCGCTGGAATCGGCATACTGTTGAAACAAGCAGGGATTCCCGGCCGAGAATTGCGGGCGGTGTACGTGGCCGGCGGATTCGGCAACTACATCCGCCGACGCAATGCCCAACGGATGGGCCTGTTTCCGGGCGATATCCCGCGAGATCGCATCCTATATCGAGGAAACACCTCCCTGCTTGGCGCGCGGATGGCGTTGCTCTCGCTCGATGCCCGCGAAGAATTGGAATCCATTGCAGAGCGGACGCGGCACGTAGATCTATCGCGGGACCCCGACTTCCGTTGGGCCTTTGCCGAGGCCATGATCTTTCCGGAATCTCAAGCCGCGAAATAGGGCAGGGGATCAGCCCGTCCGATGCCGCATATCGCTCACTCAACCCAGCTCAGTCAATGAGCAAGGGATCCGATTCCACGATCAGCTTTCGAGCGGGAATCGCTCCAGCGGACGGCGGGCGAGGCTACTAGTTCGTTCAGTGGCCGCCACAACCGGGGCAACCGCCGCCGCGCGGATAATTGGGGTTATTGATCACGAATCCGTTGCCCATCGGGCCGCTCATGAAGTCGATCACGGTACCGTCCAGATGCAGGGCGAATTTCTTTCGCGTGACCAAGGGCACGCCATCGCATTCGTAACGGGCGTCCAGCTTGCTATCGTACTCTGTGTCGAATCCCAGCGTGTATTGCAGACCCGAGCAACCGCCGCCGTTGATTCCCATGCGGAGAACGGTGCCCTCTTCGACGTTTTGTTGCTCAAAGATGCGTTTGATTTCCGAGGCCGCGGTGGGGGTCAATGATACTGCCATCTTCGGTTTACCTCCGAATTCGCCTTTTCCTGAACACGGGATGTTGAATGCAATACCCGCAACATAGCGCGCATATCGCTCAGCCAGCACTCCAACCAAGGCCGAGCCATCTCTTATCCTATGCGGCAACCATCCTATGCGGCAACCCCGGAATCGCCAAGCCTTTCGCCCATAGCAAGAGGCCGCGGAACGGGTTTCGATTTGGTTCAATTGCGGTTTCGTCAGCCTCACTTGAGTATTCTATTCAGCCCGCTTTCTTGACGTAACCGTTTACGGGTGGAATCATGTGGAAAACGCGGTGTTTTCCCAAGCCGTTTGGCGAAAACGCCGTGCTCGGAGCCGCCGATTGCTCAAGGGAGGCACAAGACGTTATGATCGCCGCGGCGTGACGCTCCCAATGACGTGACGCCGCCAATGTTCCGTAAACGGTCCTTTTTTCGACCGCGGAGTAGCCAGAGGGCGATCCAGTTGCGACAATACAAGTCGGGTCTGGGGAGGAGTGTCCGCGGGTCAGGGGCCACGGATTGCGGTCGGGGTGGCGCTGGATAGGGTCGAGTGTCATGGAATTCGAGTTGATCGAGCGGTTGCGGCAACGGACGCCTCTTTATCCCTGCGTCCGCTTGGGTATTGGTGATGACGCGGCGATTTTGGACTTGGCGGGGCAACACGGCGTCGTCACGGTCGACGTGCTCATGGACGGCGTGGACTTCTTGCTCTCGGAGATTCCACCCGAAAAAGCCGGCCGCAAGGCGTTGGCTGTGAACCTGAGCGATTTGGCCGCCATGGCAGCTACTCCCAAAGCGTGTTTGGTGGGCATGGTTTTGCCGCGAAAGGGGGGAGAGAAAATCGGGGAAAAGGTCTATGACGGGATCCTGGCCCTGGCGAGAGAATATCAGGTTGGGGTTGCGGGCGGCGATACCAACACTTGGGACGGTCCCTTGGTCTTGAGTGTGACGGCTATTGGCACGCCCCCGCCTTTCGGTGGGATTCGGCGGCGCGGTGCCCAGCCCGGCGATCGTATCGTGGTCACGGGCGACTTCGGGGGTTCTTTGCTGGGCAAGCATCTGGACTTCGAGCCTCGGGTGTGGGAGGCCGCCTATTTGTATCGAACCTACGAAATTCACGCGGGGATCGACGTGAGCGACGGCCTGGCCGCCGACCTGGTGCACATCACAGTAGAAAGTAAATGTGGGGCAGTCATTCACGCGGATAAGATTCCGATCTCCAAGGCGGCCCAGGAATTAGCCAAGGGTTCCCGTAAGGGGGGCAGGGCCTTGGATCGAGCCTTGCATGACGGCGAGGACTTCGAATTGATCCTGGCCGTCCCGCCCGGCGAGGCGAAGCGAATGCTGCGAGACCAGCCCCTGACCGTCCCGTTGACGGACATCGGAGAGTTTGTCGAACAGCGTGGGCTATGGTTAGAGACGGGCGGGAAGCAAACGGTCCTGGAACCAAAGGGGTTTGTGCATCAGTTCGCCTGACAGGCGGGCGGACCGAGGCTGTGAACCTGGGAACCGAGACACGGCCGAAGATCGGAACTCGAACGGGAAGCCAGCAGCTCGTTTACTATGGTGGAAGCTGTTTTCATCTCGCGGAACGAAGAAGAAACCCGGCGATTGGCCTGCCAGTTGGCGCGGCTGCTGCCCGATCCCGCAGTGGTGGCGCTGGTCGGCACGCTTGGTGCGGGGAAAACGCGGTTTGTGCAAGGACTCGCCGAGGGCTGTGGATGCGATCCAAGTGGGGTGACAAGCCCTACTTTCGTGTTAATACAAGAGTATGTGGGGAGTCGCCCTCTGTATCATTTTGACGCATACCGCCTGAAACATGTGATGGAGTTTATCGATCTGGGGGCTGAAGAGTATTTCACAAGACCGGGAATCTGTGCCATCGAATGGGCGGATCGCGTTCACGAGTATCTGCCCGACGCGCGGGTTGATGTCGCGATCGAGTTGATGTCGGCAGACCGTCGCACGATTCGCATCGTTGCCAGGCATCCCCGGTTTGTGGAATGCGTGGAGTCCCTTCACGCTTTGTAAATCTCCCAAGGGGGGCAGGACTTGATCTGCTACATCGAGGATGGAGCAAAGCTGGCATCTAGGCGGCACTCAAGGATTTTGCTTGGGATGGTGCTATCGCCTCCGAGACCAACCCTCAACCCGGTCGTTGTGGGGTGCCGATGCAGGCGTTATGGACCCGAGAAAGGTTCTAGCGCGGATCGCGAGTTGGATTGGTGGTCATCATTCCAGACAATCGGACTCGAATCGCCCTAGACAATCGGACTCGAAACGCACTTGATAATCGGACGTGAAAAGCACTTGACAATCTGACTTGAAACGCACCAGATAATCGGATGTGAAACGCGTTTGTCAATCGGCCTCAAAAAGTGCTTGACAAGCGGATTCGAAACGCGGGGTGGGCTGGCGGGTTTATAATCATGGGGCGGCGTGAGGGAATGGCGTCTTCGAGTGGAGTGTTTGCCGCTGCTGAAAAGTGTGCGTCGGAGCCAATCGCCATGATTTGTGCCTATAGGCTCAAAAGACTCTCCCTTTTTTTGGCTACGATCTTTGCCAGCGTCATTTTGGCCGGAGGACCTCGCACCGCTTTTGGGCAATTGAGTAGCAACGTCAGCGGTTTCGGCTCCGGGCTGACAAGCTCGGGCAGCTCTCGTTTTTCGAGCGGCAGCGGCACTGGGCTTTCGTCGGGGACGTCTGGGCTGAGCACGTCTTCGGGGCAGTTCATGGATTTGGGAAACGTGAATACCGCCGCCCAAATGTTGGGTACCACCAACAACCAGAGTTTTGTTGGGGCGGATAGCAGCGACATCAGCAACGTGATGAGCATGTTGCAGGGAAATACCGCACGAGGTACCAGCCGAACAGGAACGACCGGGATTTCCTCCTTTGGAAACAGTAGCCGGGGGCTTGGGGGATTGACGGGTAGCCGGAGCCGCACGAGCAACCGCAATCTGACAGGGCGGTCCCGCGTCGGTCGCAATCAGCAAGACCCGATCCGCATCGCTCTGCGTGTGGGTTTTGAGGTGCCGCAGCGGGCTATCGAGGCCGGTACCGGCGCCAGCGCCGTCACGGTATCCGCAACGCGGAGTTTTACCTCGGCTGCCTCAAGGATCGCTGGCGCGGCGGTGGAGATCAGTATTCAGGGCCGAACCGCCGTGCTTCGAGGGACGGTCCCATCTGCTGGGGATCGATTGGTTGCAGAGAGGCTGGCCCTGCTGGAGCCGGGTATTGAGCGGGTCGAAAACCAACTGACCGTGGCTGCCCCGACTCGCTGAGCATTTGGCCAGGCGTGGGCGGCAAGGCCATTCCTTCGGAGATGCCGCGGCGCTGCCAGCTCGACGGGTTCAAGTGCGGTGGTGTTTCCGACGCCGGTGACATCTGAAGTCGGGCGGTGCCGGGTGCGTCTTCGCTGCTCTCGCCGGGCCTCTCCATGCTGGCTTCGGTATTCGCTCGTGGGGCGGTCCTCGGCGCTGAGCTAGAAGTACGATCGGCCGCCGCAGATCCATCTGGCGGTTCCGCAGTATTGGTTAAACGGCCGCTGCCTCCCAGCGTCAATGTCAGGGTCTGCATCCGCCGCGAATTGGTATCTGATTGTGGCTGCCCAGGCTTCGCGGCAGCGTCGGCCTCGCTTGCCCCGGTTGCCCTTTCTCGCCGCGGATCGCCCTCCACGTAAGACGTGGGGCGAATCGCACCCGCCATCGTGCTGCCGGGCCGATCATTGGCGGTGCTGTTCGGTCCGTTGTCGTGGATTTCCTGGGGACCGCTCTGGTGCCGCGCCACGTGGTGATTCTCAAGCCCCGGCAAAAATACCCGGGCTTGTTGGCTGATCACCGATCCACCCGATTCCGGAATCAGACGGACCATCAAACTCAGGTGTTCCGGATCCTCGCTGAATTGATCCCACGGGATCAGGACGCTGTAGGAAGGCCCCATTTTGGAACCCGTTTCCATCGTGGCGAGCTGTTCGGAAGTAAAGACGAATTTGCGGACCGGTTTAAGGTTTTCGGGCGGGGGGAGGTCGTCGTTGAAGGCGTAAACCACGAGCGTGCCTTGGACGTGAATCGTCCGCGACATATCGTTGGAATAGAAGAATAATCGCCCGCCGAAACCGCGGTAAGGCGGCCCGCTGACCCGTTCCAGCAGGGCATCCGTCCAGAAGGCGACGACGTTGGATGGGGGACCTTCTGGCTCGGGACGCCAGGGGAGGTTCCGCCGAAGATCGAATCGGGCACAGCCGGAAAGGATCGCAACCAGCCCGGCCGTCCACAAAATCCTGCGCCACTGAGACAATGCTGATCGAACCTTTGCCGCCATGATGCGTGCCTTTCGCCACCGTGACTCGCTCCAGGATCGCCTCCAAGACCGTCGTGAAAAGGATAGCCAAGCCTACCGGTTCGGAATGCCGCCGGGCGTGCCGTGGGAAGGTACCGGAGCGGGCGGAAACGATGGCGGGGTGACCGCCTGCTGCGACGATTCCACGAAAACCTCGCTTTGGGGCTGGGCAGCCGGCGTGTACCATGCTGCCGGGCTTGCCAGAGGACTGCTCGGCCTGGCGCCGTAGCTGGGCGCCTGGCCGGGCATCAATCGCGAGGACCGTGGCGCCCCCTCCGGCTGGAACGGCGTCGGATGTTGCGGCATGGTCCCGGGGAGTTCTGGACTGGGCGTGGGCACCCATTCGGGTGGCGCCTCGCCCGGATTTTGCGGAAGGTACATCTCCTGCGGCGTCATCGAACCATTGCCCGGGGCAGGGGTCGGCATGGGAACTGTCCCGACCGTGACCGCCGCATCCGGTTCGAATTCCGCCACGTCGGCCAGGCACCAGTGCATGCGTGCGGCCTCGATCTGCCGGACCCGCTCCGCGTCCCCCTCCGATCGAACCACATGCGGCGTGAGGATGATCAAGAGTTCCGTGCGGTTCACATTCTCTTGGTCATAGCGAAACAGATGCTTCAAGATAGGCATGTCACTCAATCCGGGGATGCGGCGATGGACACGCTCGACATCCTTCGTGATCAGACCACCTAGAATGATGGTCTGCCCGTCTGCCGCGCTGACCGTGGTCTGGGCACGCGTGGTGTTGATGCGAGGCGAACGGACGATTTGTCCTGAAGCTGAGACGGAGATCGGGATGCCCTCGGACTCGGGACCGACATCCGATTTCTCGGCGTTGATCTCCATGACGACCTGGCCATCCGGACTGATCCTTGGCCGGACCAGGAGAATCAGCCCGGTGTCCGTAAAGCTGACGCTGTTGACCTGCGTATTTTGTGTGACGGACGTGCCGGTGATGGTAGGGACTCGCTGACCGACCTGAATAAAGGCGGCCTGGTTGTCAAGGGCCATCACTTGCGGTCGGCTGAGGACGTCTAATCGCCGCTTTTGTTGTAAGGCGCGGATCAATACGCTTACCGATTCACTGGACGCTGACAGGACCAATCCACCGAACCCTAGTGTCGAATTGCTTCGGCCGAAACCGAAATGGGAGAGGGCCTGGGCACCGACGATGTCAGGGCCCGGTGCCGCTGTGTTGTTACCTAGGGGAATGGTTCCCTCCTGAGGATTGATTGAATTGAATAGAAATCCAGGCACACCCGCAACGCTTCGGTTGAAGAGAACGGAATCCTGAATCCCTAGCTCGATGCCGAATTCATCTGTATTGCCCAGTTGGACCTCGCCGATGAGGACCTGGATCAGCACCATCGGGGGGCGTTCATCGAGGTCTTCCACGATGCGGACGATTTCGTCGAAGTATTGGGGCGTTGCGCTGACGATCAGGCTGTTGCTGACCGGCTCCGGGACCACGACGACTTCTTTGCTGACGAACTCGAAGGTGCTAAGGATGTCCGGGTTCAATTGCCGGACCTGACGCTCGTTGGTCAAGTAGTTATTGATCGCCGTGGCCACATCGTTGGCGGGGGAGTTCTTCAGGCGGAAGACCCGCGTGATGCGCTCCTGTATCTCCGATTCGTCGAGTCGCAGGAGGATCGCCTCGACGACCGTCAAATCTCCTGCTGAACCGGTGGCGATGATGCTGTTGGTGCGGGGGTCCACGGCGAATCGGAGGGGGATGAGGGAGCTTTCGCCCTCTTGGGCGCCGGTGCGAAAGGCCGGTTGCTGGGTCGCGGTTTGGGTGGTGATTTGCCCGAACAGCGATTGCAACATGTCGGCCAAGATTTGCGCATCCCCGTGCACGATGGTGAAGACCTTGACCTGGGCCTCCGCGGAGGGGAGCCGGTCCAGTTCGGCGACCAGGGCCTCCATGAGCGGCATGCTATCGGCGGGTGCGGTGACGATGACGGCGTTGGCCCGGGTGTCGGCCGTAATCCGCACATCCGTGAGGAGGCCCGATTCCAGCAGCTTGCGCCCTTCCGCGTCCAGTGTCAGAAACCGCAGCCGCGTGGACCGAAGCTCATTGGTCTGCTGCCCTGCCGCTCCGCCTTGAGCCGTGGTTACTTGACCGGTGGCGGTTTGCCGGAGCGCGCCTTGACCCCCGAATTGATTCGTGATCGCTTGCTGGAGCACGGTAGCCAGGTCTGTTGCCAAAGAATTCTTGAGCGTAAAGACGCGAATTTCGTTGACGGCCTCTGCGGAGGGGACGTCCAACCGCTCGATCATCGCGGCCACCTCCTGCATGTCCCGCGGGGCGGCTTGCACGATCAGCGAATTCGTGCGGAAGTCGGAAGTCACCACGATTTGCGGTCCCAAGCCGGATCGGTCTTCGTAAAACGTGGTGAGCCGCTGCTCCATTGCCGTGGCCGAGGCGTGTCGCAAGGGGAAGACGCGAAACTCGGTCTCGGGGGATACCGGTTTGTCCAGCTTCCAGATCAGCTCCAGCACGGTCCGCACGCTCTCCTGGCGCCCCACCAAAAGTACGGCATTCGGCTTGACCAACGGTGTCATGCTGACGGTACCGCGCCGCGCGGCGAAAACATCTTGATATACCTGGCTGACGATTTCGATGAGGGACTGGCAATCCACATTCTGGATGGGTACCACCCGAATCTCTGGCTCCGTCTCGGTGCTCAGCTCTTCGATCTGGCGGATGATCTGCATGACCCGCTCTACGTCCCGGCGATTGCCGCGGACGACGAGGACATCCAGCCCTTCGAGGAATTCGATCTGCACCGGTCCGATCAAACCACCCTCTCCGGCCGTACCCGGTTCTGCCGGGGTCTCGCCTGCGGCCAGCTCCTGGCCGCCCTGCTGGGGTTGCGGCGTCTCGGGTTGGGTTGCCCCATTTTCAGCGATCGGGGTCTCGTTTTCCGACGCCTGCGCCAATCGAATTCGAGGGAGGTTTCCGGAGGATGTGTCCGTTCCGCCTTGATCGCCAGTGTTGTTGGCCGTGCGAACGGCGTCAACGGCGCGACGGGCGCTGTCCGGCGGCATGTTGCTCAGGGATGCCAGCCGGGTCGCGATGCCGGTGGACCCAGGGGCTGCATCCAGGGCCGCGATCAACTGCCGCCACAAGGGGATGGCCCAGCTTGGCCCCGAGGCGCGTAGGGTGTTGCCGGTACGATCGATCTCGACTTGCAGCGACTCGCCCGACCGCAGGGTCAAACGATACGACCCGATAGGGCCGGTGCCGTTTCCGATGCCTTCCAACCGTCCGCCCAGCATTTGCTGGAGTTGGCTCTCCAGGGCGCTGGCTGAGATGTTCCAGAGTCGGATCTCGTCGGCTTGTCCCGGCAGCCCAGCCACATTAGACGGCGAGGTTGCGGGGGGCGGGGCGAGAGGCGATTGAGATGTTGCAGGCGGAGCGAGGAATTGCCCGACCGCCGACTGCACCTCCGCCGGTGCCACCACCAGGACCTGCGAGGTCCGCGGATCCGCAACGATCCTGACCCGAGGATCGCTCCCGAACTGGGCTTGCAGCGCCGCCGCTGCCGACTCCAGCGTTTGCGGCGGCTGGGGATAGGCCTTGATCGCGGCCACTTGCGGGGCAGCAGCGGGGCTTGGGGAGGGTGAAGGCGGCGCTGGCGGGCGATCCAGCGAGCGGATGGCCTCGGCGGCCAATCGCTGCGCGGCCTCTCCGCCACCCACCAGAATGCGGTTGCCAGCCTCGTCCGCAATGATTTCACTGCCCGAGGGGAGGATGGCCTGGAGCGATGAGACCGCTTGCGACGGCCTCAGATACTCGAGCCGGTAGGGGCGAAAGGTGGCCTCCTCTCCCAATCCTGCCCGCAATGCGAAGCTCAACGCCAGCAAGAGCGCGGTGGTCCATGCACAGCGGGGCGGGTTCGCCGGGTGGGCTGCGGCAGAATGATGTGTGACCATAGAAGTGTTCTCGCCTCCGAGCCGATGGCCTTGGATCACAAATCCATTTTGTGTAGGAAAACTCTATGTCACACGCACAGCCCGCGTAATCAAAACAATCGGTAAAGTCTTTCTATATCTCCAGAAAAACTTCAAGGAGCGACGCATGGTGAGGTGAGGCACGCCGTGCTTGTCGTTTCCCGCGCCAATTTAATGCGTTGAAGTCTTGTGAAATGGATGGAGGCTCTACAGTGCGTGGGGAGGATGAGGTGGATGGGTAAAAGTCGCTCTGAAGAACCTCCCGCTCGATTCAACGCGGACGCCGTGCACGCGGCGTCTTCCGTTCGGCTCGAAGCTGCTCTTGCCATGCCCGGACCTTATCGAAGAGCTGGAGCGGGGTGAACTCCGTCAGATCGAGATCCCGGAGTTCGTCCACGATGGGGTGGTCCACGGCCTCGAAGAGCGTCAGTTGGATGTCTCGCCTGGGGCGGGAGTCGACTTCATCCGGCAAACCCGAGCCGGGCGGCTTATGGTGTCCCTCCTCGAGCTGCACCAAGATCTCCTTGGCGCGATCGATGAGAGGCCGGGGCGCGCCAGCCAATCTCGCCACATGAATGCCGTAGCTCTTGTCGGCCGCCCCCGGCACGATTTTGTGCAAGAATACGACCTCGTCTCGCCATTCACGGACGGCCACGTTGAGGTTCCGGAGCTTGGGCAAAGTCTCTGCAAGCTCCGTCAGTTCATGATAATGGGTTGCAAAAAGCGTTCGGCACCCAATCCTCTGGTGAAGGTATTCCAGTGTAGCCCAGGCGAGTGAGATGCCATCGTACGTGCTGGTGCCCCGGCCAATCTCATCGAGGATCACCAGGCTTCGGGGAGTGGCCGAGTTCAAAATCTTTGCCGTCTCGATCATCTCTACCATAAAGGTGCTGCGGCCGCGGGAGAGTTCGTCGCCGGATCCAACCCGGGCGTGAATCCGATCCGCGATGCCGATGACGGCGCTCTTGGCAGGGATGAAACTCCCGATCTGGGCCATCAGGACAAGCAAGGCGGTTTGGCGGATATAGGTGCTTTTGCCGGCCATGTTGGGACCGGTTATCAGTAGGATGGTACCGTCCTCTCCGCCACAGCAAGTGTCATTGGGGATGAATGTTCCCTCCGGCTGCGTGATGTCCAGCACGGGGTGTCGGCCCTCGCTGATTTGCAGGATAGGCTCGTCGGTCAGCTCGGGGCGGCAGTAGTTTCGATGACGGGCCAGGTCCGCCAGTGCCGCCAAGGCATCCAGGTCCGCCACGGCCCCAGCCGTTTCGCGAATCCGGCCACCAAACTCGCCGACCCGTTGGCGCAGTTGCAGGAACAGCTCGTACTCCAATGCCTTGGCCTTTTCGTCGGCCGTCAAGACCTTGTCTTCGTACTCCTTCAACTCCGGAGTGATGAAACGTTCAGCGTTTTTCAGCGTTTGTTTGCGGATGTAGTCGGGCGGGATCTTGTCCTGATGGGCCTGCGTGACCTCGATGTAGTAGCCGAAGACCTTGTTGTAGCCGACCTTGAGCGTCGGAATTCCGGTCCGCTGCATTTCCCGAGCTTGATAGTCTGCGATCCACTTCTTGCCGCCCTGGGCCAGCGTCCGCCACTCGTCCAGGTCGGGATGGTAGCCGGGGCGGATCAGGCCGCCCTCCGTGGCCGTCAGCGGGCAGGGATCGATCAGGGCCGCGGAGAGTTCTTCCTGCAATTCGGGGCACGGGTCCAAGCGGGTCCCGATGTCGCGTAGCAAGCAGCAGGTGGCGTCGGCAAGGAGCCGCTTCAGGGGGACGATCCGCGACAGCGTCTTGGCCACGAAAGACAAGTCGCGGGGGCTACAGCGGCCTGTGGTGACGCGAGCCAAGAGTCGCTCGAGGTCGTGCACGGCGCGGAGTTCCTGACGTGCGTTCTCCAGCAAGTCGGGCCGGCGCAGCAACTCGGCCACCGCCTCTTGCCGCACGGTAATCGGCTCGATCTGCATCAGAGGCAAGGCCAGCCACTCCGCGATGCGACGCGACCCCATCGCTGTCACCGCCCGATCCAGGACCCACAGCAGGGAACCGTCTCGCCGTCCGTCCCGAATGGTGCGATGGATTTCCAGGCTCCGGCGGGCCGTCTCGTCCAGTTCCAGGTACGTCCCAGGCTGAAACCTTTGGAGACGGTCGATGTGCGCCAGAGAGGTGCGTTGCGTCTCTTGCAGGTAGTCGAGGACGGCGCCCGCCGCGCTAATCGCGAGCACTTCCCCGGGAGTGGTGCCGAAGCCGAAGCCTTCCAGCCCTCGCGTGCCAAAGTGCCTTTCCAATACCGTCACGGCGTGCGTGGCGGCGAAGGCCCAGGCCGGCCGTTTGGTGATCAGCGTCGAATCACGCACGTTGTCGATAGGCAGATCGGACTCCTCGCTGAGGATGCACTCGGCCGGGGAGATGCGGGCGAGGGCCTCCGGGAACTGGCCGCGCGGGAATGCGCCGGCCTGGAAGCGTCCCGTGGAAAGGTCCACCCAGGCAAGCCCCACCGGGTCTTCGCCCGCCGCTGCGGCCAAATAATTCGGCTCGCGTGGGTCGAGGAGGGCCTCGTCGGTCAAAGTCCCCGCAGTGACAATGCGGGTGATGTCGCGCTTGACCAGGCCCTTAGCTTGTCGGGGGTCTTCGACCTGGTCGCACACTGCCACGCGGTAGCCGGCGCGAATCAGTTTGGACAGGTAGGACTCCAATTGGTGATGTGGAAACCCCGCCATGGGGATGCCGTTCTCCCCCTTGTCGCGGCTGGTGAGGGCCAGATTGAGGGTTTGCGAGGCGATCCGGGCGTCCTCGAAGAAGAGTTCGTAGAAGTCTCCCATGCGGAACAGAAGAATGGCGTCGGGACACGCCTTCTTGGCTTCCAGATACTGCCGCATCATGGGAGTCACGGGTTCGCTCATGAAGTTCATGCTAGCAGCCGCGGTGGCAGCCTCAAGGGGAGTCCGCCACGAATGCCATGACGGGACATGCGAAAATGAGCGGTTACCACGACAGGACATGCGAGAATGAGTGGATGCCACGACGGGGAGATACCACAGTGGGCCGGGACCGTGGGCTTGACCGGGAAAGCACGCAACAGGTCGGCGAGAGATGCCACGGCGCCCGAGAGATTCTGACGAGACTGAGAGGAGGGGATTGCGAGAGGAAAGTCGCCGCGTTTTACCGCGCTTTACTGAATCAGCCGTTCCTCTCACTGAATCAGCCGTTCCTCTTCCTGGTTGACGGCGACCGTGATCTCGCCCATGTCTTCCAGGCGGCGAACGATATCGACGATCTGTTGTTGCACTTGCTCGACGTTGGATGCCCGCACAGGCCCAAGGTACCCCATTTCCTCTTGCAGCAGCGTGGCGGCTCGGCTCGACATATTCTTGAGGATTTTTTGTTTCAGTTCTTCGCTGGCCCCTTTCAAGGCCATCGCCCACTGCGCGTTTTCAACGTGCTTCAGCAGGGTCTGGATATCGCGGTCGCTGAGCTTGGTGATGTCTTCGAACACGAACATCAGGCGACGGATTTCGTCCACTAGATCGGGGTCGTCTTGGGCCAAACTTTCCAGAATATTTTTGCCTGTAGCTCGATCGATGACATTCAAAATTTCGGCTACGGCGGGGACGCCACCGGCGTTTTCGAAACGCTGGCTCATGACGCTTGACATCCGGGACTCCAGACCGGCTTCGACCTCGTGGATGATATCGGGGCTGGTTTGACCCATGGTGGCGACACGCTTGATGACCGAAACCTGCCGTTCGGGGGGTAAGCCGCGGAGAATCTCCGAGGCGTGCTGAGGGGGAAGATGGGATAAAATCAGCGCGATCGTCTGCGGGTGCTCGTCGATGAGGAATGTGAGCAGGTTTTGGCTGTCGACCTTCTGAAGAAATGCGAAGGGGAGGGCCTCGATGGACTGCCGGACGGCCTCTAGCGTGGCATTGGCTGCCCGACCTAGTGCCTGCTCGATCAATTCCTTGGCGACATCCAGGCCCCCCTGCCCCCCCGTCAGAGAGGCCGGATTGGCTTGTGCGAACTCGCGGAGGGCCTGCTCTTGATCTTCCCCGGAGACCAGTCCAAGTCGAGCTATCTCAATCGTAACCGCCTCAACCTGCTTCGGCTCCAGTCGGGACAACAGTTGCGTGGCCTGTTCGCGGGGCAGGCTCATGAGCAGGATGGCAGCTTTGCGGACGTCTCCCGGCATGACGGAGCAGGTTCCTGGTAACCAGGGGTATTAGGTAACAGGGGCAATGGGTAACAGGGATATTAGGTAAGATGGGAAATAGCTAGCAATCGGGCAGGTGGTGTGCGCGACCCGCCGAGCGCGATCCCTGGGCGCGGCAACATCCCTATTCTCACCATCGGCCCCCAGCCCCCACCTCTTGAACCGATATTCCCAGCGGATGCTGTCTGGAGAAAGTGGGGGGAGTATAACCGCTTGCCACCACCCCCTGGCCGCAAAACCCGCATTGTCGGTGCCACCCGCAATGACAAGTCCTGTTAAGCCTCGTAATTGCAATGTTCATGCCAATTCATTTTAGTGGATATTCAGCACTTGATTACAAATGCTTATGACCTAGGTTAACTTCAGCATTGCTATACGCTCGCGTGGGCAAAGGAAACAATCGCCTGCCGGATTCGTTATGAGACAGCTTCTGCGAAACTCGTGGATGTGGGAAATACGTCGCGAAGCGCTGACCGGTATCGTGTCTTCCGGAACTGTGCAGATTGTCCACGCCTCCCACGATCTCACATGGACCAACACGCTCTGCGCCGGAGGCGTAGCCGGTGAAATTGCGCAGCGGTTTTTGGGGAACATTCTAACACTTGGAGATCTCTTGCCATGAGATTACAAACCAAGGTCGTTGTCACCAGTGTCGGGGGCATCGCTATTACGGCAGCCGCCATTATCGGGCTGCTGCTAGTAGGGAAGGGGCAGTTGCGAGAGCAAATCTCCCGAGAGGTGGCGGCCTTGGGGCAGGAATCGTGCCAGCGGATTGCGCTCGACGTAGAGCAGACGTTGGAGGTCTATCATCAGACCCTCCTACACTCCCTCGCCAATTCGTCGAAGGTGGCTGAGGATGTGGTGGCCCAGCTTGGGGGGATTCAGTTCACCAGTAATGAGACGGTGACCTGGCAGGCTGTCGACCAGTTTTCCAAGGCCGTGCAAACGATCGAACTACCCCGGGCAAGGTTGGGGGAGCTGCCGATCGAGCCGAATGACGACCCAGCCGTGGTCTCGCCGGTCGTGGATAGGGTTGGAGAACTGACGGGGGCTACCTGCACGATCTTTCAACGCATGAACGATCGAGGCGATATGCTGCGGATTTGTACGAACGTCCCAACCTCGGACGGGAAAAGGACGATTGGGACGTTCATTCCGGCCGTCGAACCCAATGGCCAACCCAATCCGGTCGTGGCGACGCTCCTGCGAGGCGAGACTTATACGGGCAAGGCATTCGTAGTGAACGCGTGGTACATCACGACCTACAAGCCGATTTTCGATGGGGCAAGAAATGTGGTGGGGTGCCTGTACGTAGGCGTTCCACGCGATAGCATTCCCGAGCTGCGGCAAGGGATCATGAGTATTAAGGTGGGGAAGTCGGGCTATGTGTATGTGTTACAGGGCAGCGGTGTGGGGAAAGGAAGTTATGTCATCTCTCAGGGCGGTAAGCGCGATGGCGAAAACATTTGGGACGCCAAGGATGCCGATGGCCGCTACTTCATCCGCTCGATTGTGGAAACGGCCCTGAAATTGAAGCCGGGAGAGTGCAGACTGGAACGCTACCCATGGAAAAACCCCGGAGACGTGTCGGCGCGATGGAAAGTGGCGGCTGTGACATACTTCGAACCTTGGGATTGGGTGATCGGGGCTGGGGCGTATGAGGATGATTTCGAGGACGCCCTGCAACGTGTAGACGCGGCCATGAATGGCATGATGCTGTGGACGGTTGGGGGCGGTCTATTGATCTTGGTCCTGGGTTCCCTTGTCGCCGGCTGGTCGGCGCGGCGCACCGTGGCTGGTCTGCATCGTGCCGTGGACATGCTCCAGGATATCGCTCAAGGGGAGGGCGATCTGACCAAACAACTGGCAATCGACAGCAAGGACGAGATTGGTGCGCTGGCCCATTGGTTCAACGTTTTCATTGCAAAGCTGAGGGAGATGATCCGCCAGGTCATCCAAAGCGCGGAGCAATTTACCGAGGGGGCCAAGGTTGTGGCCGAAAGCTCCCAGGCCGTGGCTCAGGGCGCACAGACGCAGTCCGCCAGCGTGCAACAAATGAGCGATGCCATGGAGGAGTTGAGTCGCTCGGTCGATGCCGTTCGAGCACTGGCCGTGGAAGCGGACGAGCTTGCGCGAAAGAGCAGCCGCTCGGCCAAAGAAGGCGAGGCGGCCGTGGAGAAATCTGTCACAGCGATGGATGCCATCCGCCAAAGTTCCAAGCGTATCGGCGATATCATCCAGGTCATTTCCGAGATCGCCGGGCAGACGAATTTGTTGGCCCTAAATGCGGCGATTGAAGCTGCCCGCGCCGGCGAGCACGGGATGGGCTTTGCCGTAGTCGCCGATGAGGTCCGCAAGTTGGCGGAACGCTCGAATCATGCGGCCCAGGAAATTGCTCAGTTGATCGGCGAATCGACCCGCCTCGTGGAAGAGGGGGCGGAACGGAGCGATGGCCTGGGGGAAGCCTTGAAAGGCATCCTGAATGGCGTCGAAGAGACCGCTAGGAAGATCGCTGTCATCGCTCAAAAGGCGATCGAGCAGAATGATGCGGCACAGGAGGTTCGTCGGGGTATCGAGGGCATCGCGACGGTCGCCGAACAATCCGCGGCCGGAAGCGAGGAAATGGCCTCGAGTAGCCAAGAATTGGGTGCCCAGGCCGATGCCTTGCGGCAGCTTGTGGCCGGATTCAAGACCTGACCGCTGAGGCCGTCAGCCGACCGCCGCGATTGAGCCATGTCACCAGTTCGCGGCTCAACCAGCACGCGGCGAGGGGAGGGTGACGGGCCGGCTGCCTTTGCCCTGGCAAGTAGCTTGAGTTTCACTCCGCAAGGAACGGGGATCTCGCCTAATGCGAGGTCCCTTTTCTCTTGGCCCAAAGTTCCTGGACGTATCCTTGCGTAAACCATTACTGGATCACGACTTCCTGTTGCTTTGCGCTGCGCGCTGTAGTCATGCAACGGTTTTGCATAAGTTCTTGTCCAGCATGGAGTTGCGCGATACGCCTTGTACTCAGAAAACGGTGGGAGGATCAGGGTGCGTCGTTGACCTGAGTTACTGTCTTGCAATCACTTGCAATCAGCATCCCCCTAGTTCTCAGGGGGCTTAATGCGCGCAAATCGTAGACTTGAAAACACTTACAAGCATCAAGCCCATCTTCACCAGTTGGCGGGGAGGAGTGTGCCACGACGTCACAGTTAGCGGAGGCTAAGGCAAGTTGTTCGATGGCTTGACGACTGCGGACGCTGGCTGGAAGAGGGCTGACGGAATGCGGCGCCGCCCGACACAAAGGTCGAGCGGGCCAGTCGAACATCCACCTTCATCCGCAACGTACGCACCCTTGCAGGTTGTCTGGCAAGCCGCTGGAGGCAGGGCTGAGTTGCTCGCTCAGCAAGTCCTGCTCTTTCTCAATGGGAGTGGTGGTGCCCACCTGGATGTGCATGATGGGCCTCGTTGGTGCGGATTTTCGCTGCCGCCTCCGCAATGCTCAAGAGGTGGCGATCGGTCTCCGGGAAATCGGTCAAGCTTCCTTGTGAGAAGACGATCGCTCGCCCTTGGAGCTGCTCCGCAATCTGCGGTGAGGTCGCCTGGGCACGCCGCTGGATGGCTGCGGCGCTGAGTGTGGTGTAAACGCCGATGACCAGCACGCGGGCTTTTTTTTCGGCGGCTTTTAGTAGCACAGGCATCCCGTGGTGCTCAAAACCTTGGCCGATACCAATATGAATCCACTCAGCCCAAGTGATGCCCGTCTTGGCGCAGCACCAGTTTGCGATTTGGGACAGGCGACGCTCTTGAAGCGGCCTTTGTTCCGCATCTCCGTGATACAGAAAAACGATCGCTTCGTTTTGCGGATCCTGAGACAATTTCTTGATTTCTGAGAGCGCGAATCGCTCCAGGAGATCTCCCTCGTCCAAGGGAGCGGTGTAAATGACGGGCACGCGAGGCTTGCCCAGTTCGGAACCATGTTCTCCCAAATGCTCCACAGCGTGTTGGGAGTAGTAAATACCGAGCGCCGCTGGGACGTCGAAAACTGTGTGATGCCCGGTCATGACAAACGCTGGCACCGCCACAATCGCCTGGCAACCGGCCTCCTCCAATTCATGCAAGCCATCAGAGATGTTGGGAGAGCCGAACTCCATCAAGACGGTCCGGGAAGCCGCGAAGCCCTTTTCCGTCGTGGCTAACTTGCCTACTCGCTCCCCAAAATCCAGAAAGGGCCGATTCCATTGATCCGATGGCGAGCCGTGTCCAATGATGAGAAACCCCAATTTTTCTGCATCGTGATGTTCCGCGGCCTGGGACGTGCGCGACACCGAAATAAGCCCGAGCGAAAACAGGCCCGGTAACGCTCGAAGAGTTTGCCGACGGGAAACGTGCATGATACTGTCCTCCAAAGGTGTAAGGATGTGAAGATGCAAAAACGTCGTAAGGTACGTATTAGACCTACAGCGTAAGTTTGCTTGCTTAGCCCCAAATCCTGTGGTGATGGGATATATCGCTTGGCCACATATGTTGCGCAGATCATGCCATCGGGCAAACTTTGCGCTGTAGTATTAGGCGACGCCAATTCGTTTGCCTGACTCCGAGTCAAGGAAGGCTGACGACCTCGTTACCGGATCGCGTGGCGACGGCCCTCCAGGTTGCAAGGTTGATCGTCTCCTGGATGAATCGAACGCTTCCGTCGCCCATCAGGGCGTTTGCGCCGCCAGGATGGTGGCTTCTTGCACCGATGAATCCGATGCCGTGAGCCACGGCGTCCGCCGCGACCGCATTGGGTGGCAGATAAGCCGAAAAAGTTGAGGCGGTGGTTTTCCCGGCGATCCAGCCAAAACCCCGATAGCCCATCCCTTGCGTGCAGCTCAACGTAATGGCGTTCAAATCTGGATCAACGACGCCCGATAGCCCCGGCTGTGGCGGGGGATTGAGGGTTGACCCCAGCATGAAGCAGATCATTCTTTCGCGAAGTGGCCGAGAAGTGATCGCTCCTGTAGTGTTTTGCCGCGATCCTAACAGTGATTCGGACATGAGCACGGTGTTGCTCGATCCGTCGATTAAATCTCCCATGCGAAGATTGGAACCGTAGTAAAATGTGCCATCTGTTTTGTAACGGATGTCGTAGGTGGTGCCGGTTCCCGTTCCCGTGCAAACGAGGTAGTTTCCGCCGGCCACGAAGATGTTCGGATTCTCCTCATAGACAGGCTCGCCTCCATCGCTTGGGCATCGAAAAAGCGAGACGACCTCGCGCGCCGCTTGCACCTGCGCTGGATTCAATTGGGATCGTCCCCGTCCAAAGAAAAGGTACAGTGGCTTTTCGAAATCGATCAGGTCTTGAAGCTGTTTCTGTTCCACAAAGGGCAGAAGTTTGGCTTGCACGGAGAAGCTCGTGGCCGACGTCGTTCCCAAGCCGGGAAAGGTACGGTAAACGGTGTAGTAGTTGTGCATCGCCAGGCCAAGCTGTTTTAAGTTGTTCGTGCAAGCAGCCCTTCTCGCAGCCTCGCGAGCCGCTTGGACGGCCGGCAATAGCAGCGAGATCAACAGGCCGATGATCGCAATCACCACCAGCAATTCGACTAAGGTGAAGCCTCGCCTACAGCGGTGGACACAACCGTTCTTCGCCCCGGCTCTATCGCAAGCGTATTTGTCGCCATCATGTTTTTGAAGATTGTGCGAGGTATTCGCTAACGCGCAAATAGTGTGTTCTAAGGCGAATATAGACCGTCTTCGGTTTACGCCACGTTTATATTCCATATCTAATTTACTCCCTATAGTATGCTCCCGTGGTTTATAGCGCACAAAATCCCCCTTCGCAAGGTGCGATCATCAAGACCGCACCTTCGAGTCTAGATGTAGGTAGAGCCTAATCTATTTCTGCCACCCACGAGCGCGAATGACGAAAACCATGCGGCGCGTCATCGACTCAATGGCGGAGGACAGAGCAGCACCAAGACGCAATCACGGCCAATCCACCAGGGTTGGCAGATGTGTGCGCGGTTGGTGCGCCGATTTGATATGGCGAATTATTACGCCAGGGAAAGAACAGCGGGAGGGCCGCGAATTGTGGCGCGGGTCGGTGCGGGGGCGGCGCGGAACGGTGGGGAGCAAGGGACTGCTACGAAAAGGACTGCCTCGCAAAAGGTAAGTTCCGAAAAGGCCGTATACGATTGCGCGCTTTTCAAGAACCGGCAGATCAGGCAGTGATCCGCATCATGCTCGTGACCGGTTGGATGCTTGCTTGCCCGCCACGCTGGATGGTATCGATCGGCGCGAGTTTGTGCCGCTTCTGCTGCGCACGACGACGGATCAGAACTCTCGCCTTCGCAGCAGGTATAGACGGTCGATATTCGGGAGGACCAATGTTCGCTTTGGCAGCAATGCTCACACCCGAATTTTTCCGCTTGATGCCAAATTTGATGGTGAAACTCCAGCGCGAGCGTGGCCAGCGGGAACCACGCACTTAAGACAATTCGCAAAGATCGATATTGCGAGGCTTTCATGCTGGAGATAATCGCGGATGCCGAAATATTAAAGCACATTATATCAAAATTAACCCGCGTGTCAATGATCGAAATACAGCGTCCCAACCCTGCGCCAGGCTGAGGTGGCTAATATGCGTGAAACTCCTAACCCGAACTTCTTTTTCAGAATCGCATGGAATCGGTTGCGGCGTCGGGAT
>DYLS01000071.1 GCA_020721965.1 Blastopirellula marina | reverse complement strand
GGAGTTTCAATGGTCCAGATTCCAAGCGGGGTCGCGGTAGCGAGCGAGGAGGTCCTGCAATTCCTGCTGTGGGATATCCCCGGCAGGCTCCCATGCGCCCCAAGCGGTGCGTAATGCCAGGCACAGGGTGTCGCGGTCCAGCGGGAGATTGCAGAGGAAATCGCCGTGGCGGCGGTCGCCGCGATAATCGGGCTGGCGGGGGGGCATGCTCAGCAGTTCTTCCACCAGCGAGAGGTCGAAACGATACAGAATCGTGCCGTGATAGAGGAGCCACTGTCGGCGGCAGCGGAGACTGTTGCCGGAGAATTTTCTTGGGGCGGATGGCACAGGAGATTCAGGATCCCGGGGATTGCAGTCGCTCGTGGCCGTAGATTGCCGCGGGGGCTGGCAGCGGGCCAAGTCGCTGATGCCGGCTCGGACGACGCCCGGCGCCCTGGCTGCAAGTGCGGCGGCGATGGGGTTTAAGACGCTGGCATGGATGCGTTCCATGTGCCGGGGGATATCGGGGGAGAGCGGCAAGATCAAGGTGTAGAGCAGGCAGCCCGGCCCAATCACCACCGCCGCCCCGCCACTGCATCGCCGCACCACGGGGACGCCTCGTTTCTGGCAGCGATCCAATTGTACCTCTTGCGCGAGCCGCGAGGCCCGCCCTACGACCACGGCCGGCGTGGCCCATTCCCAAACTCGCAGCAAGCCATCCTCCAAGCGGCCATTCTCAGCAGCATTCAGGAAAGCCTCGTCTAGGGCCAGGTTTTCTTCCAATGAGGTCGCGGTCAGATCCAGGAAAAGCATCGCAAGCGGCACTCCATCAAGCCATCGTTCATACGCGAGCCAATCGCCGCTCGAGCCTGAGGCGAACCGGCATTTCGGGGCAGACCGGAATCTCCAGAAAGCGTCCTAAACAGCACGGCTCAAAATCCCGGTTTTGACTTGACACTATTGCAGGCTCCGTCGATAATACGTCCGCGGTTTGGTCGTGGGGTAGCCCATCGGGTGGCTTTCGTGACGCCTTTGTGGTTCAACGGACGACGCAAATCGAGCGTCCAGTCTTTTTGCGCACAGGAGGGCTGATTCATGGTACGCGACGATCGGGCCGTCGGCGTCTCCTCTACACCAGGGCAATCATGGTCTGAAGGTTCAAATAGTGGACCGCCTTTTGCCGGCGGCTCTCCAACCAGGGAGGGCGATGCTGCTGTCGCAACCGAAGCTCCCGAACGCGGCACCTCCGCTGTCCGTGGCGATTCTCATCATGGAACCCCTTCGCTCTCGTGGCTTGTGTTTTCTCGACTGATTTTTCCCGGGATTTTTCTCTTCTCGGGGATTGCGGGTTTATTGACGCTGCGTGAGGCGGTTACCCCGGACTTGAACATGGAGGACGTGCTCCGCGATATCGAACAAGGGGGGACGGCCCGGGCGGAGGCCTTGGCAAAAGTCCACGATTCGATCTTCGATCACCGTTACCGCGACTTGCGAAGCGATCCGCGTTTGGCGGATGCTCTGATCCAGGTTCTCGAGACCGAGTTGCGTCGGCCTGTGGCCGGGGATGCTGAATTTGTGGTAATCTACCGCGCCCAACTGTGCCGTCTGGTGCGTGAATTGGAGACGCCGCGGATCGTGCCGGTCCTGTTGGTGGCGGCAGAATCGCGGGTCACGGACTCTCCGCAAATGGATTCCATCGTGCGTCGGGCGGCGGCGGAAGGCGTAGTGATGGCGATGGAACGTCACGGCCCGGATTGCGTCATCTCTGTCCCCGGCGGCACCGAGGCGCTGTGCCGCGCGGCGAAGGATCCTGTGCCCCCGGTTCGCGCGGCCGCCGCGGCCGCTTTGGGCTACATTGGCGGCAAGGAGGTCTGTGCCGTGCTGCGGGAGATGCTGCACGACGACACGGACGTGGTTCGCTACAACGCGGCGATCTCCCTGGCCTACGCCGGCGAGAGCGGGGGGCTGGATACGCTGCATGAGTTTCTGAGGAGCGAAAACGTGCGACATCTGGCTGCCACGGGTTCCACGGATTCCGTGATTGGAGACCGGACCTGCAAGTTGCTCGGCCGTTCCCTTGCCGCCCTGGACCGACTCTCCGATCGTTCCAGCGACCGCAGCCTGTCGATCTTGCATCCCGCCATGGAAGACATCTGCCTGAGCCGCGCTCCGGAGCACGTGAGAACCTTGGCGATGCGTGTGGACCTGAAAATCCAACGGTTCCTTCGCTGAAGGGGCGTGAAAGGGTGCCCGTTCCCGTTACATTTCGGCGGATTTGCCGCCGTCCCGCGCTGATTGAAATCGTGAGGAAGTCCGAGCGCTGGGTTGGGGCTTGGGGTTGAGATGCTCCTGAATCCAAAGCTCCAGCTCGTTCCAATCCACGGGAGGCAAGACGCAGAGGTCCGGCCGCAATCGCTCGGCGTCCCGCAAATAAACGTGGATGATCTCGTCCATCTTCTTGTCGGTGTTCCAATGGATCAGAATGCGAATGCAACGCGCCATGGCGCCGGGTACGGTCATCTCGTGTCCGCACAGCAGGGCCGCCTGCATCCAGCCCAATTGCCGGGCGGCAAGGGCCGGGAATTCGGCATCCAAGTCCGGCGTGGTAGTGAAAATCACGCTGGCCACGTCCTGCTCCTCGATGCCGTTTTGGCGGATCATCATGGCCAACAAGAGGCGAGTCCCCTCGAGGATGGCCTCCGGGGTGTTGGCATCTACGGTGATCGCGCCTCGAACTCCTCGACATTGACGCATCGGCACGACCCTTACTTCCCCTGACTGTGCCTTTTCTGGTGATCGGGCAGGCGCCGCCGCGCCATACACGGCGAGTTCACCCAGGCCTGGCTCGCAATTCGCGATGGCAATGCTATCGCTTGCTCCGCCCTTGGAATGCGCCGCAATATCAATCTTGACCTGGTGTCCAAATCTTGGGCTTGGCCTCGCTCGCTGCGGGCGTCGGCTCGGCGGCCGCATCGGGAGTCCATAGCCCTTGCGGTTTGCTCGCGACTTCCTCTGCCTGATGTTCCAGCCGGGACTCCGCGGCTTGGATCACGCCCAGGACCCACTGCTCGATGCTCGGCTCGTCCATGTGGCGATTGATAAGATGCTCGAATTCCGCGCGACCCTGGCCGGACTCCAAGAGACCCGACGTGATCAATTCCACATGGAGGCGGCCATGCGGCATGTTGTGCTGTTCGGCGAACGCGATGGCCGTCTCGCATATCTTCCGGGCAGCTTCCCCCTCCTCGGCATTGCGGATCAACCGGCAGTAGGCTTCCAAGACCACCGCGGGATGGAGTCGCTCCCGCCGGGCGACGACCTCGTCCAGCAAGATCGCAAGCGCGGATGATGCATCGAGATTCACGGCATTGAAGAAATAGTCGCGAATCTCGTCGTCGCTCAGGGTGGTGGAATCCACGCGCGCGACGACGCTGATGGGAACCCGAATGTTGCCCTCCATGCGGGCGGAAGATCGCGGCGGGCCGTCCCGCAGATTCCATTCGACCTTCAGCTCATCCAACGCTGCCGAAAGCTCGGGGGAATCGAACTCGCGGAGCCATTCCAGCACGGCCTTCAAGGTTCGGCGCTTCGTCGTGTCGGCAGCCGCCTCCCGTGGGCTGACATCTCCCAGGGCCTTGTTGGGGCGATCCGCCCAAATCTCCTTCAGCAACTTGCGTAACGCGCCTGGAAGCTGGTCGGGCAAGATTGCTTGAACGGTGTACGCAAGAACCATCGACAGCCGCGACCGCCGCCCACTGACCACGCGGACGGGTGCCGGCCATTCACCCGAACCGCACCATTCGCGAAGCCGCTCTTCCACATAGCCCACATCGCTCTCCAGGACGCTTGTGAAGTGCACCTGGGCTTCCCGGCCGGTCTGCCGTCCGAAATACGATACGATCGCCACGGATTCGTTGGCCAAGTCGTTGGGGATGGGCCACTCTTCGATGTCCGCTTCGTGGCGGAGCACCAACCCGGTCAATTCCGGGGGAGGGCCGTCCTCCGTATACGACGTCGCGTCCGCGCTGACCACTTTGAGGTGGCGATCGGAGAGTATCGCCTCCTTGACTCCCGCGGGATCGGGAATCGTATAGATCAGGTTCACGAGGTCCTCGGCATCGCCCCAGGGGTCTTTTTTCAGGTGGTAGGAAAGGACCTTCGCGGCAACCGCCGTATCCTCATCAGGGGTCAACTCGCTGTATCGCAAAAAGCTTTCCCCCGCCGTCACGTAGTCCAGCTGCCAGAGGCTGCACAGTCCCAGCAAGTACCAAGGCAGGGCCTGGTCCGGCTGGGCCTGGATCCAGTCGCGTAGCAGTTGGCGGGCCTCCGTCAACTGGCCCGTGTGAATCGCCTCCGCCACCTGCCGATATTCCGCCGGGGCGTCCTCGGGAACTTCGAGAGGCAGCGGGGCCGGTTCACGCAACGCCACCGGGTGCCCCCTAAACCCCGCCAGTGCCGTTTTGCGTCTGATCAGCTCCGAACCCATCTCAGGACGGAACATTTCGATCAGAGACAATAGGTACCAGGCGGCCGGCAATTCGCCCTTACCTGCTAGCCGATTGTTCAAAAGCAACAAGGCCTCGATCTGGCGACGAACCAGCGATACGTTATTTTCTTGACTCGCCTTCAGGCTGGCCTCGATCTCCGGCAACGCCGCACTCAGTTCATCCTGAATGGCTAAGGCAATGGCATGCTCGGCCAGCGCGACGGGATTTCGAGGGCAGTGAGTCAGGAATTCGTTGGCCGCCGCAATGGCCCCCTGAGCGTTGCCGTTCACTCGCTCCAGGACCGTCTTGTAAGTCCACAGGCAGGCTCGCTCTGGCTGCTTGGCCAGCAATTGATCCACCTGCTGCAGGGCTGCCCGGTATTGCTCGCCCTCAACCAAGCGACTGATCTTTTCCAAGTCTTGCCAGTTGCTGGGGCAGCAAAACTTGATCTTTTTTCCGGTCCCGGCCGGGCAGACGCTGTATCCATCCAAAGGCATCAGACTTCTCTCACGAATTCGAGGAATTTCTAAACGCTGGCACGACTCCCGCCGAACCGAACCAGCAGCCCCCCATCAGGGAGCTAATCTTCAAGCCGCTGCGCGCAACGAAGCAACCCGTGACGCATCGCTCTGAGCGATCCCGCATCGTTCCTACCGATGCAGCATTATTCTTGGCAATGATGCATTGTTTTCAGCGATGACGCGTTGTTTTCAAAAATGACGCATTATTTTGAGCAATGACGCATTTTGTTCTTGGCGATGGCGACGCGCCCTTAGCGATCACGTCGTTCCTAGCGGCGATCTGCGACGCTCTTAGCGACCCCGCGGCAATCGCTAGATTTTATCAGATCGTAGCCGATCCCAACAAGGTTCCGTGAAGGAAAGCCGCGCGATTTTGCCGGCGTAGGACGCCAAGCGACCCTCGGTCGCAGTAACCGTTCACAGAGCATTCGCGGCATCCCCGGCGTCTGGACCGCAACAGCTTGTGCTTCCCTTCAGCAACCGGCGGCTACGAGCACAGCGTTTTCTCTGCACGGCTCGTGAAAACACCGCGTCTTCCGTATTCTTCCACCCGGGAACGGTTACCGGTCGCAAACCGCACAGGGAAGCGGCCTGCTTACCACGTGGCGTGAACCGGCGCCCCCGCCTTGACGCCCAAGGTCCGGGCCGCGCTCCCCTGCACGACCGCGATCTCCAGATAATCGGAGGAGCCAAAGAGGGCCACGCACGTACCGGCCGGGCGTTCGGCATAGGTGTTAACCCAATCGGATATCACGTGGTCGCCGCACTGGACTGCCGCACTGCCGAAGGCCACTTGCTGGAGGTCCTCGCGTCGGACATTCGTGACCAGGTTGCCGAAGTCGTCCACCCAGACCACGCAACCCTCCACGTAATCCTCCCCCCTTTCGACCTCGGGAAAAGGGAGAGGCTGCAAGGCTTCCAGCCGCGGCCCGAACTCGTCCAGCGGTACACCCAGGCTGAGATGGGCCGCCACCGGGGCCATGATGTCCCGTCCGTGGAACGTATTCGAGACCACGGAGCGACGAAAGCCGGGCCGGTCCAGGCGTACTGCCTCGATCCACGGCAGGCGGCGCATCACGAGTCCCAGCAGACCATTGTCCGGGGCCACGAAATACTGATCTCCCAGCTTCGCAGCCGTGCACGCCCGTTCCGTCCCCACGCCGGGATCGACCACGGCCAGGTGGATCGTACCAGCGGGGAAATACGGCGCCGCCTCGGCCAGGAGCCACGCTCCCCGGCACACGTCTTGGGGCGGAACCTCGTGCGTAATATCCACGAACTGCACAGCGGGATTGAGCGACAGCATGACTCCTTTCATGACGGCCACGTAATGCGATTTGCTGCCAAAATCGGTGAGAAGCGTGATGATTTTCACGCCTTGGCCTCCGCTGTCCGCGATCCGCTTACATCCGCGCGATCAGTTCCAGGCAGATCTCCTTGACCCGCGCTGGATTGACGTGGGGATTGCGTTTTTTGGCCTGACCGACCAGGCTTCCCAGGGCCTTTTCCTTGCCCGACCGGACCTCCGCCACCACCTTGGGGTTGGCATCCACCAATTCCCGGCACAGGGCCTGAACTTCGGCGTCGTCCACGTCTTTGAAGCCAAGGGCATCTACGGCCTCTTGGGGCCTGCCGCCATGTTGCAATAGATGTGCGAAGACCTGCCGCCCTTTCGGCGTGTCGAGCCGCCCCCCTCGCACCATGCGGATCACTTCTCCCAGGGTATCGGGGGGGATCGGAAAGTCGGTGATCGAGATTTGCCTCTCATGGACCACGCGGAGGACATCCTGTTGAATCCAATTGGCGGCCGCCTTGCCGTCGCCGCAGACGTCCGCCAGTCGCAGGAAATAATGCACGGTGGACCGCCCTTGATTCACCAGCACGTCGGCATCGTAGGCGTTCAGCCCGTAATCACGCCTCAATCGCCGCCGCAAGTCGGCCGGCAATTCCCCCAGCGACGCCTGGACCCGCTCGATCTCCTCCGGCGTCACGGTGACCGGTACCAAGTCGGGTTCCGGAAAATAGCGATAGTCGCTGGATTCTTCCTTCGACCGCTGCGGCCGCGTGACCTCGGCGTGCTCGTCCCAACCACGCGTCTGCTTGGGCACCTCGCCAAGCTTCCGGCCGGTCTCCTGAAACACCCCCCACTGCCGCTCGGCCTCGTACGCCAGGGCCTTCTCCACGGCCCGAAAGCTGTTCATATTCTTCACTTCCACGATCGGCGTGGCAGCGATGCCCTGCGGGGTAGGGATGTGCAGGTTGATATTGGCATCGACGCGAAGGCTCCCTTCCTGCATGTTGCAGTCGGAGACCTCCAGGTAGTTCAGCAGGAGTTTCAGCTCTTGCAGGAAGGTCTTGGCCTCGGCGGGGGAGCGGATGTCGGGGTACGTCACAATTTCCAAGAGCGGGGTCCCGGCACGGTTGAGATCGATGCGGCTATCGGCCCGACCGGCCTTCTCGTCATGCAGGCTCTTACCCGCATCCTCCTCCAAATGCACGCGGATGATGCGAATGCGGCGATCCTCCGCCTCGTCCTCGCTCGGAACGTCCAACCAGCCGTCGCGGCACAGCGGGAGATCGTATTGGCTGATCTGGTACCCTTTGGGCAAGTCGGGATAGTAGTAGTTCTTACGATCCCATTTGGTGAATGTGGCGATGTGGCAGTTCAGAGCGGCGGCAGCCTTCAGGGCCAGGGCAAAGGCCTTGGCGTTCATCACCGGCAATACGCCCGGCATGCCGATACAAACGGGACACGTTTGCGTATTGGGCGGTGCGCCGAACTTCGTCGAGCAGCCGCAAAACAGCTTGCTTTCGGTCAAAAGTTGCACGTGGACTTCCAGGCCCACGACGATCGTATAAGGCAACGCTGCCACGCCCACCTCCTTCAACCGCGAAGTTCCGATCGGGCGGCGATGTGGGAACCGGGTCGCCGCCGATGCCAGTCTGTATTCCGTTGCAAGGCGTGCGCCGCTCGCAGCAAGCGAACTTCTTCCAAGGCGGGGGCCTGCAAATGCAGCCCGATGGGCAAACCCTCCCGGCTAAATCCGCAGGGGATCGCCATCGCGGGCAGGCCGGCCAGATTGGCCCCCACCGTATAGAGATCGAACAGGTACATCGCCAGAGGATCGCTGGTCTTCTCTCCCAGACGAAAGGCCGGAGAGGGCGTCACCGGTCCCGCGATCACATCGACCTGGGAAAAAGCGCGGTCATAATCCTGGCGAATCAAACGGCGCACTTTCAGGGCCTTGAGATAGTAGGCGTCGTAGTAGCCGGCGCTCAGGGCGTAGGTCCCCAGCATGATCCGCCGCTTGACCTCCGCTCCGAAGCCCCCCGCCCGGCTGCGGCGGTAAAGCCGTACCAAGGCCGAATCGATCTCCTCCAGGGCCGCCTCGTCGCCCGACTCGCGCAAGAGGCGACGCTCCTCTTCCAAGTCCGCCAGCATCGCCTTTTCGTCCGTTCGGTAGCCGTAGTGGACGCCGTCGTAACGGGCCAGATTGCTGGAGGCTTCGCTGGGCGCGATGATGTAGTAGGCGGCCACGGCATAGCGGGCATGAGGGGAGGCGACCTCCACCAATTCGGCCCCCAGGTCTTCATAGATCCGCAAGGCCTCCCGCACGGCCTCCCCGACCTCGCCGTCCAAGCCTTCGGTGAAGTGCTCGGGCACCCAACCGATGCGGAGACCCTTGATCGCCCCCTCCAGCTCGGACGCGTATCGCGGCACAGGACGATCCAAGGAAGTGGCGTCGCGGGGATCATGACCTGCCAAGACCTCCAAAAGCAACGCGCAATCCTCCGCGGATTGAGCCAGCGGCCCGATCTGATCCAGGCTGCTGGCGAAGGCCACCAGACCGAAACGGCTGACTCGCCCATAGGTGGGCTTCAATCCCGAGATGCCGCACAGCGCGGCCGGCTGCCGAATGGACCCGCCGGTATCGGAACCCACGGAGAGCGGTACCATTCGGGCAGCGACGCAAGCCGCCGCCCCGCCGCTGGAGCCTCCCGGAATCCGCTCCACGTCCCAGGGATTCCGCGTGAACTGGAAGGCGGAAGTCTCGGTGGAGCCGCCCATCGCGAATTCGTCGAGATTGGTCTTGCCCACGATGATTGCGCCGGCCTTCAACAGCCGATCGACGACCGTGGCGTCGTAAGGGGAGCGAAAATGGGCCAACATCCGCGAGGCGCAGCTCGTGACGCGACCTTGCACGCACAGGTTATCCTTGACTGCCACCGGAACCCCGGCGAGAGGCCCCAGCGACTCCCCGGCGCGGCGGCGGCGATCCACCTCCTCGGCCTGAGACAAGGCCCAATCCGGCTCCACGGAAAGGAAGGCTCGAACGGTCGCGTCTTCCGCGGCAATGCGATCGAGGCAAGCGCGGGCGACCTCCACAGCCGAGCACTCGCCGCGACGCAGCTTGTCGGATAGTTCCCGAGCCGTGAGTTCCCAGAACGATTCCATGTCGCTCCATCCCATCCTGTTGGACGTCCACCCAAACAGCGCCCGCAGCGAATGCCCGTCCCATTCGCGGCGGTTCGCACGGTCGCCTCAGGTCTCGCCCAGCACGGCGGGAACCCGATAGCACTCGTCATCTCGGTGGGGCGCATTCGCCAGGGCCGATTCGCGATCGAGGCCGGGCGTCACACGATCCTCACGAAGCACGTTCGTCACTTCCACCGCGAGTGCCAACGGCTCTACCCCCTGGGTATCGACGCTGTTCAGCAGTTCCATGTATTCCAACACCCGACTCAGTTGCGTCGCCATCAAGCGGGCCTCCTCGGGCGTCAGTTCCAGACGGGCGAGGAGGGCGACTTTGCGAATCTCTTGTTCCGAAATGGCCATCGGTGCCGTCTCCTGGTCGTCGTCATTCCCCTTCCGCGTGCGTCATGCCGGGCAGCGGATTCGCCTTCGCTGGCGGTGCAATCGCCCCTATTCCCCCGGCCCGGCTTCTCGGCGTGGGAATACGGCACGGGATACCTCGCTGCCCAGCGTCGAGGCACGGCCCACCTTCGCTCTAGCAGACCGCACGCTCCGCCAGCGTGAGTATTCGTCGCGATCGGCTGCGACGGCTCAACTCATACCACGGCTCATATTACGGGTCATACTGCGGCGCAAGCTTGTTTGTCATACCACAGCGCAAGGTTGTTTGTTGGGGTCAACATCTTGTGGCGATGGGCCATACCGCCGCGCAAGCTAAGCTACGCACATCATACAATCACGCGGACTTTGGGCCGCAGTAGTCGTTCACAGGGGTTCTCGTGACTGCAAAACAGCTCGTTCTCTTGTCATTTCGAGCGAAGCGGGAAATCTTGCGAAATGAGAAATCTTCTCGACACGGGGTAAGATTTCTCCTCGCTGGCGCTCGTCGAAATGACATTCCTGGCGATCATCGAAAGGACATTCCATTCCTCACTCCAGGAACCGCTGGAACCTCTAATCCTCGTTGTTTCGCAAATCTTTTCCGTTGTAGCTCAGCCGTGAACGGTTACGCGGCGCAGTGCGCTATAGTACGTAGCCCGTGGTGCCCCGTAGTACGTACGTACCTACTAAGCCACCAATTTTCGCACAACGCCCACCACCACGCCAAGTACCCTGGCACGCCGCACGTAGATGGGCTTCATTTTTTTATTGGCGGGCTGAAGCCGAATGCGGTTGCGCTCTGGAAACCAGTGCTTCAGCGTGGTCTCGTTGTCGTCGGCGAGGACCACCACGATACTCCCTGGCTCGGCGGTTTCCTGCCGACGCACCACCACATAATCGCCGTGGGAGATCTGGGCCTCGATCATCGAGTCGCCGTGGACTTGCAGCACGAACAGGTTGCCCTGGCGATTGTCGAAGACCTGGTGAAAATCGATGGACTCGGCATTTTCGATGGCCTCGTGCAGGTGGCCGGCCGCAATCTGTCCCAGCAAGGGAAGGCCGTTTTGGCGAGCCTCCCTTGCCTGTTGCGGACCGTCGCCCGCGGGACGGTCACCCAAAAGACGGATGGCTCGGGAAAGGTGTGGCGAACGGGCGATGACTCCTTTGGTTTCCAAGGCCCGCAAATGGCACATCACCCCGTTGGGCGAGCGGATATCGAAGTGTTCGGCGATTTCTCGCACCGTCGGGCCATAGCCCCGCGAGAGAATCTTCTTGCGGATGAATTGGTAAATTGCATTCTGGCGAGGGGTCAAACTGTTGCGCCGGTTCATGGCCATGCTCCACACAAGGATCTGGATTTATGGGCCGTCTTTAACGCGCTGCATCAACTTTTGGCCTGCACCACCTTATGTAGTGTACAAACCATCATATCCTGCGTCAATCATCAGGAACCTGGAGTTTACGCAGCGTGTAACCGTTCACGGCTGAGTTACAACGTAAAAGAGTATCCGTTTACGGAAGATTGGGGGGCGTCACGCTGCGGCGACCACCGAGATCTTGGGGGCCATACTGCGCGCCCCCCGAATGTTTCGTAAACGGTTACGGCTTTTCAAAGCACGGGCTGCATGGGGTGCTAAAGTCTGATTTTAGCAGTCCACAAGCTAGGCAGTGCTGACGTTTCACTTCAGGAGTTGCACATCTATGTGCTGAAGTGTGATTTCAGCCGTCCACAAACCCCCACAAAGTATAAAATGTCACGATAGAAATGCGGACTGGCCGGGATCCAGGGGCCAAGCATACCGTCCTCGACTTCAAAGCAAGGAACCTCGCACCGTGACAAATACCGAAATCGCCGCAGTCTTCGAACAATTGGCCGACCTCCTCGAGTTTCAAGGGGCCAATCCGTTCCGTATTCGGGCATACCGCACGGCGGCACGTACCATTGGCAACATGGTAGAGCCACTTGCGCAGTGGTTGGAATCGGGGCGAGATCTCCGGGAATTGCCGGGCATCGGCGACGACCTTGCCGAGAAAATCGCGACTTTGGTGGCAACCGGCACGCTGCCACTCTTGGAGGAGTTGAAGGCGGAATACCCTCCAAGCGTGCTCGATCTCCTCCGCGTTCAAGGGTTGGGGCCTAAGCGAGCCGCCGTACTGTATCGAGAGTTGAACGTACAGACCTTGCAGGATTTGGCGGCGGCCTGCGAGGCCCACCGTATCCGTAACCTAAAAGGGTTTGGGGCAAAAACGGAAGAGAACATCGTCAAGGGGCTACAGGCGGCCATGGAGCACGCACTCCGCATTCTGTGGTATCAAGCGGACCAGCTCGTGAGCGATTTGAGGGACCACCTGGCCTCGGCGCCGGGATTGAAGCGGTGCGAACCGGCAGGAAGCTACCGCCGCGGCAAGGAAACGGTAGGCGACCTGGATATCCTGGTTACGGCCGACGATCCCCAGGCCGTCATGACCCATTTCCAGCACTTCCGGGGAGTGCGGCGTGTCCTGGCAGAGGGGACCACCAAGGCGGCTGTCGAGCTGCAAGCCGGCATCAACGCCGACTTGCGCGTCGTGCCCGAGGAATCGTTCGGGGCGGCCTTGCAATACTTCACAGGCTCCAAAGAGCACAACGTGGTGCTCCGCGGCATGGCGAAAGACCGCGGGCTAAAGATCAATGAATACGGCGTTTATCGAGGCGAGGAACGCATCGCCGGGGAAGATGAGGTCGGGGTTTACGCCGCGCTAGACCTCCCCTGGATACTGCCCGAGCTGCGGGAGAGTCGCTGGGAATTCGATTGGGCCGCCGGCGAGGGGTTGCCCGACTTGATCCGCCTGGAGGACATTCGCGGCGACCTGCACATGCACACCACCTGGACCGACGGTATGGCCACGGTGGAGGAAATGGTCGCGGCGGCGCAATCGCGTGGATACGCTTATATCGCCATCACGGATCATTCCCAGCGCGTGACCGTGGCCGGGGGATTGAATGCGGAAAAGGTCCTTCGCCAATGGGAGGCGATCGACCGCGCCGCCGCCAATATCAGCGGCCTCCACATCCTCAAAGGAATCGAGGTCGACATCCTGGAACAGGGCGGGCTGGATTTGCCGGACGAGGTCCTGGCCCAGGCCGATTGGGTCGTGGCAAGTGTCCATTTCGGGCAGAATCAATCTCGGGAGCAGATCACCCGGCGAATCGTGGACGCCTTGCGGAATCCGTGCGTCTCGGCGATCGCTCATCCCACGGGGCGATTGATCGGGGAGCGGGCGGCCTACGAGGTGGACCTGGAAATCGTGCTGGAAACCGCCGCGGAGTGCGGCAAGGCTATGGAACTGAATGCCCACCCCCGCCGCCTGGATTTGAACGATACGGCCTGCGCCGCGGCCAAACGCCTCGGGGTCCCTATTGTTATTTCGACAGATGCGCATAGCATAAAAGGTCTTGACGCAATGCGTTATGGGGTGATGCAGGCGCGTCGGGGCGGATTGACGGCCCGGAACGTCCTCAACACGCGATCGTGGAGCGAGTTCCGCCGGTTCCTAGCATCCCGGCGCTAGATGGCAACCGTCACCGTCAAGCAGGGCCAAGGTGCCGATTGCCGGATGCACCGGGATTGGCACCGGATGGCGGCCCGGGCGGTCACACAAAGTGTCGGTTCCTCCACCACAGGCTCTCTGTTGCGGTAGGCGCGCATGAAGATTCACGAATATCAGGCGAAGGCGTTGTTGTCGCGATATGGGGTGGCGGTGCCGGACGGCGAGGCGGTGGGCTCCCCGCAGGCCGCGGCCGAGGCTTTCCGCCGGCGGAACGTGCCCCGGGCCGTCGTCAAGGCTCAAATTCACGCCGGAGGACGTGGCAAGGGGACGTTTGTGGAAAACCCGGCTCAGCGGGGTGTGCAATTGGTCGGATCGCCCGAGGAAGCCGAAGCTGCGGCCGCCGCCATGCTGGGAAAGACGTTGGTGACGCTGCAGACCGGCCCCCAAGGCCGCGTGGTTCGGCGCCTGCTGGTCGAGGCCGGCTGCGACATCCGCCGCGAGCTGTACTTGGGGTTGGTGGTGGATCGGAACCGGGGGCGGCCGGTCTTGATCGCTTCCGCCGAGGGAGGAGTGGAGATCGAAAAGGTCGCCGCCGAGCGTCCGGAGGCGATCTTTCACGAGGCCATCGATCCTTGGGCGGGGTTGCGAGGCTTCCAAGTCCGAAAACTGGCCAAGAAGCTGGGGCTGGATGCGGTGGGCGAGAAATCGGCCGCGTCGTTCCTCCCCGCTTTGGTACGATGTTTTCTAGACCAGGATTGCAGCCTCCTGGAAATCAATCCCACGGTGGTGACCGGCGAGGGAACCCTGTTGGCATTGGACGCCAAGATCAACTTCGATGATAACGCCGCGTACCGCCATCCCGAGTGGAGCGAATGGCGGGACCTGAACGAGGAAGAGCCGACGGAGGTCCAGGCCCAGGCCGCCGGTTTGAGCTATGTGAAACTGGACGGCAACATCGGATGTTTGGTGAACGGTGCAGGGTTGGCCATGAGCACCATGGACCTCATCATGTTGCACGGAGGAAAGCCCGCCAACTTCCTCGACGTGGGCGGCGGGGCCGACGTCCAGCAAGTTACGGAGGCCTTCCGCATCCTGCTGAGCGACGCCAACGTGCGGGCGGTCTTGGTCAATATCTTCGGCGGGATCATGCGCTGCACGACCATCGCCCAAGCCCTGATCTCCGCGTATCAGTCCGTCGGGTTCCATGTGCCGCTGGTGGTTCGGCTGGAGGGGACGGAGGTGCAAGCGGGCCGGGAGCTGTTGGCAAACAGTGGCCTGCGCATCATCGCCGCGGACGACTTGACCGATGCCGCGAAGAAAGTAGTGGCGGCCTGCAACGCCGCGCCCTCCGCGTGATACCGGTTCTATCCTGAGATGAAAAGACGATTCCGCCATGAGTATTCTGGTTGACCGAGAGACGAAGGTGCTGTGCCAGGGGATAACGGGCAAGGCCGGGCGATTCCACACCCGGCAATGCCTAGACTACGGCACGCAGGTGGTCGGTGGTGTGACGCCGGGTAAAGGTGGCACGACCGTCGAAGGCATACCGGCCTTCGACACGGTGGAAGAGGCCGTCCAGGCCACCGGGGCCAACGCCACGATGATTTTTGTACCCCCCCCGTTTGCCGCGGAGGCCGTGCTCGAGGCGGTGGATGCGGGCATAGGTACGATCGTCGTGATTACCGAGGGCATACCCGTCCTGGACATGGCCCGCGTGATGCCGTCCGTGCGAGCGGCGGACGCGCGAATGATCGGACCCAACTGCCCGGGGGTGATCACGCCCGAGGCGTGCAAGATCGGAATCATGCCGGGGTATATTCACCGCCGTGGCTCGATCGGAGTGATCAGCCGCTCCGGCACCTTGACCTACGAGGCGGTTTGGCAACTGACCCGACTGGGCTTGGGGCAATCCACATGCGTGGGTTTGGGCGGCGATCCCATCGTCGGCTCCAGCTTCGTGGACCTTTTGGAGCTTTTCGCCGCGGATTCCGAAACACAGGGCGTGTTGTTGATCGGCGAGATCGGCGGCAACGCCGAAGAACAAGCGGCAGAATATATCGCCCAACACTTCTCCAAACCGGTGGCCGCCTTCATCGCCGGCCGCACCGCGCCGCCCGGGAAGCGGATGGGCCACGCCGGCGCCGTGATCACGGGTGGCAAGGGCACCGCCGCCGACAAGATCGAGGCCTTGAAGCGGGCTGGCGTCGTCGTGGCGGATAGCCCGGCTGACATGGGGTCCGCCATGCAACGGGCCTTGAACGCGCGGCGCTGAGCGAAGCCATCTAAGGCGCGGCATCGGCCTTGGACGGAAGCCCCGTCCGTGCAACGACGGCGGCCCAGCGGGCGGGCTGCGGCGCCCCTACGCATCTTTGCTGTCAATGGCGTCGGCGAGCTTCTCCAGGGCCTCGCTCTCGATCTGGCGGACGCGTTCGCGAGTCAACCCCAGGACCTCGCCGATCTCTTTGAGGGTGCGCGGTTGGCGATCTTCCAGGCCGAATCGCATCTTCAGGACAGCGGCCTCACGGGCGTCCATGGTTTGAAGCCGCTTGCGGATGTGGTACAGGCTGTCGTGCTCCAGCATCATTTCATCCGGCGTGCGGAATCGCTCGTCCTCGATCATCTCGCCCAACGACCAGCCGCTGTCGCCTTGGTCTGTCTGCGGCGTGAGATTGTAGATGCGGATCGCTTTCTTGATGATGGAGAGCTTTTTGCGGGGGATGCCAAGGACACGTGCAATTTCCTCGGCAGTGGGGGTACGGCCCAGTTCTTCGGTCAACCGCGCCGTGGCCCTCCGCCATTTGGAGAGAAGCTCTACCATGTACGCGGGAATGCGCACGGTTTTGGCGCAGTTGATCAGTGCCCGCTTGATCGACTGTTTGATCCAGTAGCTGGCGTAGGTGGAGAATCGCGTCCCCATGGCGGGGTCGAATCCTTCCACGGCTCGCATCAGGCCCAGGTTGCCCTCCTCGATCAGGTCTTGGAGGCTCAGGCCCTTTCCGGTGTAGCCTCGGGCAATATTGACCACTAGGCGGAGGTTGGCGCGGACCATGCGATCCCTGGCCGCCGGATCGCCGTTTCCGATGGCGATGGCCAGTTCCAGCTCCTCCTCGGGCGAGAGCAGCGGCGTCTCGTTGATCTCGCGGAGGTAGGTCTCCAGCGGCGAATGGCTGGAGATGTCTTCGTCGAATGCCTTGCGTTTGATCTTTCTCATGGGGATCACAACATGGCTGCTTGCTTGGAAGATTGTCCCTTGAAAAGGCTATCGACCCGCCGGGCTTCGAGGCTAGAGGGAACCGGTTCTGCGACAAGATGTCGCGAATGTTTGCGAAAGCGTGATCCTGCCGCTCGTAGCGGTCAGCGCGATGAGGCGGGCAGTGCCAAAGATCGAACCGCCCTGGACTGCGCAAGAGATACACAAGAAGCAAGACATATAAAAAAGACGGCCCAGCGGGGGATTCCCCGTCGGGCCGTAGTGAGGTGCTGTCAAGCGCCGGAGAAAGATCAGTAAAAAGATGCGTCGGCGAAGCGGTCCTGGCAAGCAGGGGCCTCAGCCATCGGACCCCAAGCCCTGGATGAGCGGCCCGCTGCTGCCCAAGCCGCCCTTCAGCTCTTGCTGAGGCTGGGCCGGAGCCTCGGCCTTTTTGCCTTCGCCGGTCTGCTCTTCCTCTTCGGCCCATTCCACGCGTTTGCGGGACAGCCCGATCTTGCGAGCCTCATGATCGACGCGAAGGATCTTGACCTCGATCTCGTCGCCCAGCTTGACCACCTGCTCGGGGTTGTCCACCTTGTGGTCGGCCAGCTCGGAGATATGCAGCAGCCCTTCCAACCCCTCTTCCAAGCCCACAAAAACGCCAAAGTTGGTGATCTTGGTCACGGTGCCTTTGACGATCTGGCCGGGTTGGTACTTGCTCGGGATGTAGTTTTCCCATGGGTCTTCGGCCATCTGCTTCAGCCCCAGGGCGATGCGCCGCCGCTGCTTATCCACGGAGAGCACGCGGCACTCCAATTCCTGGCCTTTTTCCAGCACTTCGCTGGGGTGCGTGATTTTCCGGGTCCAGGACATGTCGGTGACGTGCAGCAGTCCGTCGATGCCCTCCTCCAGTTCGATGAACGCCCCGTAATTGGTAAGATTGCGGACCGTCCCCTTGACCACGCTGTTGATGGGATATCGTTCCTCGGCACGCTCCCAGGGGTTTTCCGCCGTCTGCTTGATGCCGAGTGAGATTTCTTCTTTATTCTTGTCGATTCCCAGAACGACGACCTCGACCTCATCGCCGAGCTGGACGACCTCGCTGGGGTGATTGATCCGTTTCGTCCAGGACATCTCGCTGATGTGGACCAGCCCCTCGATGCCGTCTTCCAGCTTGACGAAGGCGCCGTAGTTCATGACGTTGACCACGGTTCCCTTGACACGGCTGCCGACGGGGTAGCGCAGCTCGATGTCTTCCCAAGGGCTGGGCGTCTTCTGTTTCAGCCCGAGCGCAATCTTCTCTTTCTCTCGATTAACATCGAGGACAACGACCTCCAGCTCCTGGTCGATGGAGACCATCTCGGAAGGGTGATTGATCCGGCCCCAGCTCATGTCGGTGATGTGGAGGAGGCCATCGATACCGCCCAGGTCGACAAACACGCCGAAATCGGCAATGTTTTTAACCACGCCCTTGCGAATCTGTCCGACCTCCAATTCGGCCATCAGTTGGGCCTTCTTCTCCGCCCGTTCCCGCTCGATCAGCGCCCGGCGGCTGACAACGATGTTGCGCCGCGATTCGTCGATCTTCAATACGAGGCAGTCGATCGTCTGGTCGATGTATTCGCCGATGTCGGTGGGGCGACGGATATCGACCTGGCTTGCCGGCAAAAACACGTTCACGCCGATATCGACCAGCAGCCCACCCTTGATTTTGCGGGTAACCTTGCCCCGCACCACATCGCCCTCCTTGACGGTTTCCATCACCCGCATCCATGCCCGGATCTTCTCCGCCTTGCGCTTGCTGAGGGTGATCATTCCGCGATAATCGTCGCCCAGGCCGAATTGATCTTCCAGGTCTTCGACCAGGACGCTGACGATCTTGCCGGGCTGAGGAGGCTCCTCGCCCTCTTCCCATTCGGACAGGGGGACGATCCCCTCGCTCTTATAGCCGACGTCCACGACGGCGAAGTCGCGTTCTACGCGGACGATTCGCCCCTCCACGATCTGATTAACGGAGACTTCTTCATGGGACAGCACCCATTCCTCCGGGGAAAGACCGGCGGAGGCCTCCTGAAGTTCCGTTTCCCATTCTTGGGGAGAGGGGTCCAAGCCACGAATCAGATTTCGATTTACCATGAGACTAAAACAACCAGCCGACAAAAAAGAGAGCATCTCGGCAACAACCGCGCGTCCCAGGCGGCATTCGTTGAACCGCCCGGCTCTTCGGGGCAATCTGCTGGTTCACGCAGCAACCCCAGATTGCCTCCAGCATCTGACAGCGGAGAGCATCGATATTGCCCTTGGGATCACGAGCCACAGCAGACCATACGGGCCGGTCTCGGAACCAAGGGAACACTCCCTCCGTAAATCATGTTGCGGTCTTGCCGCGGAGGCACGAGAGGACAATACCTGCGAGGCAACGGCGACAGAACCCGACGACCGCGGAGCGCGACGAACGAGTCCGCTGCGAAGCCGATACCTCGTGAGGTCAGAACCCTCAAAGTGCGCCGCCTCCGACGAGTCGTCCCCTACCCTTGCAGGGGATACCGCGACCGCCTGGAGAGAACCGCATTATAACGCGGACCGGCCGCGGCTACAATCGCAGGAGGGGCGACGGGGCAACCCTTGCGGACGGCTCGCCACCCTGCTATACATGAGCGATGTTCTACGCTTACCGTGGTTATTCATGAGCGTAGCCCTAAATGGAGGATTATGTCGGTATTGCGGAATACAACTTGTGGTGGGATAGCTGACTTTCGGACAAACGTTGGCCGATGGCTCGAACAAGTTTTCAAGGCATTCGTTCCTGAAAATCGGCTTCATTTGGAGGGCCTGGGAGAAATCATCATGCAAGTGGCTGGCCAGAAAATGCAGGCGTGGCTCAATCGTCTGATCGGCTCCGAAAAACAAAATCTCGGTTTGCGTGCATACCTGGAACGCATCCCCCGCGTCAGCGACCTTACGGATGTGCCCAGTGGCACCGTGGTTTTGGTCCGTGGTGACCTCGACGCCAAGCCGGGGGCGAAGCTGGGCGAGGGCGACATCCGCCTTCGGTCGATGAAAGAGACCTTGCAGATCGGCCGGGATCGAGGTTGGATTCAGGTGATCTTCGGCCACATCGGCCGTGATCCCCAGCTTAGCCTGGAAAAGGTCGGCAAGAGGCTCAGCGAAATCATGGGCTGCCCGGTGCGGTTGATCTCCGATTGGTTCGACCACGCTACCGAGACCATCCTTCCCGAGGTCAAGGCCGTTCTGGCCGAGGCCAAGCCCGGCGACCTGATCCTCCTGGAAAATACCCGCAAATACGACATGGAACGCATTTTGTGGAAGGCCAAGGCAGCCGATATTCCCAAGCTCGCCGATCGCCTCGCCAAGATCGCTAACGAATTCTCCAGCAAGATTGGGACGGTTTACGTTCACGAGGCATTTTCGGCGGGCAGCTTGGATACGTCCTCCGTCGTCGTCCCCGCGGCGATGGATAAGGTCGCTTTGGGGGAATACTCTTACGGTGAATTTGCGGGGCCTTTGACCGTTTGCCTCAACGCGCAGCTTGTCATCTCCAGCGGACTGAAGATCGACAAACTGGACGATCTGGAAGCCATGATCAACCGCGGTAGGATCCGCTGGGTCTTCTCGGCTGGTTCCCTGGCGGTGGGGCTGATCAAGGCGGCGGCCCAACTGGAGGGCAGGGACTTCTGCATCGGCGTCGCCGAGGACCCGGCCCATGCCGACAAGCCATACTACATCCCCCAAGATCGAATCGACCAGGCCAAACGGATACTCGCCGACGGTAAGGCCAAGGGTATCCAGTTCGTCATGCCGGTCGATTTCGTGCTTCAGGACGGTCGCGTATCAACAACAATCGGCCCGGGCGAACAGCAACTCGACGTCGGCCCGGCCACCGTGGAACTATTTGAGCAAAAGATCGGCGAATTCATCGAATGGGCCAAGAGGTTGAATGAGCCGGCCGTGGCCTTCCACAACGGTGTATTCGGCAAGTTCGAGGAGTCTCAATTCGAGGGCGGGACGCGCCGCTTCATGAAGCAGTTGAAGCGACTCAAAGACGCTGGCGTGCAAGTGTTCGTGGGCGGGGGCGAGGGCGGCAAGGCCCTGGAGAAGTACGGCGATTCCGCCTGGGGCGTTTACAACTTCACGGCCGGCGGAACCGTCCTCAACGCTTTGGGGAGCGACCCCGTTCCCTTCCTAGTGGCCTTGGAATTGGCCGCCCAATAATCGCGACCCATCGGCGGCCGGAACCCTGTTTGCCAAACGGCGCGGCCCTGATTCCACGGCGGCGGGGCTGAGCTTGGGGGGGCAGCACGCGCGGTGCTACCCCCCCAACGGAGCCTGCAAAACGGGCATATCCCGGATAAATGGCGTGACCGCCCGCCTCCTCCGGTCCCGCTCTTCTTATCCAGACCGACCACACCTCTCCTCTTCTCATCTCGGGCACATATTGTGCCCACTGTAAGCTATGGTTGCTGGGAGCAGCTCTCGCAGGAGCGGCTCGAGAGCGGTATCAGCTCTGGTACTCGACTTGCCATGAGGGGCCGCCCCTCCGAAGGTTCACAAAGTAGTTGGAGATGGCATGAGCACCATTACACAGGCGACGGGCAGTATTGGAAGCAAGGCCCTGCAAGCGGCACGCAAGGTTCACGACATATCCACGCTGCCGCAGGTGGCTTTGAACATTATTCGTGTGGCCGACGATCCGAACTCCAGCGCCGCCGATCTCAAAGCCGTCATGGAATCGGACGCGGCGCTCAGTGCCCGGGTCATTCGTTGTGTCAATTCGTCGGCCTACGGCCTGAGATCGAAGATTACGAATTTGCAGCAGGCCATCGCCTATTTGGGGCTGAAGCAGATTCGCAATTTGGCGGTCACGGCCACGGTATCCGACCTTTTCAAGGCGGGCGATGGCGTGGGGCCTTACCGTCGCACCGATTTGTGGCGGCACTTGGTGGGTGTGGGCCTGTGCGTCAGGATGCTCGCCATGCGACTGCGGATCCACAATTTCGAAGACGTCTTCCTCGCCGGCCTGTTGCACGATATTGGTATCATCCTGATCGACCAGCATTTTCACACGCAGTTCGCCCGCATCATCGAATCGTTGCAGCAAGCGACGCCCCTCTGCGAAGTGGAAAACGATGTCCTGGGATTCAGTCATGTGGAATTGGGAGCCGCCTTGGCCGAGCAGTGGTCGTTCCCTCTTCCGGCCCTCGCTGCGATTCGCTACCACCACCATGCGGCGGCCTATCGCGGCGAACATCTCGCGACGGTCCGCTGCGTGGAAGTCGCCAATCTGATTTGCACCCTCAAAGGCCTGTCTTCGATCGGGATGAACCTTCTGCGATTCAACCCACAATCGGTGACCGGCCTGGGCTTGACGGCCACGGATTTGAAGGTTTTAGCCACGGATCTGGATGAGGAATTAGCGGCTCAATCGGGGTTGTTTCAGATATGAAGTTTCAGACGTGAGCGAACCGATTTCCGGGAAACCTGTTATCCAAACCTGTTTTGCCCTTGTGATCGCTTGCGAGAGTTCGGGACATCTGGCGAGTTGTAGCGGAGGCGATGCATGACCGATGCCACGCCGGTTGATCCAATCTCGCCCGGACGCATGAGGCCTGTTGCCATGGAACTTCGCATTGCCACTCTAGATGATCTGGTCAGGAAGGTGGAAGTCCCAGGATTGACGTTCGGTCGCAATCCTGGCGCGGACCAGCTCATCGAGCAAGGGGAAGAGACGGCCTGGCTGCTCGTCGATGAACCCAGCGGCGAGTGGGTCAGCGGCCGCGATTGGAACCAGCATTTTACGTCGCGACAGACGGAAATCCTGATCCACGAGGCAATCCTCGCGCTGCGGGAGAGGCGAGCTGCCGTGCTGCGCGGTTCGGGAATCCGCGCCGAGATGCAAGTGCTGGTTGCCCGTCTGGACGTTGGCCGGGCCGTCGTCGTTTTTGCGGCCCGGTCGGCTGGCCTCGCTACCCCTCCACTCGCCGACGAGTCCGCGATTCTCATGCAGCTTACGCAGTCCTTGACGGCCTGTTTGGTGCATGGCGAGAACCTTTTCCAAGAACTGCGGACTCGCGTCGAGCACCGGGCGGCAGAGCACGAGATGCTCCGCCAGGAGCGGGGGGAAATCTTCATCGGTACCGTAACCGAGCGCGAAGAGCGGATTCGCCAGCAGCGCGAACGGGAGTTGTGGGAAAAGCTCTGCCGCGAGGCCGAATCCGCCAACCGCGCCAAGACCGAATTCCTCTCCAACATCAGCCATGAATTGCGGACACCCTTGACGGCCATTTTGGGGTACGCCGACATGCTTTCCGAGGAAGCCGATCCCCAACAGCGTGAACAATACATCGAGACCATCCGCCGACAGGGCCAGAACCTCCTGGCACTGGTCAACGATATCCTCGAATTGTCGATCCTGGACAGCGGAAACGCGGCCTTGGAAATGCAAGAATGCCGCCCTTGGGAGGTCGCCGAAGAGGCCCTGGAGTGGCTGCGATCGCAGACGGAATGGCGCGGGCTGGCGGTCCGCACGGAGTGCGTCTTCCCCATGCCCACGCTGATCAGCACCGATCCCAGGAGGCTGCGGCAGATTCTGCTGCACTTGCTCAGCAATGCAATCAAGTTTACCGAGCGGGGCGAGGTCGTACTGGGGGTGCGTTGGGTCAAAGTGGCCAGGGGAAAGTCGCAGATTCAGTTCTCGGTACAGGATACCGGGCCGGGCATCGATCCCGACACCTTGGCCCAATTGTTCCAGCCCTTCCATCAATTGGATAACACATCCACTCGGCGGCACGGGGGTTTGGGGCTAGGCTTGACCATCGTCCAGCGATTGATCCATGCACTGGCAGGCACGCTCGAAGTCTCCAGTTGCCCCGGCCAGGGGAGCAAATTCACGGTCTGCTTGGACGCCGAGCTGCTGCCGGGCGTAGAGCTGGCCTATGGCCTGCCCCGACCTCCGTCGGTAAGCGTTTCCGCGGATTCCGCGGGGCGAAAGAAAACGGATCGCGGAGCGCAGGAAGACCGCAACAGCCGCCAGCCCGGATCGGCGGGGCATCGCGATGAGCCACCGGACCGACCGCAGGAATCGGTCCAGCATGGTCAGAAGCCGTCGCTGGGGCGCATTCTTCTGGTGGAGGATGCCCCGGAGAACCGCCGTCTGATCGGGCATTTTTTGCAGCAAGAGGGCTGGGAAGTGGAGACCGCAGAAAACGGCCTGGACGGGTGGCGCGCGGCCATTCGATCCGTGGACCAGAATCGCCCCTTCGACCTGATCCTCATGGACATGCAGATGCCCGTCATGGATGGATACGATGCCTGCGCCAGGCTCCGCCAGGCAGGCTGGCGAGGCCCGATCGTCGCACTCACCGCGCACGCCTTGCCGGAGGATCGCGAAAAATGCCTGAAGGCGGGCTGCGACGATTATCTGAGCAAACCGATCCGCCGCGAGGTGCTCGTCCAGGCGGTGCGAAAACAACTGAGTTCTGAACCGGCGTACGCGCCGATCTGAGGTCGTGTCCACATGGCGGCGGCAGCCCCTCTCTGCGCCGCAAACTGGCGGTGGAGACGCACCTGCCGCGTCATTGGGGCCGGTATTCCGTCCATCGGGCCGCTCTGCGGCCGCTGTTCCGGCAGATCAGGCTGGCGGGCCGTACATCGAAG
>DYLS01000214.1 GCA_020721965.1 Blastopirellula marina | reverse complement strand
CTATATTGTGGTGTTCTGTGGTCGCTCTACAGACCCCCGTGAATGCTCACCGAAACTTGTTGCAACCACCGTTTGACGGGAAACGTATTACAGGACACGTTCCACAGGAAACGAGTTGCGGAAAACATGTTACAGGAAGCGAGCTGAGGGAAACGTGATACGGGAAACCTTCACGGGGTGCTCGCCTTGCCGTTCCCTCCGCGAATCGCGCAGCGGCAAGGAGGCGACGGTAATCTTGAAGGAGCAAATCGCGGTTGTCAAGCGCGTCCCAAGAAGTCTGGACCGTGCTGGGCGGAGGCGTGCCCGATGAATTTTGTTTGGGCATTGCGTTCTGCGCGGTGGCGGCCGCCTGGGTCCAACCGGGTCGAGGGTCCTTTCCGGTCTTGTAGTCGTTCGCAGGGGTTCTCGCCACTCCAAAAAGGCTCTGCCTCTTGTCATTTCGAAAATCGCAGCAGTGTCATTTCGACGAGCGCCAGCGAGGAGAAATCTTAACCCCCTGTTCACAAGATTTCGTGCTTCAAAAGATTTCTCGCTTCGCTCGAAATGACAGGAGAGCAAACGGTTTTGAAGTGAGACCAATCCCTGTGAAAGACTACGATCGGTGTCACAGCCGCCCAGCCTGGAGCGTAGAATTAGTCCTACAGCCCAGGGTTGTTTGTTTTCCTCGACATCTCGTGATGATGGGACTGGACTTTTGCAATTTGGGTCACAGCCTCCGTCATTCCCTGGGGAGACGGTGGGGCGAAGGCTATTTCCCAGGAAAACAGCTTCCCCCCTTTTCCTGCATTGCCCATCGCTCCAGTTTGTAGCCCTCTCTCAGAGAGGGATCGAACAGTTTGCAAAAGTCCAGATGGGACATAACGGCTCGCAATATTGCTGGTCAGGTCACGCGATCAGGCAAACTTTGTGGTGTAATATGGGGCGTTGCTGACGCCGGGTCGATATTCTCCATCGGCCCAGATTGAAATGCCGTGGAAGTTGTGCGAGAAATTGCCGTTGCGCACCGCGGGCGCGTACGTGTTCGGCCTGGGCAGCACGGGATCATCGAAAGGAGACCCTATCATGTCCTGTGAGTGGACCGATCTGTTGATGGCGTACTTGCACGATCCGCCGGATAAGACATTGGCGTTGGATGGGCACGAGGAACGGGCGTGCCGATACGCGAGCCTTGCTGCGGGGCAGGAGGTGCGGCCCGAAAATCTCAGCAGCATAAAAGATCAGATTGGTTCGATCATCGAGCGATTGCCGTTGCCCTTCCAAAAAGGCGAGGGCGGTCTGCGAATTGGTCCGGAGGACGGCGGGCTTGTCATCGTCCATCCTCTCAGTGGTGAGAGGTACCGGTTGGAGGTCGGCCCGGTCGATGAGGCAGCCGTCGCTACGGTCATCAACCAGATCCTTGCGAACGTTGACTCGCCGGAGGGACGGTTTTTGGCCCTATGGCGGCTTTTGCCCGAGAGGCTTGCGAGACAAAGGGCATATTACGCATCGCTCCCGGCCGAGACCCGGGTGCCGGACCATACGATTTGGCAGCAGCTTGACGTTGCGGCGGGGCTGAAGGCGGCACTGGCCGGGCCGCAGGATGCGGCCTTTCTCTCTTTTGCGCTGGGGCCGGTTCAGCCTTTCATCGAGGCGGCCCGCTCCCTCCGCGACCTCTGGTCGGGGAGCATGCTGCTTTCCTGGCTTACTTTTCAAGGCATGTTGCCGATTCTCGCAAAATATGGTCCGACGGCCATTCTATTCCCGTCTTTGCGCGGAATCCCCTTTGTGGACCATTGGCTTCGTGCGGCGGGGCTAGAAAAGCTGAGTGCCCTCCCGGCGGAATTGCGGCGTTTGCCCTGCCTGCCGAACCGGTTTCTGGCCATCGTTCCCCGGGAATCGAACGGCACAGATGCTCAACGTTTGGCCAAGCAATGCGAACAGGCCGTGCGCGACAAGTGGAGCAAGATCGCCGACGATGTCCGCACGGAGATCGACAGGATTGTGGCGGGCCGTGGGGAGGGCTTCAGAGATTGGGCGCGGCTCTGGGACGAGCAAATCCAGGGCTTCTTTTCGGTCACGACCACGGTGCTGCCGCTGGCGCAATGCCAGGATGAGCAGATCGGCAGTCTATTCGGCGCAGAGGATTTCAACGCCGCGTTTCCAGCTTCGGCTGCCGTAAGGGCCTTGGCAGACGTGATTCCCACGGAGGAACGACCGGGCTACGATCAGGCGTCCGCGGGGCGCTGGCAGTCCCTACTCGAGTTTTCGGCGCGGCTGATGGAGGCCAAGCGCGCGGTACGGCATATCCCGCCTTCCACAAAAGAGACATTTGTGCCGGGCAAATGCAGCCTGATGGGCACGTTGGAGCAGATGGGGCCGCCCGACCTGGAAAGCTCGCGGAGGTTCTGGGACTTCATGGCCGAAAGCGTGCAAATCGGTCCGGACCGGATCCGCGGGCGAGAACGTCTGTGTGCCGTGGCCTTGACGAAGCGATTTGCCCCGCACTTCCTGGCAGAGGAAGTGGGAATCGACGAACGGCAACTTCGCACGCCAGACACGGCTACAGTCGCCGCCGCTGACTGGCTGAAAAAGGCCGCCGAGTTGGGGTACGACCTCGATCCCGATGCGATCCGGGAGCGCCACGGCACATGGAGTGGCCAGTGGCTCTTCTGGGCCAAGAAGGACCAAGGCGGGGACGAAGACGAGGAGACGGTGCCCGACGAGGTGTGGACGGTCATCCAGAAGGCCCGGAAGGACAAACGCTTGGGTCCGCCGCCGACCTATTACGCCGTCCTGATGATGGACGGTGATGAGATGGGACGTTGGCTGTCGGGTGAGCTGTCCCCAGCAGTGGAGGCGGTATTGCACCCGGAGGTCCTGGGGTATTTCCGGAAGTTGAACGACCCCCGTGCCGAAAACGGTCTCAAGGCGCCGCGTCCTCTAGCCCCGGCCCGCCATGCTGCCATTAGCGAAGCCCTGGCGAATTTCGCGCTGCATGTCGTGCCGCGGATTGTGAAAGAGCATCACGGCACACTGATCTATGCGGGCGGCGATGACGTTTTGGCGATGTTGCCGGCGTGCAAGGCAGTGGCTTGTGCCCGGGCCTTGCGAGGGGCCTTCCGCGGTGAGCCGCGGGGGAATGGGGGCGCCCGATCCGGTTATTTCAAGGTGGGCGATCGGGAACTGTTAATGATGGGCCCCGGGGCCACGGCATCGTGCGGGGTGGCCGTGGTCCACCATAAGGAGGACCTGCGTTTCGCATTGCAGCGGGCCCGGCAAGCCGAGAAGGGGGCCAAAGCCGCTGGACGCAATATCCTCCAAATCGCCTTTTGCCGGCGCTCCGGCGAGCATGCCAGCGTCCTCTGCCCCTGGGAGTTCGTGCCGACTTTCGATCGTTGGGTCCATGCCTTCATGGACGGGGCTTCGGATCGTTGGGCCTATCACATGCGTGCCAACTTAATGCCGCTGAGTGCCATATCGCGCGAAGCGGTGCGGGCCGAGCTGTCCCGACAGGTCAATCGCGCCGAGAAGCAGACCAAAGACCGGCTCCGCAGGACCGCGATCTCCAATGGCGCTAAGGTACCGGCGGAATCTGTTGGGCAACACTTGCCGGAGACGCCGGAAGAAAGCACTGGCAAGTCGGCCGGTGAGGTGCTCGCCGCTCAATTCGACGATTACATGTCACAGGTCGGCCAGCTTGGGCGTAAACCCACCGAAGAGCAGGCGATGGAGGATTTCGTGCAGCTTTGTCAAGGGGCTTCGTTTCTGGCCCGGGGGAGGGCGGAGGGATGAATCAGAACCACTCGCATTCCGAGACGCGAACGGTGGCCTTGCGGCTGGATCCGCTGGACGTGCTTTTTTTCCGGGATGGGCGACCCTTTACAGAAGCGACGCGCGGCCAATCCGGTCTGCCACGGCCCCAAACGCTGGCCGGTGCCGTCCGCACCCATCTGATGCGCGGCGCGGGCTG
>DYLS01000213.1 GCA_020721965.1 Blastopirellula marina | reverse complement strand
CCTTTAGAGTCCGATTGGTATCACCAGCTTCGGGAAGAATATTTTGCCCGCAGGATGGCCGCCGGAAAAGACGCGGCAGGGTCGAGAGCAAACGGTACGAAAAACATTACCAAGGAGAAGCTTCTCGAACGTGTGAGGAAACTGGAGGAGGAAGCCGCCAAGATTTCCGTCTTGAATGGCTTCCGGCGTTTTTGGCTACAGGTGCGTCTTGGTGAGCTGCTGGAAGACGTGGCAAACGCAGATTGTGAACGGCGGATTCTTGAGGATGTTTTGCGCCAGGCAATAGTGGGTCAACAGCAGGTGTCCAAGGAAGCTTCAGCCTTATTGGCCGGCTTGGCTTTCCAAATCCTTCTCCGCATTCATCCGGAACTGTGTCCTCGACGGGGCACTGGATATGGAGAAATCGTCGATCCATCATGGTGGCGTTTGTTGGAAGCCGGCGAAGCAGCTCTGATGGAGTACGAGACTCATTGGGCACGATGGGATAAGCGCGCGGTCGCGCTTCTGGCTATCGATAGCTACCAGGACGAACGTGCACGGCACTTCCTTATCGAGCTGGCCTCTACCATCCCCGATGATCTAGGCGTCGAGCGTACCAAGATGCAGGTTTGGCAGTTGTTGCTCAATTACAAAGGTGCAAGTGCATTGACCGCACCCGCTGAAAAGGCGTTACCAGGAGCACTCGAGAAATCCTGCGGCAGGGCCGCGATGATGGAATTCACTGGCAATGAGATTCGCCCGCTGTCTCGCGCGTGTTGGCTGCAGGAACTTCGATACATCCAGTCATTGGACGAGGGCTGTCGCGATCGCTACCTAACGATTCGAAGACGGCTGTTTGTGGCGGACGCCCTGGCGCCCCGTCAGGCCCGACCCGCACCTGCCGCGCGCCCTCGTGTCCTGACTTATGATTGGCAAGACGGGGATGAGCGGTTTCTCCCGCACCTTCTTGATTCCGGCAGGCCGTTCGCAATTGTGATCGTCGAAGCACCAATCTCGGAAGCCGGCTTGGCCTGGTTGAAAGAGCAGGCCGAATCCGGCCCGTGGTCGGACGATGTGAAAACGCAGATTCGCCAGGCATTAGTAAGGAGAGAAGAGCGTACCAAACAGCAGGGACAAGACTTGAGGAGATAGATACGTTTCGGCAAGATTGGAGCATACGGCCGAACGAGCGAGGTTCGCCCAAGTCCATTGCGACCGAAACGTACCGAACAACAATTCTGGTTCATCCGACTAAAGCGTACTTGGTCCGATGGATTCCGAGGATTTTGAGTCGGAAGAACTCGTGGTCTCGGAAGCCATAGGCTTGGCGTTTCATGGTTTTGATCTTGTTGTTCGTGCCTTCCAAGGGGCCCGTGGAAATGGGGTAGGCGTAGTAGGCCAGGATTCCCAACGCATGAAGACGGAGGGTCCTGGCGAAGTCCTGAAGCATGCGGATGCCCGTCGATTCGGCGTAGCTGATCCATTCCATCAGCAGAGCTTGGGCGGATTCCTCGTCGTCCTGCTCCCAGATCTCGTTCAGTTCCTCCTTGAGATAGTAAGCCGTGGCCAGCGGTTCGTTGAGTCGCAAGGCTTCCTCAAGACGCTGGGGTTCGTTGCGTGTGGGATCGAGGTGCTCCGGCCGCTTAAGCAACAACCAGCGGACCCCTTTGAGCACGTTCTTCTGCGTGGTGTCCTTGAGCTGGTGATACAAGGCCCGCCGCAATTCCGAGAGTTTGTCGTTGTAGAGCTTGATCACGTGGAAACGGTCGAACACCAACGTGGCGTTCGGCAGATGGGTCGAGACGGCATCGATGTAGGCCGGCGACATGTCCGTGGCCACCGCCTGGATCTGGGCCCTGGAACGCCGAAGCCGAATCCAGAAATCCTCCAAGGCATCCCCGCCTTTTCCCCGCCCCACATGCACCACCGCCCCGCTTTCCAGGTCCAGGACGATTGTCAGGTACACGTGTCCCTTGGACGTGGAAATCTCGTCGATGGCGATCTGCCGCAGGTGTTTCAGCTTGGGCTTGCCAAACCGCCGCTGGAGGTCCCCTTTCTGGATCTCCTTGATCACGTCCCAACTGACACGCAAGTGGCGGGCCACGTCCTTGATCGTCATGTACTTGGATAACTCCAAGGCGTACCGCTGAAAGCTCTTGGTGTAGCTCACCCGCCGGTCCGCGAACCGAATCGCAAGTTGCCGGAGGGCCCCACAATCGCGGCATTCCACTCGGGGAACGGCGAACGTCAAATACACGGCCTTGGCCCCCACCGACACGGTGCGAAACCGGCGAACGGTCCGCCCTCGCCCAATCACGTTGTCCGACCCGCAGACGGGACAGCGAAAGGATTTCCGAGGCTGCTCGATCGTGAACGTCACTTCCCCTTGGGAATAATCAGTTTTCACGTACCGGTAGCCGCGTACCCCGAACGCATGGTACAGTAAACTCGTGGACATGCTGGTTTCTCCTTCTTGGGTCTATGAACGTAAGCCCAAAGAGAACCAGCATGTCCGCCATTTTTCAAGCGCACGTACCCTTCAGCCGGATGAACCACAATTCTTTGGTTGCCCGCATCCAGAGCAGAATCAAGGGAGGGAAAAACCGCGCCATGCTGCTATAACCCCAAGTGCTTGGTAGCGTGAAAGATGACAACGTTTTTGAACACCGCCGAAACGCGGGAAACTTGTTGGTAGCACGATCGCGGTTGGTTGCCTACTGACGGACAGATCCAGAGCGAGCAGATTCGTGGAATTGGCGCAATCGCTTGCTGGCAGAATCGGTACAGGCCGAATGGTCCGGCGCGGCGATGGGGCAAGCGAAAGGAGTAACCGAAGCCGGTACGTTCGATTGCGTGTCCGGCGTCTGACGGGATCCAAGCCGGTTCTGTCGAAACGGACAGGGACCAGGCCCTGGGGGCAAGTTCCACGTGAACGTCGGGCCCCGCCTGCCCGCAGGTAGCCGCGGGAATCGTATCCTCATAGATCGCGCGCTCGCGCTTTGTGTAAACCTCCCGGTCGCGGTTTTTTCCGTTCGAAAAAGGCGCTCTGGTGGTTAACAGCTTTGCCCCTCCCCGGCGGTAGAAGGTTGGACGAAGAGTTCGAAACGGTTGCGATCGATTTGGCCCCCACCGAAAGAGTCTCGAACTCGGCAAGTCCTTCCCGTATAAGCAGTTGCGAAATCGGCCAAGAAGAGAGTATTTACGAGGAGAGTTGCCTTCGCGGAGCCAGATACGAATGCAACCCTTTTCCTGACCGGTTGCTTAACGAATAGAGCCCCGCATCACTTATGCGGGGCTTCGTTTTTCAAAAGTTGTAATTTCAAAAGGTTACACCCCTACCGACATTCCCTTCCAAGTTCTCTATTCTCTAAAAAACACGCTTTTTCATGTACATCGCCGCTTTTCAAGTTCGAAAATGGGTTTAGGACCCCAAAACGTACGCTGAATTCTCCCGTTCTCCGTTTTTCGAGTCGCCTTGTTTAACAGCGCGGTTGCATCCGGGCGCCCGAATTGACGTTTTGAACTTTTCTAAAAATGAACTCTGAAATTCCGGTTGATTTCGAATTATTTTATTGTATGATATAGCATCTGTTGGGGCGCGTGATATGATCTTTGTTTCTATCAGGTCCCTTTCGGATCTGAAAGGAGAACGACGTTGAATGCCCAGGCTGACTTACCCCGATTAGTCCGTGAGCTTCGGGAACGAACGGGGCTCACCCAGGAAAAATTCGCGGCCAAGCTCGGCGTGACCTATCCAACCATCAACCGCTGGGAGAACGGTCGCGCCAAGCCTTCCCCGCTGGCACTTAAACAGATTGAGGACTTGGCTCGGGGCCTTGGCGAACGGGGCAAAGACCTCCTACAGGAATTCTTCCCCGGAGAGGAGAGCTGACATGGCAAAAGACACAAACAACGGCGCGAATCTCGGTTTCGAATCTGAGCTCTGGCGTGCCGCCGACGCGCTCCGCTCCAACATGGACGCCG
>DYLS01000212.1 GCA_020721965.1 Blastopirellula marina | reverse complement strand
GGCGAGAAATGGGCTGAACTCAGCCAAGGCAAATGCCTCTTTGTCATGCCGAACGGCAAGGACTGGAACGCAATTCTCGCAAAGCTCAAGTAACCCATCCGTCATATAATTTGACTCTCTGACGAAAGAAACGCCATGAAAAAATCGCCTCCCGCCAAACGCCGCGAAGTCAAAGAAGCGCCAGCCAATTACATGGCAGGCCAACGTGGCAGCGCGCCCAATCTATTGGCGCAGCGCAACAGGCCGCGAGGTTTTCTGGCGCATGAATACGACGATGGGCGCTTGTAAAACAAGTCTATAGACTTGTTCTACAAAGACTTGTTCTACAAAGACTTGTTCTACAAAGACTTGTTCTACAAAGACTTGTTCTACAAGCGCCAGGCCAAACCCATGAGCGAATTCTTTCAGCGCAACCTTCCCCATTATCATATCCCCAACGCCGCTTACTTCATCACCTTTCGACTGGCGGGCAGTATCCCTGTGGAAGTATGGAAGCGGCTCAAAGAAGAATACGAACAGGAAAAACAATTGCTCGCCAAAAAATTCAAAGGAGACGAACTAAGCGAGGAGCGCTACAAAGCCCAAAAGCGTCACTTTGCCCGATTCGACAAATTGCTCGACCATCCCAAAGATGGTCCGCGCTGGCTGGCCGAATCGCGTTTTGCAGAAATCGTCACTCATGAACTCCATAACCTCCACCCCGATAATTTTCACTTACATGCCTATTGCCTGATGAGCAATCACTGCCATTTGCTGATAGATCAACAAGACATTCCTGAACCAACCCAGCCAGGCGACGGCAAACACTACACAGCATTAAGCCATGCCATGCGCCTCCTCAAAGGGCGGACTGGTTATGCTTGCGCCGCGCTCTTAGGTCGCAAAGGCGCGTTCTGGCAACATGAAAGTTACGATCATGTTGTGCGAGACGAAAAGGAATTTATGCGAATCGTGAATTACATCGTAAATAATCCAGCCAAGGCAGGCTTAATAAACGACTGGCGAGACTGGCCATATACGTACGTTAATCCCACCCTGCTGTAGAACAAGTCTATAGACTTGTTCTACAAGGAGCACCATGCACCTCACCCTCCACATCAACGGCATTGACCACGAAATCGAAGCACCCGTCCACACCCCCCTACTCTCCGCCCTGCGTGCCCTCGGCTTCCATTCCGTCAAATTCGGCGACGAGCACGGACTGACCGGGGCGGATACGATCCTGCTCGACGGCAAACCCGTCAACGCCGGATTGCTGCTGGCCGCCCAGGCCGAAGGACATAAAATTGCCACCCTCGAAGCCCTGGGCGAACACCCCGAGCAAGGCTGGAAAAAGACCGAAGGCCTGCATCCGCTCCAACGCGCCTTCGTCGAGAATGGCTCCATCCAATGCGGATATTGCACGCCTGCGCAAATTCTGGCGGCAAAGGCACTGCTGGAGAAAAATCCGAATCCCAGCGAGGCGGAAGTCCGCGATGCGATCTCTGGCGTGTTGTGCCGTTGCACGGGCTATCTCAAACCTGTGCAGGCGGTTTTAAAGGCCGCAGCGGTTATGCGCGGCGAAGAACCCATTGCGTTAGATTCGGTCCACTGGGATTTCGGCGGAACACAAACCGATTCTCCAAGTGGAGACGACTCACCGCAAATGACGGGTGTGATGACGCGCCCGAAAGTGGTGGTCACGCCTGAGACGAAAACATGGCAGACGGTTGGCAAGCCCGAGGTCAAAGTGGATGCGGTGAAACTGGTACAGGGCAAGCCCGCCTTCACAGCGGACATCGAAAAGCGCGGACTGCTTCACGCCAAAGTGCTGCATTCGCCGCACGCGCACGCCCGCATCAAGCGGATAGACGCCCGCCGCGCGCGTGACCTGGAGGGGGTCGCGGCGGTGTTGACCTGGCAGGACATCCCGCGCGTCGTCTACTCCACCGCGGGGCAGTCCGATCCGATCCCTGGGCCGCTGGATACCTTCTCGCTGGACAACAAAGTCCGCTTTGTGGGTGACCGCGTGGCCTTCGTCGCGGCAGAGACGCCTGAGATCGCGGAAAAAGCCCTGTCGCTGATCGAAGTCGAATACGAAATTCTGCCAGCCATTCTGGATTCGCGCGAGGCGATGACCAGCCCGATTCGGATTCACGACGAGCCAGAATACGTCAACTTCGCGGATTCAGACCCGACCCGCAACCTTGCCGCCAAAATCCGTATTGACATCGGCGACGTGGAAAAGGGATTTGCCGAAGCCGATGAAATCTTTGAAGCCGAATATACCGTGCCGAAAGTGCAACAGGCGCACATCGAACCGCACGTCTGCGTGACGTATTGGGACGAAGACGACCGCCTGGTGATTCGCACCTCGACGCAGGTCCCATTCCACGTCAGGCGTCAACTCGCCCCCGTGCTGGGACTGCCCGTCAAGCGCATCCGCGTCATCAAGCCGCGCATCGGCGGAGGGTTTGGCGGCAAGCAGGAAGTGCTGATGGAAGACGTGGCCGCGCACCTCACGATTGCCACCAGGCGGCCTGTCATTTACGAGTACACGCGCGAGGAAGAATTTATTGCGGCGCGCTCGCGTCATCCCATGCGGATCAAAATGAAGACGGGCGTCAAGAAAGACGGCACGATCACCGCCAACGAAATGGCCGCGCTTTCGGACACGGGCGCCTATGGCTGTCACGCGCTGACCGTGACGGGCAACACAGGTCACAAGGCGATGGCGCTATACGTCGGCGATGGCGAATATCGCAAGAGTCCCAACATCCGCTTCTACGCGGACATCGTCTACACCAACACGCCGCCCGCAGGCGCGTATCGCGGCTACGGCGTGCCGCAGGGCTATTGGCCGCTCGATCGTCACATGGAAAAGATCGCGCGGGCGCTGAATCTCGACCCCATCGAATTCCGCTTGAAGAACGCCATCCACGCGGGCGAGTATCATCCCTTCAGCACAGCGTGGAACGAAGGGCGCGAGCCGCGTCCCGAAGTCATCCACACGGTCGGACTTGAGCAATGCGTGGCGCAAGGCAAAGCCGCGATTGGGTGGGATGATAAGTTTGGGAATGAAGCTTGGCATGTAGGGCAAATCGCCAATTTGCCACACCAAGCGGGACAAATTGGCAATTTGTCCAACAAGCGCAAAGGAATCGGCGTCGCCCTCGTCATGCAAGGCACTGCCATCCCCTACCTGGATATGGGCGGCGCGTCCATCAAGATGAACGACGATGGGTCGTTCAATCTGCTTGTCGGCGCGACCGACCTCGGCACAGGCTCAGACACCGTCCTGGCGCAGATGGCCGCGGAGGTGTTGGGCGTCCCCGTGGACGACATCATCTGCTACTCGTCTGACACCGACTTCACCCCGTTCGACAAGGGCGCGTACGCCTCGTCCACCACGTACATTTCAGGAACAGCGGCGACAAACGCGGCGAAGATTTGCGCCGAGCGGATCAAAATTCGCGCCGCGAAGATGCTGGGCGAACCCGAATATTCGAATATTCGATTATCGAATCGCCAAGCTATTGCTCCAAACGGCAAGTCTGTCTCGCTCGCAGAAATCGCCCTCGACACACTCCATAAGAACGACCAGGAACAGATCATGGGCGTCGCGTCGTATGTCTCGCCGTCGTCGCCGCCGCCGTTTGCGGCACAGTTCGCCGAAGTGACCGTGGACACGGAAACCGGCCAGGTCACGGTGGACAAACTCGTGATGGCAGTGGACTCGGGCGTCATCATCAACCCGCTCACCGCTTCAGGACAGATCGAGGGGGGAATGACGCAGGCCCTTGGCTACGCGGTCTGCGAGGAGATGCGCTATGACGAGCAGGGTCAGGCCATCGAACGCGATTTCGACCACTATCACATCTTCCGCGCCGACGAAATGCCCGAACTGGAAACCATCTTCGTGGAAACCTTCGAGCCGACGCACCCCTTCGGGGTCAAGGCGGTGGCGGAAATCCCGATGGACGG
>DYLS01000211.1 GCA_020721965.1 Blastopirellula marina | reverse complement strand
AGCGTTCCAGATAGGACTGGTCGGGGAAGATGTAGTCGGCGTACATGCTGGTTTCGCCAATCAGGATGTCGCTGGCGATGAAGAGCGGGACTTTCTTGGTATCCGCCAAAATCTCGATGACTTTTTGTCCGCCGGGCAGGGTGTAGGGCAGCCCGGACATGTAGGTCATCAAAATCTTGATGGGGTACGGATAAGCGTCGCCGATGGAGGGGATGTCTTCCTGATAGACGTCGCTCGAAAGCGGGAACCAGGGCCGGCGGGTGGGGTAGGTGCCGTCGAAGAGGGTGGTCTTCTCGTAGGCAACCTTCGTGCGGAGCATGTCCACGCCGAAGGCGTGCATTTCTTCTTCGCCGAACATCTTGGTCACCGGGAAAGGCTGTCCCTTCTTGCCGCCTTTGCGGTCGTAGGCGCTGAGTTTGATGGTGCCGCCGGCATAGTCGAAGTTACCGACCAGCAGGTTGAGCACATACCAGGCGTTATTGTTGTAGAAGCCGTTGGTGTGCTGCGAGGGGCCGCGGTGAATATCCACAGCGGCTTTGCGTCCGTGCGAGGTGAACTCGGCGGCGAGTTCGAGAATGTCGCTTTCCTTGATGCCCGCAATTTCCGCCCACTCGGCGATGGTGTGTTCCTGCGCCGATTCGAGCAGGATTTGCAAACTGGTTTTGACTTCAAACTCGCCTTGCTTGCCGCTGAAGAGCAGGTCGCCGACGACGGGCGCGGCTTCGGGGTTGAGCACGTTGATGGGGGTCGGGACTCCGCCAACCAGCGCCACAGGCGTATCGCCGGGGTATTCCACGCCGTTCGCGTCCACGTAAACGTCCACATCCTTGCCGTCTTTCTGGACCGTTTGCTTGGTGAGCAGACCCAGTTCACTGGCGCGCAGATGTTTGCCGGGGACGCCGTCTTTGATCTTGACCAGCCAGGAGGCGTTGGTGTAGTTGGGTTCGCCCGCGGCAACCTGAGCGGCGGTGTTGGCAATTGCCAGATACGCCGCATTGTATCTTTCGTTTTCGAGCATCCAGCGGATCATGCCGAGCGCCAGCGCGGCATCGGTGCCGGGTTTGATTGGAACCCACTTCCAGGCTTTGGCGGCCAGTTTGGAAAGACGCGGGTCCACCACCGCGAACTTGCGCCCGGTGACGATGGCATCGGTGGCTTTGGGGACGCGCTGCGGGGGACCGTAGTTGGCGTCGAACAGGTTCGTGCCGGCGTAGATGACGAATTCGCTGTTGGCGGTATCCACCTGCCAGTAGAATTTGTCGCCGCTGTCGAAGGAACCTTTGGTCTCATTCCACTTGGCGCTCATCGCCTTGCCGGTGAAGTAGAGCGAACCCTGGCAGACGGTGGTATGCCCGTTCAAGTTGAGCGAGCCGTAGCCCTCTTTCATGAAGCGGTCAATCACGTCTTCACGTCCGCCTTTCATGCGTCCCCAGACGAACATGAACTGGTTGTTCTTGGGTCCCAGGTCGGGATGTTCGGGATCAATCAGCACGTCGAGATGGTCTTTGAATTCGGTCTGGAATTCCTTGACGAGTTCCTTCTTCTTCTCGGCGTCTTTCTCGTCCCAAATCTTGGTCACTTCGGCAGACATCTCCGCCGCGACTTCGGGGTCGGTCAGGGCGCGGACGGCGCGCAGACCTTCGACGGGTCCTTCGCCGAACAGGTCGCCGCCTTCGACGATTTCTTCGATGGCTTGCTCGAACGGGATAGTGACCCACTGATTCTCGCCGCGCTTGGTGCCGGGCTTGCGCTTCAGCACGCTGACGATGCGGTACGGATCATACGCGGTCTGGATGCCCGCCTGTCCCTTCGGGCAGATAGCGCCTTCCACAGTCGCCATGTCTTTGACGGGAGTTTCGTAGGCGGGGTGGGGCCAGAGCGTCCACGGGCTGTAGGGGTTGCCGTCAATCTTGGCGGCGAGTCCATCCAGCAGTTTGACCTTGATGCCGCAGCCGGTGTTGCATTGCAGGCAGACGGTATAAAGTTGATTTTCGGGCCTGGCTTCAAAAAATTGTCCCTCGGGTGCGTTCATCGTGCGGGCAAACGCCTGCTTGGCAGCGGGCAGGCTGCCCCAAAAAGCCGCTGCCGCGCCGGTGACGCCAGTTAGTTTGAGGAAGTCGCGCCGCGAAAGGGATTTATCTTGTTTGGTGGTCATTTCTTCACCTCCGTAGAGCGCGCCGTCAGGCGGCTGAAATATGCAAGCAGATAATCCATCCCGATCAGGATGCCGAGGATGGCAAAGCCCATCACGGCCGATGTGACCGACCATTCCATCAGGCTGGGGGTGTAATCGAGCGTCAGTTTCGGACCGTAGAACGCGGCCGCCTGCCCGGGCATCATCTCCGCCACCTGACCCGGCACCACAATCAGGATGCGGGCGGCGGCGTAGCCGATCAGCAGGAACAAGCCCATCAGCCCGGCGACGAATCCGTTCTTCGCCAGTTTGGGCTGCGCCAACACAAGGAGGGGGATAAGCAAGCCCAACACAATCTGCACGCCCCAGAACGTGAAGGCGTGGGGACCAGTCAACACATAATTGACCGCAATCAGATTATCGGTCACGCCGCCGTAGAGCGACTGGATGTAGTCCGCAACCACGAAGTAGAGTTTCGTTACGCTGGTCGCAATTGAGATGATCGCCAGCAGCCAGAGCAGGTCACCGCGCTGTTTTTCCTCCATGTTGGGCATGAACCAGCCGACGATGAGCAGCATGAGTCCCGCGCCCGAAGCGATGGCAAAGACAGGGAATTGGACGGGGAGCAGACCCACGTGCCAGTACAGACGCGCTGCGTTGCCGCCCAGCAGGAAGCCCACGCCGCCCGCCACCAGGATGGAGGTCACGAAGCCGATCCACATGACAGCCTTCATCGCTTTTTTATCGGGCTGGGTAAAAGCCAGATAGAGCGAGATCACGATCAGGATGAGGAAGATCGTGTATCCCCAAACCATCAGCGTGAGGAACGAGGTAAAGTTCGGTTCGAGGTACACCTTCCAGATGCGCTCCATGTGACCGAGGTCCATGCCAATCGAGGCGAGACCCGCAGGCAGGGTGATGAGCGCTGCCCACAGCATGGTTTTGCCCGTGCCTTTGAAGTGCGGCACGTTGAACAGGTAATCGAACGCAGCCAGCATGTAGGCGCCCGCCGCGAGACCCGCCAAAAACAGATACATGGCTACCCACAGCCCCCATCCGATGTAGGAGCCATAGTTGGCGCTTTGTTCGCCTTCAAAGAGGCGGATGTACACGCCCCACAGACCGAACAGCAGGGCGAGCGCGCCGACAACGTAGGAAATTTTCTTGGTCATCTCATCCTCCTACACGATGTAGTACACGCGCGGTTCGGTGCCGAGTTCTTCCTTCAGCCGAATCACGTTGGGCTTGTTGATGAGTTCGGTCACCAGCGAGTCGGGATCGTTGGCGTCGCCGAAATAGGTGGCGCGGCCGATGCAGGTGGTGACGCAGGCGGGCAGGATGCCGTCCTTGACGCGGTGCAGGCAGAAGTGACATTTGCGGACGTTGCCCACGGGCGACTCATGTCTCCCTTCCCGCTTCCACGCTTCGCCGTACTCCTGGCTGGCGTGCTCGTACCCCCCGGCTGTTTCCCCGCCGATGACGACGCCGTCAAAAGTCGGCGCTTGCTCGGTGTAGGTATAGCCGAAGTCGAAGGTGCGCGCCCCATACGGACAAGCCGCCATGCAGGCGCGGCAGCCGATGCACTGGTCATAATCTATCACCACGATGCCCTCTTCATTATGGTAAGTGGCGTTCACGGGACAGACTTCGGTGCAGGGCGAATTTTCGCATTGCATACACGGACGGGGCAGGAATTTCATCGTCACGTTGGGATACGTGCCGATCTCCTCTGTCAGCACCGGGCGGTAGACCACTCCAGGCGGAAGTTTGTTCTCCGCCACGCAGGCCACCGTGCAGGCCTGACAGCCGATGCAGCGGCGCAGGTCAATCACCATCACCC
>DYLS01000210.1 GCA_020721965.1 Blastopirellula marina | reverse complement strand
CGCCCTGCGCGACGCCCTGCTCCCGAAGCTCATCTCCGGCGAGCTGCGGGTGAAGGACACCGAGCGATTCGTTCCCGAGGGCGTGGCATGACAGGTACTGCGACACTCAGCTCGGTTGTCTGCTACTCGGGGCAAGTCGAGTCGGCAAGCTGGGAAGGGCGCCACGTTCCCGATGCAGAGCGGTTCAAGCGTTTTGTGCGCGAGGTGGTGCGCCCGCGTGTTTCCGATGCCGCCTCATCGTTCGAGTCCGACCTCCGCGGACTTGCGACGACCGGCATGGCGACGGAGTTCGTTGAGCACCTGTTGAAGGCGGTGCCTGAGCCCGAAGGCTGGGAGGTCGGGGAAGCGCTCGCGGAATGCGCGCTCCAGCGGGACTCGGGTCGCGAAGTCCACTGGCCTTGGAACACGGTCCGGGACCGGCGTACGCCGAGAGCGAGTCTCCCGGGCAGCGACCTGGTCGGCTTCTACCGAGACGGCGATTCCGTCTTGCTCCTGTTCGGCGAGGTGAAGACTTCGTCCGACGCGGGTACTCCCCCCAACGTGATGAACGGCGGAAGTGGGATGGCATGGCAGCTCGAGCAAAGCGCGACGCGCCTCGACATTCAGCACGCTCTCCTGAAGTGGCTCCACGCGCGTTGCTCGTCGCCGCCGTACCGCGACCTGTACGAGAAGGCGGTGGCCCGGTACCTCAGGTCTGAGGGGAAGGATCTGCTGCTCGTTGGCATCCTGATACGCGACACCGCGCCAAGTGAACTCGATCTGAAGAGCCGCGGCCACGCACTGTCAAAGAAGCTCGGCACGCCGACGCGCATCGAGCTGATCGCCTGGTATCTGCCCGTCCCGATTGCGGACTGGCCGAAGCTCTTGCAGGAGGTGGCATCGTGACCGCCGACTCCTGGATCATTCAGTCTCTCGGAGCCGAGAACGTCCGTAGGGCCGTGGAAGAGGCCGGCCGGCGGCGTCTTCGCCACGCGCTCGGGGTCGAGGCTGTCGGGGAGTATCCGGACGACCAGCTTCGTTTCGTAGCGAATGGACTTGAACTGCGTGTCTTCGAGTTGCTCGAGGGAGACAACGCTGAGGTCCTTCAAGCCGCTGCCACCGATGCATTCCAAGTTGCACGCGCGCTGGCGTGTCCCGAGGCGCCCATTGAGGCGGCGGAATGGCTCGTGCGTCTTGGCGCCCTCGGCGTACTGGGCGATCGTGGGGCCGATGTTCGGCGTCTTCTCATCGAAAAGGACCTGCCGCGACTCCCGCTGGACTCGGATGATTGGGGCATCCGCGTCTGGGCTTGCATCCTCGACACTTGGTTGCGCCTCTTCCGAAAGCAAGGCTGGGAGGATCTAGACGCAGTGCAGGAACGGGTCGCAGCCCTCCGTAGCCAACAGCGCAACCTAGAACCCGATTTCCTTGCAGCAGCAGAGGGTCAACACAACGTCCGGCCAGCTTGGGAGCTGATGTCGGCCTATCACTTGGCGAAGGCGGCGGAGATTCTTGGCACATACATGTGCCAAGGGTCGGTTGAAGGCCACTTTGACATCCGCCAGCAGTTGGAAGCGCAGTTCGATCGTGCAGTCGCTGCTGCGAGTCGCGGCCAACTGATGGAACGAGAGGTTCTGACTCGCTTGCTCGCGCGTAGTGCGCGGGCGATGGTGGACAACAGCATTTGGACGGTCACGCGCGCGGTCAACAGTCGCGTCACAAAGTTCGTGGAGTCATTGGTCTCGCGCGACCGGTCGCAACCGATCTTTGAGATGCTCCCTCCGCAGCGTCGAACTTTGCGAGAGGAGGGCCTGCTCGGGTCTGGCCATCGCGCTGTTGTCGTTAGTTTGCCCACCTCGAGCGGCAAGACCTTTATTGCCGAGTTCAGGATTCTCCAAGCGCTGAACCAGTTTGACCAAGAGCATGGCTGGGTTGCGTACCTTGCCCCGACCCGTGCCTTGGTCAATCAGCTAACCCTTCGGCTGCGGCGGGATTTCGCCTCACTCGGAAGCATCGTTGAAAAGGTTAGCCCTGCGCTTGAGGTGGATGGCCTCGAGGCCGGCATGCTGACTGATGAGGATCCAGGGCGACAGTTTCGCGTTCTCGTAACAACGCCCGAAAAGCTCGACCTGATGCTACGTGGCGGATGGGAGGAGAAGATCGGCCGACCGTTGACACTTGTCGTAGTCGACGAGGCACACGGGCTCGCATCTCAGGCACGTGGCCTGAAGTTGGAGCTGCTGCTCGCCACGATCAACCGCGAATGTAGATACGCGCAGTTCCTGCTGCTCACGCCATTCATTCACAACGCCTCCGAGATCGCACGGTGGCTGTCGCCCGACAGCAACAAGAACATCGAACTCGGCGTGGACTGGAGTCCCAACGATCGCGTCATTGCTATTGCTCGCCCGCAGAAGGGTTCGGAGCGCGGTGGCTTCGGTGTGCGACTAGTCACCCAGCACACCACGCGGCACACCATCGAAGTGCATGAGGCGCTGGACATTGGACAGGAGCGGCCCCTAGGGCTCTCGTGGTCCGACGTTTCCAAGTCGCCAGGGAAACTCGCAGCTGCGACCGCGCAAATTCTCCAGCGGCGAGGAACAGTGATTGTTCTCGTCGACAAGCCCAGAAACAGCTGGGGCGTTGCCGCGGCGTTCAAGGTGGATGGCAATCACGTCAAAGTTGGTAGCGCCGACCGCACGCACATTCAGAGGTTCCTTGTTGATGAGATGGGGCAGGATTTCCCTCTGACATCGCTGCTTGAGTATGGGGTAGGCGTTCACCACTCCGGGCTATCTGAAGATACCCGAACCCTCGTCGAGTGGCTGACAGAGCAATCACAGCTGCGTGTGCTCGTTGCGACGACAACCATTGCGCAGGGAGTGAACTTTCCGGTCTCCGGCGTCGTCTTCGCGAGTCACCAGTATCCATATGGGCAGGACATGCCTCCGGAGGATTTCTGGAACATCGCGGGTCGCGCGGGTCGCGTGGATCAAGGAGATCTTGGAATCGTCGCTCTTGCGGGCCACACCGAAGCGAAGGCGAAGCAACTCGAGACCTTTATCGGGCGCTCAGTCGGCGCGTTGAACTCGACGCTAATCGACATGGTCCAGAAGGCCGCGGGCGAGGGGAAACTGCTAACGCTCGAGGCCCTAGCGTGGCAGCCCGGGTGGTCGGCGTTCCTTCAGTACCTGGCGCATACCTACCGCCAGATTGGGAACCACGAGCGGTTTGCTGCGGAAGTCGAGCAGGTGCTCCGCGGAACACTTGGCTTTCAGGCACTGCGCAAGAGTCACAAGGGATGGGCTGACAGTCTGGTGGCAGGCGTGTACCAGTACGCCGAGCGCATCAAAGGCAAACCACTGAAACTCGTCGACGCCACGGGCTTTTCGTGGGAATCCGTCAGCAACACCTTGGTCCGCGTCAGCCAGGAAAACCTGACAAGCGAGATGTGGTCGCCCGCGCTGTTCGGCACCCGGCGTGCTGACCTCCAGCGCATGATGGGGGTCTTGCTTCAGGTGCCCGAACTGCGTGAGCCGCTCAAAGAGGTTACGGGTGGCGAGCAACCTGACGGCGACATGCTCGCTCGAATCATCTGCGACTGGGTGCAGGGACGCCCTCTCACGGAAATGGCAAAGGAATACTTCTCGAAGAGCCTGAGGAGCGACGAAGAGGGCACAGGTGATGGTGACCCGGTTGCGGCGATGACACGTTGTTGCAGAAGCGTGTTCGGCCGGCTTACGCAGACGGCCTCGTGGGGCTTGTCCGCCCTCCAGTCGCTAACCCTAGGCGACAGCTTCGACAAGATGCCCGAGGAGGAGCAGCGGGTCCTTCGAAATTTGCCCGCGCGCGTCTACTACGGCGTGAACTCGGACGAGGCCGTTGCTCTGCGGCTGTTGGGTGTGCCTCGCACCGCCGCCGCGCCGCTGGCGCGGTCACTGGGCGTCGGTGCGGCCGAATCCTTGAATGAAGTGCGCGCAAAGCTTCGGTCTGCGAACGTGAATACGTGGCGAACTGCCCTCGGAGACCGAGGCGAGAGTTACCACCGCGTTTGGTCAATCATTGAAGGCGAAGGATGAGTGGCCCCTTCACCGAATCC
>DYLS01000070.1 GCA_020721965.1 Blastopirellula marina | reverse complement strand
CTTGCCCTTGAGTGCCATCGCCGTCGAATCTTTCCTGGAGACACTTCGGAATATCAAGGAGTGAATAGGAAAAAGCCTCAAGAGACGGCTCACTCTCTACCCGCTGCCCCGGCAAGCCGCAATCCTCTTCAACGACATGCAACCCGATGCCGCGGGCGAGCAAGCCACCGGGTAAGAATGCCACAACGTCTCGTCGGGGCGCAGGCCAACGTCGTCCAATCGCGAGTCCACACGTTGCGAAACTCCACCAAGTGCCCGTGGTTCTGCACCGAAATATACCCGCACAGGGGCTTGTCGCGAAGGGATTCGATTTGGCTTTGATCGACATCTTGCACCAACTGGCCGTTGAGCACGACACACAGCCTCGTACCGCGAGCCGTGATTTCTACAACGTTCCATTCGCCGACCGGCCTGATAGCGCTCTTTCGCGGCGCCACGTACCGATAAAGCGACATGCTGGAGTGGACGTCCGGTGTCTTCCCAGCATCATCCAGAATCTGGATTTCAAACCCCGAGACCGAGGGGCGAGTGTCCGGCTTTTTAGGATCGTACTTGTCCGCCCGAATGCCGATCCCGCTGTTGCAACCAGGGGACATGCGGAACTCAAGGTGCAACGTATAATCGCAGAATGTACGATCGTAGCGGAGAAAGCCAAAGCCCTTTCCGGCGCAGACGATCTTCCCGTCTTCCACAAACCAGTTCGGCTTCTCTTGATCCCCGTCTTTGTACGTGGCCGGTCCTTCCACCACCCAATTGGAAAGATCGTACCCGTTGAAAATTGCCTCCCAAACGGGCTGCACGGCCTTACACCGCAACCGTGCATCCGCGTCCACGGCCAAAATCCAAGGGCTTGCCACGGCCAAGCAGACGCTACCAAGCCAAACCAGCCTTTTCATGTTGTCCCACCTCGTGCTGCAATACCTGAGAACAATGCTTACATAGATACTTACATGGATACCAGACCCATAACCTGAAACGCTGCCCCATCCGTCAGTAGAATCCTACCTCCAGGTTAATTCGACAGATAGACGGATTCACCCGACGGCGGCATCCTTTCGGAGGGGAAGAAAGATGGTGGGAAAGCGGACACCCGGCCATAACATTACAGCGCAGGGTTCTTTGCTCAGCTCAACATCTGGTCGGGATGGGTCATAGCGACTCACAACATCTATATTGGGTACATCATGCAATCAGGGGAACTTTGCGCTGGAATCATAAAATGCGTGACCCGATTGTATTACGATCCGATTGGATTGCCCCCGCATCAATTGCGGTACCCATTCACGGGCGGAATCATGCGGCAAAGGCAGTGGTTTTCGCGAACCGTGTGGCAAAAACGCACTACTCGTAGGCGCCGATCGCTCACCGAAACCGCAAAATGTCTTGAACAACACGGCGCGGCGCCCCGACTGTTCCGTGAACAGTTACCCATCGCGAAATCGTGTGGCGCCCCACCGCCATTGCACGCCACTACATGTTGCACCTAGAAGTCGCTGTCAATGGTATATGCTGTACCTCAGTGGGCGTGTGCAATGAGAGTAGGCCACCGGGCGAAATCGGCTACGCCCGAACGACCGGCACAAACCGACCGCTTTCCGTGATGGTAGCCTGTAGGTTTTTCAGGTATTGGACCTCGCGTGCTACCGTCTCGATGGCTTGCTCCGGGCTTAGGCCACCTAGTGCCTCATTTTCGATGCACAGGTCATTGGAATAGCCCGCCTTCCGTAGAATGCCCAATACACGGCCGAAATCGATGTCACCCCGGTCGATGGGACAATGGAACTCTGCATATCGGTAGCCCATCGGCCGCCGACGGTCACGGTCTTCCGGCGGATAGGCGATGCTCTTGCAATGGGTGTGGAAGGCCCGGGGAGCGAACCGCTCGTAAATCCCGTACAAGTCGCTCAGAGGAAAACCGAACCAATAGAAGTTTGCTGTATCCAAGGTCAACCCGAGATTGGGTGAGTCGACGGCCGCGAACAGGTTTGCAAGAAACTCGGGGTCATTCGTTGTATTTCCGTGATTCTCGATAGCCCAGCGAATTCCCGTCTCCACTGTGGCGTGTGTCACTTTGTTCATCATCTCCGCGGCAAAGGCCGGAAACTCATCCCGGGAGAGGCGTCGCGGTACAACATCGATCCGCACCACCGGAATCCCCATCGCCTGGGCTGCCAGCGCCGTTTTGCGGCACCACTCCAGTTCCTCGTCCGCCCGCTCATCAAAGCGATTATGCATGCAAAGCGCGGTGATCCGGCGACCCGATTTCGCCAACGCCTCTCGCAGCCTCCCTTGCTGATCGGCATCGGCCAGGCCATGCGAGCTGTCGCCCTCGAACAAGTTTGGCAAAGCCATCTCTTCGGTGATGTCGCTTTCCACGCCATCCACACCGAAGGCCAACATCGCCGACCAGCAGTCGGATTTCCCAGTGCGCCGGAGCATCACGTCCCGGCAGGTGACGGGCCAGGCTTTGGGGGCGCCGCCCTCTGCCCAGGCCAGTTGTTTCATTGCGCCGAAGCCCGTCCCATCAGCGCAGGCCGCGGAGATCGCTGCCCCCCAGGCCAGTGAAGCCCCACAAAACTCACGGCGCGTAATGCCACCAGCATCTGCCCGGAGTGGGCACTCCCGATCCTTGCTTTTCATGGCTGCGTACCCGTATTTCTAAAAGTGACACCGTCGGCCTCGGCACCACTCAGGCCGAGATGGGCCAGACTTCACACCGTTGCCGCTCGCCCTTATTATCTTTGGACCGACCACACGATCAATAGGGTCAGCCCACCCAGCGTTATAACCGCGGCGGCAATGGCCAACCGAAGCCAAAAGCGAGCCACTCGCTCGGCCTCGCGGGCAGCGCGCTCCTCGATTTCCTGAAGGTACTCAAGACTGTTTTGCAACTCCAAACGAAACACTTGGCGACAAAAGGGGCACATGGCATCGCTGCCCAGCATGTTCCGCGGCGTTTCCAAGACGTGTCCGGCAGGACATGGGATATGCACGACCGACTCTCCGCCCACGACTACCGAATCGAAGGGGGGCCGATCACCGAACACGCTCTCCGCTTTACTCAAACTAGGCCGGGATGTATCTGCCCCTTCCCATTCGGCGGCCCGATCCGTTCGATCTGGCGCCGGAGCGATTTCACGCTGGTCCCCGGAAGGGCGAGGAGCATCCGCTTCCAACGAGGGAGCCGCTAGCTCTCGGCTGGGAGTTGGGCATTCCACGGCTGCCTCTGCGGTCCCCTGCGTCTGCGATACGCCCTCGCGATCGGCGTCAGGCACTTGGGGAATGCGGAACTTGGTATGGCAATAGGGGCAGGCCGCCGCGCGGCCCACGTGCCGCTCGTCAGCCTGAAGGATATGACCCGTCGGACAAAAGAACGAAAACGCCATCGCTTCCTTACACCTACCTGCCTTCCCTATAGCGGCACACGTCGGGCATTGTCCGGCGAGCAGCCGCACCTACTCTTCCACCGGTTGAGCGTCCTCCAGCTCCAACCTCTCGCGTACCAAGGCCAGGATCCGATACACCGTGCGCTCCGAGCACCCCATTTCCCGACTGATTTCCTCAACGGAATACCCTGCCAGACGGAGCAGGCAAATCCCGCGCTGCGTCTCATCCAGGCCCGCAACGACGTATTCCACCAGGTCTTGAGCCGCCACCGTTTCGTCCGGCAATGGCTGGTTGACCTGAAACTCGTAATGCCGTTCGTCCAGCTCGCCCTCGTTCGGGTTCTCGCGCCGCACGTCCCGTCGTTGCGCGAAAAAATAGCGGCGATACTTGATGCATTTTCTTCGGGTCAAGCGTGCCAAAAGCCCCCACAACTCGTCGGAGTTTTCCAGCTCCGGCCGCTTCTTCGCTTGGATTTCCGCCAAAGTCGTGAATACCGATTGCAGGATATCTTCCTCATCTACTTTCCGGCGGACGGCCCACCCCAAAATGCGCCGTACAAGGGCCGACAAACGTCGCGCGAAACGCTGAAAAATCCGGCCCATCTTGTCACCGGATTCCTCGGGCAATTCGGGATTGGGCGTCGCTTGCAGACTCTGTTCCGGCACGCGACTTCCTTTGCAACTACGAACCGATGCTTCCGCCTTCGCGAGGCAACTCATTCAGTCAAATCCTTGTCGGATCCAATTTCTACCCTGCTTTTGAGGGGATGGACAAGATCGGGACAACCTCGATTCCGTGTCAGGTTGCCCTCACGTTTTGCCATTGGTCAAAAGAGAGGGGCATTCGCTTGGCTGGGCGCCAGTGCCCAGCGGCAAAGACGGTGGCTTCGGCCGCGGTGACGCAACGCCTGTGTTTGCGACCCGGGGTGGGTGCGGGGCAGGACAGGTGTAGCTCTGCCGCGGCCGCATTTTTACCGGCTTGCTCGCCCAATCTCGAACATCATCATCGGCGAAAAGGCAGCAGCATTGGCGAAAAGGCAGCCGCGCAGCCTCCCTTTTTCAGAGTCGAAGACCCGGGCCTCCGGGGCCACGCTTCACCCGGCCGGGCAAGAACCTGCCCCAGGATCGCCGACTACCCGCATTGGAGCCGCGGAAGGCCTGATCCGCCGATTGAAAAAGGGCGATACTTGCCCGCTTGAGCTGCGGTAATACGCCCTTGCCTCCTGCCCAGCGGCGCTCCCCCGACTTGCAAGGGTTTGCCAAAGTCTGCCAAGCCCAGGTCGCCGCGAGGAACCATCCTCGATACATGGCCGCCCCCGAGCGTTTTGGCCGGGGGGCTTTTCCCACCTTGCCTCTGGCCCGCGACAACAGCGTCTCGAAATGCGGAACCAAGGCTTCCGCAAATACCCTTGCAAAACATGGCGGCGCGGTTACGATGGTTTCCATTCGGCAACCCGTCGTTCAAGGATGGTGCTTTGGCCGCAGCCGCCCCCAAGCCGCAAGGGATGATCTTCTGATGACAAGCGACGTTACCCACCCCTCACCGCCTCCACCCTTTGCAGGGAGCGTGCCCTACATCCTTCTGCTGACAGTGGTTGCTGCGTTGGGCGGTCTGCTCTTCGGCTACGATACCGCGGTGATTGCGGGAGCCATCGATTACCTGGAGGAGAAGTTCACGCTCACACCCGGCATGAAAGGCTGGGCCACTTCCAACATCCTGCTTGGCTGCGCCGTTGGTGCCGCCTTTGCGGGCCCGCTCAGTGATGCCTTTGGACGTAAGCGATTGCTGATCTTGGCGGCCATCTTTTTTGCCGTCTCGGCCGTTTGGTCCGCGATCCCCAATACGCTCACGGAGTTCATTTTGGCTCGTTTCCTCGGAGGTCTGGCCGTCGGGGCCGCGGCCATCGTGTCCCCGTTATACATCGCAGAGATATCGCCAGCCCATCTGCGCGGGAGGCTGGTCGCCCTTCAGCAGATCGCCATCATTTCCGGAATGGTCGTCGTCTCCATCGTCAATTGGATCATCGCGCTGCAAGGCGATCATGCCTGGAACGTGCACGTTGGCTGGCGGTGGATGTTCGGTTCCGAGACGCTCCCTGCTCTGCTCTTCCTGATCGCGCTGCTCGCCGTCCCGGAGAGTCCGCGCTGGCTACTCAAACGGGCACGCGAGAGCGAAGCCTTGTACGTCCTGACACGGCTGGGAGGCAAGCGGAGGGCGGTCTGGGAAGCCCAAGAAATTCGCCGTGCGATCGCCGAAGAGACCGGTCGCCTCGACGAACTCTTTCGCCCCGGCTACACCAAACTCCTGGTCATCGCCGTGATCCTGGCGATCCTGCAACAGGTTACGGGAATCAATGCGATCGTCTATTACACGCCAACCATCTTTCGCAGCTCCGGCAGCACCGACGCCTGGGCCTTGTTCTGGACCATCATCACACAGGCGGTCAACTTGTGTTTTACGCTGGTGGCCATCACCGTTATCGACCGGCTGGGGCGCCGCCCCCTCCTCCTGCTCACCTCCGCGACGATGGGCCTATCGTTGGTCTTATTGGGAAACGCCTTTTATGCGAATTTACCGCAGCCCTGGGTCATCGCCTTCGTCTTGCTGTACATGGCGTCTTTCGCCATCGGGATGGGACCCGTGGTCTGGGTTGTGCTCGCGGAGATCTTCCCGACGCGAACCCGTGGCCTGGCCATGGGCATCGCCACGGTGGCCCTGTGGTTGGCCGATTTCTTGATCACGCAGACGGCCCCCATGATGTACGCGGCCTGGGGTCCCTCCTTTGCCTTTTGGAGCTACGCCGTGATGTGCCTGGTTTGTCTAGCCTTCGTCGCGGTGTTTCTGCCCGAAACCAAAGGCAAGACCCTGGAGCAAATCGAACGAATGTTCCTCCATCACGGCGCGTGATGCCGCACGGCCGCCCGGCCCTGCTCCGCGCCGGCACCCGTGTGTAGAGAGGATCGCTTCTGCCGGGGCTTGCGGCTAATTCAACCGATTTGCGGCAGTTCGGCCAGGGCCTTGCGGATGTTGTCTTGCGGCAACTCGAAATCCGTCAGCTCACCCGCGAAATAGCGATCGTACGACCCCAGATCGCAAATGCCGTGGCCGCTGAAGTTGAACAGGATGCACTTCTCTTCGCCCGTCTCCTTGCACTTCAGGGCCTCGATGATGGCGCCACGCACGGCGTGGGAAGTCTCCGGGGCGGGGATCACGCCCTCGGTTCGGGCGAATGTCAATGCGGCCTCGAAGCATTCGCGTTGATACAAGGCTGTGGCCTCGATCAGCCCCAATTTGGCCGCGAAGCTGACCATGGGGGCCATGCCGTGGTAGCGCAGACCTCCGGCGTGGATTCCCGGCGGGACGAAGCTGTGCCCCAGCGTGTGCATCTTCAACAGCGGCGTGAGCATACTGGTATCGCCGAAGTCGTAGCGATACTCGCCCCGTGTGAGAGAGGGACAAGCCTTCGGCTCCACGGCGATGAACCGAATGTCCTTGCCGGCAATCTTGTGTCGCAAAAAGGGAAAGGCTAGGCCGGCGAAATTGCTTCCTCCGCCCACGCACCCGATCACCACATCGGGAAAGTCGCCCGCCTCTTTCATTTGCTGTTCGGCCTCCAAACCGATCACGGACTGGTGCAGCATGACGTGATTCAAGACGCTACCCAGCGTATAGTGCGTGTCGTCGCTCTTCAGCGCCACCTCGACCGCCTCGCTGATGGCGATGCCCAAGCTCCCCGGGCACTCGGGATCTCGCTCCAAAATCGCCCGGCCGCAATCGGTTTCCGGCGATGGGCTGGGCCACACGGATGCCCCCCACACATGCATCATCGACCGCCGATAGGGTTTTTGGTGATAGCTCACCTTGACCATGAAGACCTTGCATTCCATCCCGAAAAAGGAGCAAGCGAAGGCCAGAGATGAACCCCATTGGCCGGCACCGGTTTCCGTGGACAAGCAGCGAATCCCTTCGATCTTGTTGTAGTAGGCCTGAGCCACAGCCGTGTTCGGCTTGTGGCTCCCCGGAGGACTGTGGCTCTCGTCTTTGAAGTAAATCCGCGCCGGCGTGCCCAGGGCCTTTTCGAGATTTCGGGCACGGACAAGCGGTGTGGGACGCCAAATGGCATAGATACGGCGGACCTCCTCGGGAATCTCGATCCAGCGGTCCGAGCTGATCTCCTGCCTGACCAATTCGGCCGCGAAAATCCTCTCCAGATCGCGAGGGTCAATCGGCTGTTTCGTGGCCGGGTGAATTGGCGGCGGCAGCGGCTCGGGAAAATCCGCCAGCAAATTGTACCATGCCTTCGGAAGGTCTTTCTCCCGTAATAAAACACGTTTTTCATGGTCTGGCATGTCAATTCCCTTCCACTGCTGGATGCAAATCGAGAAAACTCCCGTGCGTTGCCCACGACTGTGTCCGTCGTCACGCCGGCCGGCGGCATCCGCATCGATTCCAGTCGCCGGGCAGCCCGTAGCCCCCAAAACGGCGCGGAGACTCTGCGAACGGATGCAGCGAGGCCCCCCATCCTTGCCCGTCCCCGCCTCTCCCAATGATGCAAGGGATCGCGGGTGGCACGTAAACCCTTCAGCCTAATTCAAGCTCCTCGCTTTGTCGATTGGTAGCCCTGCCATGTCAGCTATAGCAGTCAAAATAATCTCCTTTTTTGGAGCCATCCGTACTACGGCCAGTACCACGGCACGGGGGGGGACTTGGCTCCACACCTTATTGTGATGGGGGATGAACGCTGGCAATCCATGCTTCGCACAGCGTGCGATCAGGCGGACTTCGCAATGTAGAATTGGGAAACCGTAACCGTTCACGGCTGAGCTATAACGGAAAAGATTTGTGAAACAACGAGGGTCGTTCAGAGGTTCCCAAGGATTGCTCAGAGGCTCCTTCAGTGTGGAATGGAATGTCATTTCGACGAGCGCCAACCCTGTCATTGCGACGAGCGCCAGCGAGGAGAAATCTTGCCCCCTGTCGAAAAGGCTTCTCGCTTGGCAAGGTCCTTCGCATTGAAAGATTTCTCGCTTCGCTCGAAATGACAGGAAGGCAAGCCGTTTTGCGGTGAGGGAATGCCTGTCAACGACTACCCCCCGTGAACGGTTACGGGAAAACTCCTCCAAGGCACTCCCAACCGCCCCTGAACCGAAACGAAACCCCAGATCAACGTATAATCACGGTATCGCATACCACGGAGGAGAGAGCACGATGTCCGACGGAGAAGCCTCGCCAGACACCTCGCCCGCCGCGCTGAAGGTGCGGAGCTTTCCTCACAAGCCGGGCGTCTATTTGATGAAAGACGAGGCCGGCCGCGTGATTTACGTCGGCAAGGCCAAGGACTTGCGGAATCGAGCAGGGAGCTATTTTTTGAAGGCCGCCGCGGTGGATGCTCGCACTTCCCAACTGGTGCGTGAAATCCGCGATATCGATTTCATCGAGGCCGAGAGCGAGGTTGACGCCGTGCTCATGGAGGCCCGGCTGATCAAGGACATCCAACCCAAATTCAACCGCGAGTTGAAGGACGACAAGACCTTCCCCTATCTGGAAATCCATATTCGCGAGGATTTTCCCCGCGTGCTTTTTACCCGAGAACCTCAGGAAAAAGGCACGAAGCTCTACGGCCCATTCACCAGCCCCCGCGCGTTGCGGGGGGCCATTCAAGTCCTGCAAAAGGTTTTCAAGTTCCGGAGCTGCAATCTGGATATCGAGGAAAACGATCCCCGTTGGCGGTGGTTCCGCCCCTGCCTTCTAGCCTCGATCCATCAATGCACAGCGCCGTGCAACCTGCGGATCGGGAAGGAGGAGTACCGCCAATCGATTCGGCGTCTCCAGCGTTTTTTGGAGGGACACAAGCGCGACCTGCTTCGCGACATGCGCCGCGAAATGAAAGAGGCGGCGGCCGCTTTGCGATTCGAAGAGGCAGCCAGGCTGCGGGATGAAATCGAATTCCTGGAAAAGCTCGACGAGCGAGGCAAACTGGACGTCCACATTCAGCCCGAGGTCTTCCACGTGGACCCGCACAAGGGATTGGCCGGCCTGCAAAAGGTCCTCAAATTGTCGGCGTCGCCACGGGTCATCGAAGGCATCGATATCGCGCACTTGGCAGGCAGCGAGACGGTGGCCGCCGTCGTTCAGTTTCTCGACGGGCTACCCTTCAAGCCGGGCTACAAACGCTTCCGCATCCGTAGCGTTCAAGGCGTGGATGACTATGCCTCGATCCGGGAAGTGGTGCAGCGCCGCTTTCTGCGCCTACAGGATGATACCGATGAATCGATGCCCGATGTGCTGCTGATCGATGGTGGGAAAGGACAACTGCATGCCGCCATGGCGGTGCTGGAGGTCATGGAACGTCGCCCCCGCGCGGTCCTCGGCCTGGCCAAACGTGAGGAAGAAATTCATCTGCCGGACATCGCAGAGCCTTTGCGATTGAGTCGTCATTCTTTCGCGCTGCGTCTGTTGCAATATGTCCGCGACGAAGCCCACCGTTTCGCCCAGCATTATCATCACCTTTTGCGAAAGCGGTCCGCGCTCGGCGGCAAGGATCAGTGATCTGCTAATGCGACAGCGCAAGATTGTGCGCGTGGCTCGACATCTTGATCTTGCGGTGACGGGACACACTCGATCTCGCCGTGATGGGGCATACTTGATGTCGCCGTGATAGGGCATCCTTGATCTTGCGGTAATGGGGCATAGCGTCTCGCTAGCCGTTGACAGGGTTTCTGATCACGGCAAAACGGCTCGCCCTCTTGTCATTTCGAGCGAAGCGAGAAATCTTTCCATGCGAAGAACCTTGCCAAGCGAGAAGCCTTTTCGACAGGGGCAAGATTTCTCCTTGCTGGCGCTCGTCGCAATGACATTACTGTGATCGTCGAAATGACACCCCGTTCCACACTCAAGGAACCTCCGGAACCTCTGGAACATCTGAACAACTCTTGGGAACGTCTGAAAAATCCTTGGGAGCCGCTGAACACCCTTCGTTGTTTCACAAATCTTTTCCGTTATAGCTCAGCCGTGAACGGTTACGCGCCTTGCAAGGTGTGCTGTGCACATCGTGCAATCAGGCGGACTTTGCGCTGTAGGACTAATGGACCGCCCGTGCGAAGGGGACGCAACTGGCCATCAGGCCTCGTATCGGACTGAAATCCGTTGCTAATCCAGGTAAACTAGCAGTTAAGGTATAGAGGAGCATGCTGGAATCGGCAGGTCAGCAAGCTCCCCTTCAGATGTATCAGCGTTTCCGGTTCCATGACCAGCCGCGCCGGCTTCCCCCGGTTGCAGGGTCAAGAATGAGAGGGGTTTATCTATGCTCCAGAGTCGTGCTTCGCGTCGTCGTTTTTTGCAAGGAAGCCTTGCGCTGGTTTTCTCGGGGATCATCCTTTCGCCACGGCGTTATGCGGCGGGCTTCGAATCCCCCAACGAGCGGCCCGTCTTCGCCACCATCGGTCTGCGCAATCAAGGCTGGTACATCACGCAGAAGACTTTTGATTTTGCCGACTTCGCGGCCCTAGCAGACGTCGATGCCAAGGTGCTGGATGAAAACGTCCAAAAAACCGAGCAACGGCAGGGCAAGAAACCGGACGCCTACAAGGACTACCGCGAGATACTGGACCGCAAGGATATCGACGCGGTAATGATTGCCACACCCGATCACTGGCATACCAAGATTGCCGTGGAGGCGATGGATGCGGGGAAAGACGTGTACTGCGAAAAGCCACTGACCCTCACAATCGACGAAGGCAAGCTGATTGAAAAAGTCGTAAAAGAGACCGGTTGCGTGTTCCAAGTCGGTACCATGCAGCGTACCGAGTGCGACAAGCGGTTTCTGCTGGCTGTGGCCTTGGTGAAGCATGGCCGGATCGGCAAAGTGCAGAAGATCACATGCGGCATCAATGACATGGAGGCTTCGCCGCCGATCCCCGAAGCCCCCGTTCCTGAGGGCCTCGATTGGGATTTCTGGCTCGGTCCCACTCAGCAAGTACCGTACCGCGCTTTACCGGAGCTTCGCACCGGTTACGGCGGTGGCGTTCCCCTCTACAGCAATTGCCACTATTCGTTTCGTAACTGGCACGAGTACTCCGGCGGCAAGTTGACCGACTGGGGGGCGCATCACGTTGACATCGCCGTTTGGGCCATCGGCGCCGGCGATACCGGCCCGAGCAAGATCACCCCTCTGGATTACGAGTTGGCCTGCGAATACAAGGACGGCTATCCCGTCGTCCACGATCGCTACAACGTGGCCACGAAATTCAACATTCGGGCGGAAATGCCCAACGAGGTGGAATTGCTGATCACCAGCGAAGGCGACAACGGCATCCTCTTCGAGGGGAGCGAAGGCCGCTTCTTCGTGAATCGCGGCCGCATCTCGGGCAAGACCGTCGAAGAGCTTGAGGAAAATCCCTTGCCCGAAGACGCCCTGGAACAGATTTACGGTGGTCCAATTAGCGTCAACCACAGCGTCAATTTCATCGATTCCATGAAATCCCGCAAGCAACCCATTTCCGACGTCTGGACGCACAACCGCATGTTGGAAATCTGCCACCTGGCCAACATCGCGATGCGGCTGGGCCGGGAGTTGAAGTGGGATCCCGTCCAACGTCAAATCGTGGATGATCCACAAGCCAATGCCTTCCTCTCCCGGGAGAGCCGCAAGGGCTACGAGATCAAGATTTGACCCGATCGAGGCGACGGTGCGCCGCGCGCCACGGCTCCTGGCGAGTTCGTCCGAGCTGCAACGGTTCTGAATCTTAACCTTGCTGAGCGCTGAGCCGCAACGGTTCTGAGCCGCACGGATCGCGTTGGCCCGGAGCGGCTTCTCCACAAGAGCCAACTGAGGGATAGCGAATCGGCCGAGGACATGCCTCCCCGGCCGATCGTTTTTCGATTCTCCAAATCGGCTCGCGGATCACGTAACCGTCCACGGCTAGAACGTTGGGGAAAACACGGCGTTTTCACGAGCTAGCGGACAAAAACGCCCTGCTTACGGACGCTCATTGCTCACGGGAACCACAAGATCTCCTGCTCGACGTGGCTCCCCCAAGGTCCCGTAAACGGTTACCGAATCACAAAACCCAGTAAGGAGCCCGGTCGCCTACACTCATTGCACACGCCCATTGTGGCACAACAAATAGCATTGACAGAGACTTTTAGATGCAACGTATAGTGGTTTGCAATGGCGGTGGGGCACCACAGAAAGGATCCGTTCCACCCAAAATACCGGCTCGCCCCCCTGACTGTTTGGCGGTGCTCGGCCGTGAAGGATTCGGCAGTAGAGACCGCTTTGGTGTTCCAATCGGCGTGCCGAACCGGACACGCGGGACCGAAAAGAGGAAAAAAGATGTGGGCAGCGGCCTGACCATGCTCTTGGCCGACGGGTTTCAGAGCACCATCTCCCGCCGCCCGCACGATCGCTCGATCGCTTCCCAAAGCGGTTCACGGCGTGGCTGTCTGGGCCATTGCCCGCGTCCGCTGGTCGATCAACTCAATGGCCTTAGCCTGGAGGCGAGCGATTTCGAGGGCTACTTGGCGATTCTCTTGAATCAGTGCATCCCGACGAGCGGCAACGCGAGCCAGGCACTCGTCCACCAGCCGTAGCTGCTCGGTAACCGCATCCCGCTCGGCGACGGCCCGATCCCGATCTTGCTTAAGCTGGGCAATTTCGGCCTCTCGGGCCTGAATTTCGCGGTCAGCGTCAGCCCGCGAGAACTTCAGTGCTTGTAGATCCGTGTTGGCAGATGCAATCGCATCGATCATAGTCGCACGCCGGTAGTGAAGGTATGAAATCGCCCATTCGTAGTCGCGGAGCTTGCGTTCAAAGGGCGGCGACTGCGGATTGTTGGGATCGGTCGGTTTGCCGTCCTTCACGTATTCTTCCACGACGGAAGGAGGCAGCATCTTTTCCAATTCCTCTCGAGGGATCCCCGCAAAGATTTCGTGGTCGTCCGAGGGGAGCAGTTCGGCCGCGGTGAAACCCGTTTCCGACGCCTGTGCCCCCTGCACGGCCCGCTGAATGATTTGCAGTTCGCGAGGCGTGAGCATGGAAACGCTTTCTAATACCACCTGCGCCGCTTGATCGCCCTGTCGGGGCGCTACGGCAGCCACTCGAAACTTGCCCAGATACCGCCCGCCGTCCGCCACGGGGCGCTCGTCGAACAGGTAGAGTTGCGAATCGACGGGCAATTGTTGCACGTCGGGAATCCCCCCCAGCCCCAACGTGTCGAAGCTGAGGCTGATCTGTACGAAGTCGCTTCCATCCGGCGCCTTGTTGGCGGCCATCTGCATGGGATGGCAGTTGTACCAGACGCGACCACGCTGCATTACGTACTTGGCCAACTCCACCTTGAGCTGCCGTAGCCCCATTCGCGTTCCGTCGCCCTCGCGGATGGTCTTCCGCTCGGCCTCGAGTTGGGCCAACTGCGTCTGTAATTTCTTTTCCGCATCGCGCCAGGCTCGGTGCGTCGCCAATGCCCGCATCCCCAAATACCACATGGCAAGGGACGCAACCAGGATGAGGCAGACAAGGATTTTGTTCCAAATGCTCATTGCGGTCCCACCAACAAGCGACGGCCCCAATATCCGGGACGGAAAGCGTTCTAAACAAAGGTGATGAGGCAATCCTTGCCCAGCGGACCCCGCCGAAACGACGACGCGACGCCGCAAGCGATGACAAGCCGAGGGTTTTTCAGCCTAACCCACACGGGACACGGCACAAATGCGACTATCCCGCTGCCACCGAGCCTTTAGCTCGATGGTATTTAGAGCACCCTCCCCTGTCAAGCTTTAACCATTCCCCAAACATCCCTCCATTTTACCAAGCCACAACAGCCCATGCCAACCTAGCAACCCCTATATGAGGCACAAATCAAACAATCGTTTAAGTTTACCCAAACGAAATTCCGAACCTATTGCAGAAAGGCACGGTCGCCGACGGGCTGGAAGCATCCATTGGTCGCGAAACGAGGTAACAAGCCCCGTGTCTTCCACCTTACCCACACAGGTCCGGGTCATGACGTCCTTGCCGCACAAACGCACCATGCTTCCCCTTGCCCTTGTATTTGTGCTGCTTACCTGCGTCCTCGGCGTAACAGTTGGTTGCCATCGCACCGCCTATCGGCGCCATGCAGACGCTGAGGTCCGCCAGTTGATCGATCGCGGCCAGGTCGATTCCCGCTGGGATTTGCTGAAGACCGGCATCTACCCGAGCCGTGAATCGCGCATGTACGATCCGTTTTGCCCCGATGCGGAGCCTATGCCGCCCGACGACCCTGTCTCTCACCAACTCATGCATCGCGTCGATGGGAAGAACGGTTGGCCTCATTGGCATGATAATGGGGACACGTTTTATGTCGAGAATCCATTTTGGCGGGCGTATTTGCCGCGAGACGACCGAGGCGTGGTCGTTCTCGACCGCTCCAAGGCGGTGGAATTGGCCTTGGTTCACTCGCGGGATTACCAACGCAATTTGGAAAACCTCTATCTTTCCGCTCTCAGCGTAACGGCCGAGCGATTCCGCTTCGATGTACAGTTCTTCGGGGGGAACTCGACGTTTTTCGCGGCCGACGGTCCAGATCGCTCGCCCAGCGGGTCCATCAGCCGCTTGAACACGGATACCGACGTGCGAGCCGAAAAACTGACGGCCACCGGCGCCGAACTGCTCGTCGGTTTCGCGAATTCGCTGGTGTGGCAATTTTCGGGGGCGGATTCCTACGCCTCAGCTTCCATCCTCAATTTCTCGATCCTGCAACCATTGCTGCGAGCTGGTGGCCGGGCCGTGGTCCTCGAAAGCTTGACCCAAGCGGAGCGGTCCCTGCTGGCCAACATCCGTCAGATGGCCCGTTATCAAAAGGGGTTCTACCTCCAGATCGTGACCGGCACCAACCCCGGCGCGGGGCCTTCGTCGGGCAACCTTTCCATCGGCTCGCTCTCCCCGCAAGTCAGCGCCGGCCGCGGCGGCGTCCTCGGCCTGCTGCAAAGCCAAGTCCAGATCCGTAACCAGGAGCAGAACGTGCTGGGCCTGCAAGGCGTTTACGAGCTGCTCTTGGCCGCGCATGAAGCCGACCGCATCGACCGCTTTCAGGTCGACCTCGCCCTGCAATCCCTCTTGAACGCGCAGAACCGCCTGCTGAGCCTCCGCTCCGCCTATGAAAGTCAATTGGACGCCTTCAAGATTCAACTGGGACTCCCGCCCGAGGTCCCCGTCGAGATCGAGGACTCCCTCCTCCACCGATTCGATCTCATCGATCCCGAATTGCTGAGCACGCAGCGGCAAGCCAACGATCTTTTGCGTCAACTTCGCGATCCCGAAACACCTTTGCCGCCAGATTGGTCCGATCGCCTCCGCTCCCTTCAAGTGGCGATCCAGCACCAAATCGAAGTCGTCAAAAACGACCTCGAACGGCTCGCCGCGATGATTCCGCAGCGCGAGGCGAACATCCGCGAATTGTACGGCAAATCGAACTCCGCCCTGCTCAGCGGACTGGACGCAGAATCCGCCATCCGCGATTTGCAATCGCGATTCAAGACGGTGGTGGAAAACTATCGACTGCTGCTGGAAGGTTCCATCCCTGGCGTTCGCGGAGAGACTCGTGCGGAGAGGCAGCCGATGCGGGAATCCCTTCAAAAGATGCAGAAGTTCTTGGACAACCCGGATGCGGTGTCCCAGAAATTGCTCACTGACCTCGAGGCGACCGTGGCCCAACTCCGCGGCCAAGCCGACACCGCCACCGCCGAAGTGCAGCGGATCGAGCAGCAATTGGAACAAGCGAACCAGACCGAGTTACCGCTTCTGGAACAGCGCTACGTCGATGCACGTGTCCGCGCGCAAGCCGCTCAAGACCGGCTCGCTGAAAAAGAGAAAGAGCTGGAAACGTTGAAGGCCCAGCCCCGGCAAATCTTGGCCTCCGATCTCCTGGAGCCATTGACCATCCAGCTCTCCGACCTGTCGCTGATTCAGGTCCGGGCACGGTTGGACCAGGTTTCGCTGACCCCCGTCACAACGTCACCGGAAGAGGCATTGGAAATCGCCCGCCGCAACCGGCTGGATTGGATGAACGCCCGCGCGGCCCTGGTGGATCAGTGGCGGCAAATCCAGATCGCGGCCAACCGCCTCCGCAGCGATTTAGACGTGACCTTCAGCGGCGATATGAGCACCATTGGCGATAATCCTTTCGGCTTCCACAGTACCACGGGGGAATTGCAGGTGGGCTTTCGCTTCGACGCCCCTCTGACTCGGCTTGTGGAGCGGAACCAATATCGGGCAGCCTTGATATCTTATCAGCGGGCACGCCGCGACTACTACGCCTTCGAGGATCAAATCGCTCAGAGCTTGCGCGACACCTTGCGGAATATCCGGCTGAGCCAAAACACGTTCGAATTGCGGCGGTCGTCCGTTCTCGTGGCCATTGCACAATCGGACGTTGCCGGAGAAAGGCTGCGTGCCCCGCCGCAACCTGGCGAGACTCCCCGGTTCGGTGCCACCACTGCCCGCGACGTGGTCCAAGCCCTCTCCGGCCTGCTAGACGCCCAGAACTCCTTCCTCGCGGCCTGGGTGGACTACGAAGTGCAACGCATGTCCTTGGACTTCCAATTGGACACGATGCAATTGGACGAGCGTGGTCTGTGGATCGATCCCGGGCCGATCCGCGGCGGACCATTCGTCCCCGAAGAAAATACCGAGGAGGCAACACCGGCGCCGCCACCCGCGGAACTTCCGCCGTTCCCCACGACCTCCAACGGCAAACGGGAAGCAAGTGCAACCGCGCAGCAGGTCGCGGCGAGGATCGACCTTTCGCCCAACTCCACCGGCGGCGTCGCGGCACGCAACGTCTCCCCGACATTGTGGAACCTGGCGGAGCGCATCCAGAAGGCCCGGGAAGGGCTGCCGACCGCTTTGCAGCCGGCGCCGGCAATGTCCACGGCGAGTCCGGTGTCCACGGCGAGTCCAGCGAGCCAACGCGCCACATCGCCGGGCGGAGTCTCCCACGCGATCCCCGCGGTCGTCCCCCGTAGCTCCGCGAAAGACGGTCTGACCCCTACGTCGGCTGCACGGGAGCGCCAAACGGACTTCACGCAACTTCCGGAAGAAGCCTTGCCGAGCATCGACATGCTGTTGGAAGGGCCGACCGACGCGCAGGAGGAACCGATCGAGACCATTTTCGAGTCACCTTAAGCGTTGACGAGTCACCTTAAGCGTTGAATGGGTGAGAACGTTGGGCGCGGCTGTACCGCCTCTTGGTACTCGGCCTCCATCGCAACGAATACGAATAGGGTTGCCGCACAGGAGCTATCGCGATGCAAGTGGGGTTGAACTTGTGGCGGGTATTATTTCCTGACAACACGGACCGCCAAAGCCAGGCCTCCGGCTCGGCAAAGGCGGTCGGGGATTCGATAAAAAGCCCCCTCCCCTCCCTGTTGGAATCGCTCGTGGCGACCGAGGAATCCGATTCGTCCTCGCCAAATACGCTGTGGACTCAGATCGCTTCCCGACCGGCCTCGCCTGCCGAGATCCTGGGCCGCTACGACCTGACCGACATCACGCCCCGGGAGTTCTCCCAATTGCTGGATGAATTGCACCAGGCGGGCCTGTTGACGGACGAGCAGTTTCGCGAGCTGAACGAAATCCGGAAGGATCTGGCCTCGGCCGACGTCCTGCCCCAAGAGAAGATCGATCTCCTGGACTTCTATCGCCAACTTCTGGATCAAGCGAAGACCGCGGACGGTGCCGACAACGACGCGGGAAACCTGCAGCGTATCGCCGATTGGCAGCGACGTTTGGGCTGGCTGGAGAAACTCGCGTCCGCACAGGCCGAGATCGCCGCGATAAGCGAATCTCCGGAGAGCCTTGCCCTGGACACCTGGGCTTGATCCCGCGGCTGGACGCCCTTTCCTTCCCGATCGCGATCACCGCGAATCCTCCCCGCCTCTTATCGAACCGACACCTTCGTCGCGTACTCCCTCGACCAGTCAGCGAATGGGCGAGATCGGCGGCGGCTTTCCGCACGCGACCCGAGGTCTTGCTATGCCAAGAGCACGGCCCCGCTGTGCCCGCACCAGGAGCAGCTTTCCGCACACGGAAGGCGGTCTTGCCATGCCGCGAAAAGGAAGCCGATCCAGCGTGTGGTCGCATCCTTCCGCGCGCGGCCGCGAGGTCTTGCCGTACGGCAGTTCCTCACGTACAACGATCTAAAGAACGACTGGGGGAAATCGCATCCGCTTGGTTGAGTCCGGCAGGCCTTGGCCGTGAATCGCCTCCCAACGGCGGCGGGTGACGCCCCTTCCCCGAGAGGCCGGTTTGCGGCACGCTGGAGGCTGCGATACAATACGGTCCATACTGTTATTCGTCACAAAGTGCGATGAATCGGCTGCCCATTCGATCCAAGGGGGGTGGTCGGGCTCCTCTCGAATTTCTCCAATTCCGACGCGGGGAAGTCGATCATGGAAGTTCTGAAACTCGGCGGCTCGCAGCGGGTCGAATGGGAACGCATCCTGCGTCACATTCTGGCAGCGGCGGCCGATTGCCACGATTTCAATGACTTGGCCCGGCAGGCCGTTTCTTCACTCCAAGAGGTCCTGCAAGCCGATGCCTTGGTGATCCTGCGACTCCGCAATGATCGCACGGAGACCATCGCCGCGGTGGGGATCACGCATGACGCTGGCCCTGGAAACACGCATCAGCGTAAACTGAGCTTGGGTGCCGGCGAAGGCTTGCAATTGTCAGCCCAATTTGCCGAAGGAACCGCCGAAACCGCCAACGAGGAGTTGCTCGCCGAGGCATTGGACACCCTCGGTGCCGCCTGGCGCATCATTACGCACCGGCGCCGGCTGCAAGAGGATTTGAGGCGGAAAGACACACTCCTTCAGATTATCAACCGTTGGTATCAGGCGCGGCAATTGCGCCCGCTGCTGGTCGAAATCACCAGGGCAGTGGCGGGATTCCTCGATGCCGACCGGGCCACGATTTTCCTCTGGGATCGCGAGGCGAAGCAGTTGGTGGGCCGCCCCGCTCTCGGTGTCGATGACGAACTTCGCATCCCCGAGGACCGTGGCATCGCCGGGCGGGTGCTCCGCGAGGGCCGGCCCCTCCGTGTCGATCGCGACTCGCCCGCACAGGCCTGGATCGATCCCACGGTGGGTACCCAATTGGGCTATCGCACGCAGACCCTGCTTTGCGTCCCGCTGCTGGATCGGGCGGGCCACACGCTGGGCGTGTTCCAGGTGATCAACAAGCGGAACGGGAACTTTACCGAGGACGATGAGCAGGCCCTCGTCCGTTTCGCCGATCAGGCTGCCGCGGCCCTGGAGAGCGCTCGCGACTACGAAGATCTGCTGACGTCGCGGCGGCGGATCGTCGATCAAGCCGCGGAAAGCGTGCGGCTCATCGGACGCTCTCCCGCCCTCCAAGACCTCCGCGCCCTGATCGAAAGGCTGGCCGCCACCGACTTGACCGTTCTGATCCTGGGCGAGCATGGCACGGGCAAGGAAGTCGCCGCCCATCTGATCCACTATCTCAGCGACCGGCGTGAACAACCCTTCGTGGCCGTCAGTTGTGCGGCCATTCCCGATTCCCTGGTAGAAAGCGAATTGTTCGGGCACGAAAAGGGAGCCTTCACCGATGCGCGGCAAGCCAAGCCCGGCAAGTTCGAGATCGCCGCGGGGGGAACGATTTTCCTCGACGAATTGGGCGAACTGAGCCTTCCCGCCCAAGCCAAACTTCTGCGGGTACTCGAGGAACGGACGATCACTCGGGTCGGCGGGACGCAACCGATCGCGGTCCGCGCGCGGCTGTTAGCCGCTACCAATCAGAATCTGGAGGAGATGATTCGCCAGCGGCGATTCCGCGAGGACCTCTTCTTCCGCTTGAACGGTGTCACGCTGCGGATACCGCCGCTTCGGGAGCGAGGCGAGGATATACTCCTCCTGGCGGAACACTTTTTGGCGGAGTTCGCCGCTCGGGCCCGCAAAGCGCAACCCAAACTCACCGCCCGAGCCAAGGCCCGGCTGCTACAGCACGCCTGGCCTGGTAACATCCGCGAACTCCGCAACATGATGGAGCGGGCGGCCTACCTCTCGTCGCAATCGCTCTTGGATGTGGAAGACCTGGGATGGGACGCCAAAGAGCCTTCCACCGCGCCGCGCGTCGCCCCGCATCTGCCGCTTTCCGAGGCCACGCGAAGATTCCAGTCCGAATACATCCTGCAAACGATCGCCTCGACAAACCGCAATTTGACCCAGGCCGCAAGACGGTTGGGACTGCATCGTGCCAACCTTTATCGCAAGATTCACCAGTTGGGCCTCGAAATACCCCGCGAGGAATCTCGCTCCGAATCTGTCCAAGCTGACAACCCTAATCCGGATTCTGACGGCGTTGGAGCCGGAATCGCGCGTTCCTAACACTACATCGCAGGGTTGTTTGCTTGGCTCAACATCTTGTGGGAATGGGACGTATCGCCTCGCAAGGTATGCCGGGCGCACCATGCCATCAGTTGAACTTCGCGCTATAGGACTGTGGGCCGTCGCTAGCGCGGAGTACGCCGAGTCCCCGTTCACCAGATCTCCGATCTTTCCCGGAGGGTAGGTTCATGCGGCGTGCACTGTATGTTTGGTTCGTTGCGATCGCGATGGCACCCCCGCCGGGCGTGAGCCTCCTCGCGGACGTCCGGTCCGCGGTTGCCGCGGACGAACCAAGCAGCACGGAGGTCACGGAGAGCTTCTCGCCCCTGGGCCATTCGCCTTCCCGAATGGACGCGATTCGGATTTCCTCAAACGGCCGCGATTTCGTTTACGCCGGCAGCGGGCGGCGATTCGTCGTTTGGGGATTCAATTACGACCACGATCGCGAGGGGCGACTGATCGAGGATTACTGGCGAGAAGACTGGGATCGTGTGTGCGAGGATTTTCGGGAGATGAAGGCCCTCGGCGCCAACACCGTCCGCATCCATTTGCAGGTCGCTCGGTTCTTACGATTACCGACGGAGATCGATGCCGACGCCATCGCGCAACTTAAACGCTTGCTAGTTCTGGCCGAGGAGACGGGGCTATATCTGGACATCACCGGTCTGGGCTGCTACCACAAACACGATGTCCCGCCTTGGTACGATCGCCTCGACGAAGGAGATCGCTGGGCCGCCCAGGCGCGGTTTTGGGAGGGCGTAGCACGGGCCTGCCGCGACAGCCCTGCCGTCTTCTGTTACGACCTGATGAACGAGCCGGTCCTCCCCGGAGAGTTCGGCGGAAAAAACTTCGTTCAAAGATTGACGCTCGACCTCAAAGGGAGGTCGCGAGAAGAAGTCGCGGCGACGTGGGTCGAGTGGATGGCCTCTACGATCCGGCGGCACGATCGCCAGCACCTGATTACGGTAGGTATCATCCCATGGGCCACAGTCTTTCCCGGAGCCAAGCCGATTTTCTATTCTCCGCGGGTCGCCCCGCAACTCGATTTCGCAAGCGTACACCTTTATCCCGAAAGGGGAAATGTGGATGGCGCCCTCCTCGCCCTTGCCGTTTATGATGTGGGAAAACCTTTGGTCGTCGAGGAGATGTTCCCTCTGCAATGCCAGCTCGATGAACTCGATCGCTTCGTGGAAGGCTCTCGATCCATCGCCGACGGCTGGATCGGCTTTTACTGGGGCGAGACGATTTCGGAGCTGAGCCGAACGGGCGGGGATCTCCGCGCCGCCCTCATGCGAAGTTGGCTTGACTATTTTCACCGAAAAAGCGTAACCGTAACGGCCCAGCCGTGAGTGCCTGACGGCGGAGCGTCCCACTTTTTCCGCGAACTTGATCCGTCCGGCTAGAAGCCTGCTGCTGGCAATTCTGTTCGCTCATGGTCACTTTCCGTCGATGTTCTCTGTTACGCCAAACTACCTGGACGTATTATTGCGTAAATCATTACTGCGTAACGACTTGTGGTTGATCTGTGCTGCTTGCTGTAGTCATGTAATGGTTTTGCGTAAGCGCTTGTCCTGTAGCGAGTTGCGCGATACCCCTTGCACTCAGAAAACGGGGGGAGAATCAGGACGCCTCATTGACGTAAGTCGTTTTCTTCCAATCACTTGCAATTAGCATCCCCCTAGTTCGCGGGGGGCTTAGGGGCGGATAACGGTCGGAGAATGTGGCTGCTCACTTAGCGTAAATCGTTTTCTTGCAACAATTTACAGATTGTTCCCCACCATGTGTATGGCCGGAAACTTGGCCCAGTTGACACCGGCCCGGGAGCTAGCGTGGGCGAGGTCGCTCAACCCTATTATGCGACCCGCTGCCAAATTGGCAGATTTCTTCCCCCTATTGGTCGGCTTTGGCACACGAAAACCCAGGTCCAAACGAAGTCAAGAATAGATGCGGCGACGCAACATCTTTATCTCAATAGACTTATGAAACACAATAAATCTCGGCATAGTGTTTGCTAGGGAAATTATCCTCAACCTCATGCTCAAAAGGGGTTGGGAAGTTGGGCCCGTTGACACCGTACGATGGGTGTTCCGATCCTCTACGTTGAGGGAGACGATTCACCGCGCCCCGCGAGCTTTTCGCAAACCATCGGCTCGCGACTCGGGTGCGGCAGTGGGTGAATTCGGTTCGGATATGTTTAACAGCCTTTGGAGGGTAGCAATCTCATGGCGAAAAAGAAGGCGGAAAGCAAACAAGACGCTGAGCTTCAACTGCAACCCCTGGGAGACCGGGTCGTGGTAGAACGCGAAGAATCGGAGGAGACCACGGCCGGCGGTATCGTTCTCCCCGACACGGCGAAGAAGCGCCCTGCCCGCGGAACCGTGGTCAGCGTCGGCCAGGGGCGTCTCCTCGACGACGGCATGCGTGCTGCCATGCAGGTCAAGGTCGGGGACCGGGTGATCTTCAGTTCGTACGCGGGCGACGAGTTCAAGGTCGGCGACCGCGAGCTGGTATTGCTCCGCGAGGATGACATCCTGGCCGTCGTAGAGTGACCGAAGCGGGATAGATGTCCACTCTTTTTTCGCCCGCAATGGAAATACTCAATCGGCGGTACAGGCCTTGATTGGGGTGTTGGCCGCCACTAAAAGGGTACGAACATAAGGAGTACACGGTCTATGGCAAAGATGATTGCATTCGATCAAGAGGCTCGCGACGCCCTTCGTCGCGGGATGCATAAGTTAGCGCAAGCCGTCAAGGTCACGCTGGGGCCGCGCGGCCGCAATGTCATTCTGCAAAAGAGCTTCGGCTCTCCCACAGTCACCAAGGACGGCGTCACGGTGGCCAAGGAGATCGACCTTGAGGATGTTTACGAGAACATGGGCGCCCGCATGGTCCGCGAGGTCGCCTCGAAGACCAGCGACGTGGCAGGCGACGGCACGACGACCGCGACCGTGATGGCCGAGGCCATCTTCACGGAGGGTCTCAAGGCGGTCGTTTCCGGCGTCAACCCAATCGCTTTGAAGCAGGGGATCGACAAAGCGGTCGATGAGATCGTGGCCAAGCTCAAGTCGATGTCCATCCCCATCAAGACCAGCAAGGAAATGGCGCAGGTGGGCGCCATCGCCGCCAATAACGATATGACCATCGGCGAGCTGTTGGCGCAGGCGATGGACAAGGTGGGCAAGGATGGCGTGATTACGGTGGACGAGAGCAAGAGCTTGGAGACCCAGGTCGAATTCGTAGAGGGCATGCAGTTCGACCGCGGATTTCTCTCCCCGTATTTCGTCACCGATCCCCAGCGGATGGAATGCGTGTTGGAGGATTGCTACATCCTGATTCACGAGAAGAAGATCTCCAACGCCAAGGAGTTGGTACCGCTGCTGGAGGCCATCGTCAATGCCGGAAAGCCCCTGTTGATTGTGGCTGAGGAAGTGGACGGCGAGGCCCTGGCGACGCTGGTCGTCAACCGCCTGCGTGGTACGCTTCGCGTTTGTGCGGTCAAGGCCCCCGGTTACGGCGATCGCCGCAAGGCGATGCTGGAGGACATCGCGATCCTGACCGGCGGCACAGCCCTCTTCGAAAGCCTGGGGCGCAAGCTGGAGCACGTCACCCTGGCCGAACTTGGCCGGGCCAAGAAGATCGCCGTCGACAAGGATAACACGACCATCATCGAAGGGGCGGGCAAGAGCGCGGAGATCAAGGGTCGCATCGAGCAGATTCGGCGCGAGATCGAAAAGACCACCAGCGATTACGATCGCGAAAAACTGGAGGAGCGTTTGGCGAAACTGGCGGGCGGCGTAGCCAAGCTGAATGTGGGCGCCACAACCGAAGCCGAAATGAAAGAGAAGAAAGCCCGCGTGGAAGACGCCCTCCACGCTACCCGCGCCGCTGTCGAGGAAGGCATCCTACCGGGCGGTGGCGTGGCCCTTCTGCGTGCGGCTGCACAGGCCAAGTCCGAAGGTCTTTCCACTGACGAAAAAGTGGGGTTCGATATCGTCCTTCGGGCGTGCCGGGCCCCCATCTCGCAGATCGCTGCCAACGCTGGTCAAGACGGCAGCGTCGTTTGCGAAAAGGTGTCGGAAATGAAAGGCAATATGGGCTACAACGCCTTGACCAACACCTACGAGGACCTGGTCAAGGCGGGGGTGATCGACCCCACCAAGGTCGTTCGTACGGCCCTGGAGAATGCCGCCAGCGTCGCCACGCTGATGCTCATCAGCGATGCCCTGGTTGCCGAGAAACCCAAGAAGGAGGAGAAGACCCCTCCTCCCGGACCCGGCGGTGACTTCTGACCCCTGCCGCCCGCGATCCGGGCAACATCTGGGGATGCAACGAATGTAACCATAGAAACGGGACGCCCGCATGTCGGACGTCCCGTTTACTTTTCATCTATGATCGTGAACACATGTTAGGCCGAACTTCTTTTTGTTTTTGGCCGGTTCTCGCGGCAGAAGTTATGGTCGCGCAA
>DYLS01000069.1 GCA_020721965.1 Blastopirellula marina | reverse complement strand
ATCCCGACATCGGCCTGCAAAACAACCTCCACCGCTGGTATGCCCCGGCCGTGGGAAGCTGGCTGAGCGAGGACCCGATAGGGTTTGATGGTGGCGATTGGAATCTGTATCGGTACGTCGGTAACCGGCTTAGGATACACTCCGATCCACTAGGCTTAGAGCTTGCACCGCCGTCGCTGCATATCACCTTTCCCGACCCGGTGGCACTCCCTGCAGGGTCATTCTCAATAGACCTCGCAGTGTTAGAAGTTCCTCCGAACAATCTGGCCCACGTCGCAGTCGGAGAACACCGGGTTGGGTATCGTGTTCGGTTTAATCGTCCAAGAGGTGTATGCGAGCGAACGTCCCATGCGGGTCCGCGAGTCTGCATCGCTTCGGTCGTTTTGACACAAGCTATTCGCAGTCGCGGAGGATTCGGGATAACCCTGATAGCGGGTACTCCTGCGCACTTCGATTCGGCGCAGGCACCGGACAATCAGGGTTACACGTTTCCGCAGTATACTGGGCAGCGTCCTTTCGGCCCAGGGTCACTCGCCGACGCACCTCACACCTCGGAAATATTTACGCCACAAATTTACGACGTCAGTGTCTGTGCCATATGCAGTGCGGAATTATGTGATACTAGATTAGGCATACGAGTATCGATGGAGTACGTGCTGGGATGTGTATCTTTCGAATTTCATGAGAATCCCTTGCAAGTGTTAATAGACCATGGCACGCTAGTCGGCCCGGGCAAGGTTGTACAAGTGCCGGCCTCTCCACCGGGTTGGCTTTTTAGCTCCGCCTATCGGCCGGGCGTAACGCGTCTCCGCTGATATTGATGAAGGGCATATAAGCTATGAACCGTGGGAAAGAAATCGTACGTTTGGTTGGCATGGTCGCGAACTTGGCGACGACCATTGGCTTCGTGTACCTGTACAGTCTTACTGCGAGGGAAGCTGTTAAATGTTACTATGGCTCTGTCTGGGGAATGCGGTTGGTTCTGTGTGCTGCCTGCGAAGCCTTTCTTCACTACTCGCTGTACCTTTTTATACTCCCGGTGACCGTGTTGTGTTGTAGCGTTGTCGCCATTCGGTACCGGCGCGTGATCGCCCAGGAATGTATTATTCAGTGCGGATGGTGGATTACAGTCTCGCTTTTACTGTGGGCCTTGTGGTCGTGGATGTTTGCTTTTGTGCCGCCGCATCCGGCGGTAGCTATCTATACCTACAAATAACCCCGCTGTGGAGGTGCGGGGGACATGGTATACGTCGTGGAAGACTATCCATTGGGCAGCATGCGTGCGAGCAAGCGATAGAGATATAAGGAGTATTATCACGTTCAGGGTGAGCAGCGAGTATGGCGCAAGCGAATCGCACGGCGCAGCGGCCGTGTGCCAGTTCGGGTTTCGACGCGATTCGCAGGCCGACGCGGCGGCACGAGTTTTTGCGGATGATGAATCGCGTCATGCCCTGGGAGGTCTCGTCATGCCGTGGACGACCCTGCTCAAGCTGAACGAGCCGTTCTATCCAAAGAGCGAAGGCCCCGGCCGCCCGGCCAAGCCCCTTTTCTTCGCATCGACCCTTCTATCGCAATCCGATGTGGAAGGACCTAGAGATACTTCTATCCAGTAGCGCGACGGACGCATAACACGGATAACATAGAGAACAGAGAAGGCATTGCAACGGCTACATAGTCATATAACCTTCTCGATAGACACGCAGGAGGCGATATGTTGCAACAAATCGCGGGTTGTGTAGAAGTGCCCTGAATAAAAGAAGTATGTGGCGGTTCCTGTAATTTAGCAAAATGTTCTGGATATTGTGGCGGGGGCGTTATGCAGGCGAGAAAGCAAGATGTGTGGCTGCTTGCGTCAGCAGTACTGGGGGTAGCCTCTATGGGCGTGGTTACCGTTTTTGTGGGGACCTGCATCGTAGGAAGCCTTTCACGATTAACCGACCAGGGAGTGAAAACGAGCATGTATACCGCAAGTACAAGACGCGATCTGCGAAACAACTTGTGGGTTGAGGCTTCAGCGGTCAGTGGGCATGTGATGAGGATGTTTCTCGACGCCGACGCCGACGGCCAAGCCGAAACAAGAGTGCTGTTCATGGCTGGACGGCCATTTGCGTGCACCCGGGATTTAGATGGGGATGGCTACCACGAGGTCATCATCGACATGAGGAATCGCCGGGTACGCGCATTACCTCCGCCACTGCCAGATCGAGGACCGTTTTGGACGGTCGATCTTGATGCTCGCGTGGACAGGGGTGAGTAATGGCAAGTAGTGTTCTCACGGCAGCCTCGGTCCGAAAACCGATCTTGCGAGGGCGAGAACAGGGTTTATCACCACGGGTACTCCACCAGGTTGTTAAGCCAAACTCCCCCTCCACGAACTAGGGGGATGCTAATTGCGAGTAATTGCAAGACAACGATGTCCGCAAAGTGAACACCTTGATTCTCCGATGATTTTCTGTGTACAAGGCGAAGCGCGCAACTCATTAAAGGATAAGAACTTACGAAAAACCGTTACATGACTACAGTAAGCAGTGCAAATCGTTAGAAAGTTTTTACGCAGTAATGATTTACACAAGAATACGTCCAGGAAGTGTGGGGTAGGGTGGAGGCACCACGTCCCAGGGTGGCGACACCACGAAAAGGTGCCGACCGAAGCGACGGCGCATCGGAGAGGCGGACCACCCCCGGCTTGTCAGAGCAAGGAATTTGGAATATTGGGTAAATAGGGTCTGGCGACCCGCTCTGCAAGGGCGAAAAATCCACCAAACTTTCCCTCCCCTATACCCGCTGCCCATTGGGAATACTCAGCAAGCTGTGTATGTCCGCCATTTTCTCCCACCTTTCTAACTCCTGCCGCATTCTTGCCGAAGCATAGCGAATGGAGGGAGTCGCTCGCGTGGGTGTTCACGGAGGTTGCTTTGAAATCTGATTCTACTTGCCATGAGGAGGACGTCATGCGAAGTTATCTCCGCCACATCCTAATCGTCGGGATCATTCTGGGAGCGTTTTGCGCGACGCCGCCGCAGCCGGTGTTTGCGGACCCGGCAGCTCGGGCACTCACCCGGGAGGAAATCCGCTCCATGCCGATTCTAGCTCGGCCGAACCGCTTTGGGCACTTCTATGGCAACACGGTCCGGCGGCGCTATCATCGCCAACACGCCGCGGCTGCCGCCCCGTACTTCCAGCAAGTGTCCGTGTCGGGATCGACGAGCGGTTGAGGCCGGGGCGTCGCGTCCTAGCCCGATCCATCCCACCGCCCCTCCCCACGCCGGGCTTTCTGCGAGCAACTTCGATTGACGGCAGCGGGGGAAGACGGGTATGCTACGTTGGCAATTCCCTTGCGGCCCCAAGGGCGACGCACTCGCTGTCTGCGCCGGGGGGAACACGGCACTCTGCGCCGCAGGAGATCCTCTGCCGCAGAGAATACAGGGAGTAGTCCTCTCTTACCCAAAGAGGGATCGCGCTACTTGGCATCCACGGACGGATTTTGGACGATTGTTCTCGGGCTTTGGGCAGCCGTGGCCTGCGCTCAGGCTGCGCTGCTGCTACTACAGGCCTACGAGCATCGGCGTTTCGCGGCCTCGCGACTCCGCGGGGTTCCGCTGCTGAAGACGCAGCGACGGACCCTACTGATCGTCCCTTGCCGGGGCGCGGAGCCGGGGTTGGCCGAAAATCTGGAGCGATTCTTTCGGCAGGATCACCCGAATTACTCCATTCGCTTTGTCGTTGAGCGGGCGGCGGACCCAGCGTATGCGGTTATCCGCGAGTTGATCGCCGCCCATCCCCACTCGCACGCTGAAGTCTTGGTGGCGGGCGAGACGACCGGCGAGGCGCAAAAGGTGCACAACCTCCGCCAAGCCACGGCCGATCTCCCCCGGGACGTGGAGGTGCTGGCCTTCGCCGATTCGGATGCAGCCCCCGCCGCACACTGGTTGCGGCTCATGGTGGCCCGGCTGGATGAGCCGCAAGCGGCATCGGTCACCGGCTATCGCTGGTTCCTGGCCAACGGCCTTCGGATTGCGGACCTGGTCGTGTACTCCATCAACGCGGGCTACGCCGTGCTCTTGGGACGCAGTGCCCCGAACCTGGTGTGGGGCGGCTCTTGGGCCATCCTTCGGACAACGTTTGAGGAGCTGAACATCCGTGACGCCTGGGCCGGGACGATCTGCGACGACTTGAAGGTGGCCGATGTCCTTCAGCACGCGGGGCGGCGCGTGGAGTTTGAACCGGCGTGCATCATCCCCACCCGGAACCATTGGAATCTGTCGCAGACGCTGGCCTTTCTGGAACGACAGTTTTCTCTAGCGCGGCACGTTGTGCCCCGCTGGTGGTGGGCCGCCGTGCTGTTGCAGTCCTTTTCCCAAATCTCGTTTTGGGGATTGACGGCCTGCGCGGGGATGGCCTGGTCTCCCACCGCTCGCCTCCTGGCGGCGTGGTCACTGGCCCTGCTATACGTGCTTTATGCGTTGCGGGCGGTGTGCCGGGCCTGGGCCACGCGAACCTATTTCCCCACAGAATGGCGCGGCATGGGCGCGATTTTCCTGGCCGATATTCTATTGGCCCCGGTCTTGGCCCTGGTGGGCTGGCTGGCATTGATCTCCGGTGGATTGCGGCGCACCATCGTCTGGCGTGGCATCGTTTATCGCCGGGACTCCCAAGGCCGCTGGAGCGTTGTGAGCCGGCGTTCCGCCGAGACGTCCCCTGCCACCACGATCGCTGTGATGCCTTCGGAAGCGGATCGCCTCGCCGCTTGAGCCTGGATCGTCAGCCCGAGGTAGAGGCACCAAGAAAACGCGCCGACCGACGTGGCGTGCGATGGTGACGGCGGTGGCGTTCCACCACCAGCTTACGCTGGTGGCTCGGATTTGCGCGAATCGGATTTTTGCGCGGATCGCTCGGCGCAAGCGAACGATACGGACAGCCGCGCGAGCGCGGGAGCCTCGGGCGTCAGTCCGATGTGGAAACTGGTGTCAGTCCGATGTGGAAACCTTCGATTTGGTATGGAAACCCGGTCGAACCGGTCTTTTTCCGCCCCAGCAATTTCGGTACAATCCGCCGCGTGGAAAGGATTCCCGAGATCGGACCGCCCCCGCGATCCGCCGGTTGGCGCCCGTCGCCGTGGGCAGACGTTGCCTGCCCGGGACGCCAGCGGCGCCCCGAAGCGGTCCCAATCGACCCTTGGAGACTTGGCAAGGAGGCCGAGGATGGCTTTCAAACACCGACCATTCGCTTTGTCGCTTGTTCCTCTCCTGCGATGGACGTCTTTTGCGGCGGTCGTGCTTGTGGGAATTGCGGCAGGCAAGACCTGGGCGGCGCCCTGGGACAACCTCTTCACCTTTACCCGCGTCGAGGCCGACCCGCAGAAAGACTACCGCCTGACGGAAAAGGACGGGCCGTGGCTGATCATGGCGTGCAGTTTTTCGGGGGATCGGGCCGAGGACCAGGCCAAGGAGTTGGTCCTGGAGTTGCGTCAGCGGTACAAAATGAAGGCCTATTTGTACGAAAAGGAGTTCCGCCTCGATCAGGACAAAAGCCAGCGGAATGCGTGGCAGTATCGTGCGGGGAGTGAAATCCGCGAGATCGCCGTTTTGGTGGGCGACTTCGCCTCCGTGGACGACCCCCTGGCCCAGCAGACCCTGCAAAAGATCAAATACAGCCGCCCGCAATCCCTGGAGGCCAGCCCCGAGGCGCCCACTTCCCGGACCCTGGCCGCCCTGCGGACCATCCAGCAATCGCTCCTCTCGGATGATAACGAGAAGAAGCACAAAGGCCCCATGGGACACGCCTTTTTGACCACGAATCCCTTGCTGCCCGACGAGTATTTCTCGCCAAAGGGACTCGATAAGTTTCTGTTGGAATTGAACGACGGCTATGAATACAACCTTTTGAATTGCCCAGGCCGATACTCGGTGCAGGTGGCCCATTTCACGGGTCAAGTGATCATCGACCAGGCGAAGATTCGAGCCATCGAACGGGGCGAGACCAAATTCGAGAGCAAACTGGCGGAGGCCGCACGCCGGGCCCACGAATTGACGCTCGCCCTTCGCGCCAAGGGTTACGAGGCCTACGAATTCCACGATCGCGGCGCGAGCATCGTGACCATCGGCAGCTTCGCTTCGTTGGGCACGCCCCGCGCCGACGGCAAGAACGAGCTGGATCCCCGCATCGTGACCATCATGAAGACCTTTGCCGCGGAACCCGTGCAGGGGCCAGCGGGCACCAATTCCGTGGGCTATCAGCCCAAGCGGCTCGTGGACATCCCCTTTGATCTTCAACCGATGATCGTGGAAGTGCCCAAGCGGTCCATGGGGGCCGATTACGCGAACCACCGCTGATGCCTGGACACAAGGCGGCAAGGCGGCGGTACACATTCCATCGTAGGACCGCACGCCACCGTTGCCGGCTGGCGGCGCGATCCTCGCCAAACGCCTCGTCCACGTGGACCGCCCCAGCCCGGCGACTCGAGTTGCCTTGAACCTCGCTCGGTCCCGGCCGCAATCGAGGCGTGCCGCGCCGATCAGTCGCAGCGGCCAGTCGCAGCTACCAGTGAGGTATGCTTCCCGGCAAGTGCGGCGGGGGTGGCGGGAGGATCGCGGGCGAATAGCGGCTGTATCCCATCATTGCCGCAGGGTCTGACGTGTAGCTCGTTCCCCATCCGCCACGTTGGGCCGCGAACGGGTCTTGTCCAGGGATCTGTGGGCGAGGTTGCAGCCGACTTTGCAGATTCTGCCAGGCCTGGCGGGGCGGCAAGAACGCGGTTCGCGGCCGATCTCGCCGCGGAGTGGTCACATCTTTCCACCACACCTTCACGCGATCCCAGAAATTCGGCTTGCCGAAGAAACTCCCCTCCGCATTGGCGGGGGCCAGGGCGGGGCTGACAGCCGGGCTGCCGGACGACGTTGCCACCCCACCGTTCGAGGCTCGCCAGGCAAATCGCGGGTCGCCCGGCACCGAGCTGGGGGTTGCCGCGGAAGACGCTCCCACCGGCTGCTCGGTTGGCGGCAAAGCCGTCAGCGGCAAGGCCTGGAGCCGGGTACCCCCATCGGCGTCGGCTTGCGGCGGTACAGCGTAAGGGGCCGCGTACGGATTGCGGGGGTCCCAGGTCGAGGAAGGCCATCTCGTCCGCCTGTCCATGCCCGGGGTGGTAACTGGGAGACCGTCATTCGGAGACGCGACGCCCCTGCCACCGCTGCCGAGGCCGGTTTGCGGGGGATCGACGTGGTTCCAGTCCGGTTGTCGTATCGCGTTGCCATCAGCACTTGGAGGGTAACCGGCAGCGGCATTCCCGGAGGGGCTTCCCCGCCAGGCATAACGATTGGAAGGAACGAGCATGGCGGGGGCGGGAGGTGTCGCCGGCCCTTGTGGCCGCGGCTTTCGTTGGAACCATTTGTCGAGATTCAGCTTCAGCTTGCTCAGATCCAGCTTGGGGAGCCCGAACCAGCCCCGCTCCGGCTCCCGTGGTGGAACGATCGGCGACCCCGGGGGCGAGTATGGCAGGGCGCCGGCGGTGGCCCCGGCCCCCGGGTACGGCGTATACGACGATTGCCCGCCGGACGAAAATCCGCCTGGCGTTCTCGACGCATACGGCCCGGCCATCGCGGCAGGATGGCTCAGGGGACGCGCGGTGCCGTAGAACATGCCCGGCGGCTGGCCGACGGGAGGTGCCGGGGCGATCACGGACGGCGACCCGAGCGATCCCGCAGGCTCGCCAGGAGTTGCGGGCGTCTCACCTTCTGCCCAGCCCTGATTTGCCCGGGCCAGATTTGCCCAACCCTGACTTGCCAGGCCCTGAACGGTCCCTGCGCGGACCCAGCCCCCCTGCCCCTCAGCACGAATCGGCGATTTTACTGGAAGCTCAGCAGGGGACGGCGACGCTACGGGACGATCAGCAGGCATCGGCGAATTTGCGGGAAGCTCAGCAGGAAACGGCGAATTTGCGGGACGATCAGCAGGGGACGACGAATGCCCGGGGAGACCCGAGGTCGCGGCCTCTGAAGGAGACGGCGCCGGCGCGACGTGAACGGATTCGCTCGGCGCGGAGTTTGGCGGCGCAGGTTGCAAATCCTCGAGGGATGGCGCCAGCAGGATCGGGCCGTCCTCTGCCGCAGCAGCTTGATTGGCCTTCCCGACCACTGCAAGCAACAGGAGAGGCATGAGCAGAACCAGCTCCGAGCCATCGGTCAGGTACCACCGTTTGGCCCGGGGACCGCGGATCGGGCGCCGGAAGGATTGGGACGCAGGGATGCTGCATCCGGGCTTGTTTCGCGTCGCTGGGGCAGGTGTCATCGGTTTCGCCGCCTTTGGGTCATCGGGTTCCGGCAAGAGGTCTTGCGCAAGGCGATGGGAAGGGGTCCGCATCCCGCCGCCTGACGACGCCGATTCCGTGGCGGTGAGGTCGCTTCCGTGAAGAGGGGCGACGGTGTCGCTCGTCCATTCTTATCGTCGTCGCAGGGCGGCATATTGCGTCGCCCCAGGGTATCGCGCCATCCTCGGCATGGTAGTACAGGTCCCCGAAATCCGCCGAGTTGACCTGTCCCGCGTCTTTGGAACGGGCACGGCCCCGGCGGCGGGCATCGGCGTTAGAATGAATGCAAATGGATCCAGGTAGCGGCCAGGCAATGAGGTGAGGGTGTCCCGGAATTGGATTCCGCAGATTATCCAGATTCTCAACCGCACAGATACGCGAAACCGTGCGGCCAAATGTCCGAACACCATTGAAAACAAGAGGTTACGACTGCCAAATTCCCGGACACCCTCAATGAGTTGAATATCGTTAGCGGCCAAACAGTGGACCGGGCAATCCGCGATGGAGAAATGGCACGGCAGCCCGGTCACATTGAGTTTGCGGTTTGTGTCGGCAATATGATTGGGAATGATGGCACGCCATGCGACAGACGCGACGCGAGTTCACGCCCGGCGCCTTGCGGGCATTGATTACGGCGACGACCTGGCGGCTTGAGGAGGGCGAAGACTGCCTCCGCGCGGAGGCGGTGCTTTTGGGGCTGCTGGAGGAGCGAGAATGCCGGGCCGCGATCGCGCTCCGCGAGTGCGGCATCGACGAGGGGCAGCTCTTGGCAGCCTGGCCAGAGCTTCACCGCTCGCCAGCCCCTCCCCCGGCATACGAGGCCCCCTTGCCGCCTCTGCATCCCGACCTGCAAGCCGGTTTCGCGACGATCGACGCCCTGGTGGATTGGGGGGACTGGCCGGCGATCCTCTCCACGGAGCACTTGCTTTTGGGACTGGCCGCCGGGGATCATGCCGTTGGTGCCTGGTTGCGCGACCACGGCGTAAACCCCGCCGATATCCTGCGGCAAATCCATGCGCGATACGGCGTCGATCGCGAGACAGCCTCCGACGTGCCCGCGGCCGGCAACAAACCACGGGACGCGATCCCGCGGGAGGGGTTGCCTGACGGCACCGTCGGGGCACTTCCCGGCCGCTCCAACGCCGCCCCGTCCGAGTCGTTGCCGGATGTCCCCGCGGCCTCCGCTGCTAACCCCGCTAGCCCGCCCTTGCCGCCTGACCAGCCCTCTCCCGATTTGTCGTTTCGCGCCATGCGGGTACTGGACGCCTCAGCCAATCGAGCGATGGAGGGGCTTCGCGTCCTGGAGGACTACGTACGCTTCGTGCTCGACGATCCGTTTCTGACCGGCGAGCTGAAACGCGCGCGGCATGAGCTGGCCACTTGCTTGAAGTTCTTGGATATGGACCTCAGGCTCGCGGCGCGGGAGACCCAGGCCGATGTCGGCACCGCCATCAAGGGGCCGCCAGAGGGCAGCCGCCGGGACTTGCCCCAGCTTTTGGACGCCAATTTCTCGCGTGTTGGCGAGGCCCTCCGCTCGCTGGAAGAGTTCGCCAAATGGACCGCGGCGGATTTGTCCGCCGCGCTGGAAAGGCTCCGTTATCGTCTCTACACGCTGCATCGGGTAGTCCGGCGCTCGCAGTGGGCGCGGGAACGGCTGGCCAATGCCAGGCTGTACGTCCTCGTGGATGCCGGGGCCTCGGAGCAACAATTGCTCGCCCTGTGCGAAAGCCTGGTCCAGGCCGGCGTGCACGTCATCCAGTTGCGGGATAAGCGGCTCGACGACCGGACGTTGATCCAGCGTGCCCGGGCCGTCCGCCGGGTCACCCGAGGCACGGATACGCTGTTCATCATGAACGATCGCCCAGACCTGGCTGTCCTGTCGGAGGCCGACGGCGTGCACGTGGGGCAAGAGGAGCTGCCGGTCAAGGATGCGCGAACCGTGGTGGGAGCGGACCGGCTGGTGGGCGTCTCCACGCACAACATCGAGCAGGCGCGGCAAGCGGTCTTGGACGGGGCGGACTACATCGGTTGTGGGCCGACGTTCCCTTCGCCCACCAAGCGATTCGAGGATTTCCCGGGTCCCGCCTTCTTGCGCCAGGTAGCCGCCGAAATCCGTTTGCCCGCCTTCGCTATCGGTGGTATCAGCGAGGGGAACTTGGGGATGGTCCTGGAAACCGGCATCCAACGCGTGGCCGTCAGCAGCGGCATTGCCCAGGCCGACGACCCCGCCGCGGCAGCGGAGCGATTCCTGCAGTTGCTCTCGCAGGTGCCGGACACGCCCGCACACGACGCCTCTTGTTAGTCATGTTATCGCTGGAAGCGTCGTCGTGCGGTGCCGGATACGGCCGCCCCCCCACGCTTCTTCGCGCCGCCCCGGTGGATGGCGGCCGGTCATGCGGGGAATCACGGCCCCGGCTCAGAGGTCGCCGACCCCTGGCCCTTGAACAGCTTGCGGTTGAGCTGGCTCTGGAATGCCGTCCAGGAGCTGCCCACGTTGGGGTCTTCCTTCATGCACTGCTGAAAGGCGGCCATCCAGGCATCCAGATGATCCAGGCAGTGCAGGGCCAAGGCCTCCAGCGTCATAGGCGGTTTGGGGCTGCCAAAGTCCAGTTGCCCGTGATGGCTCACGATCATGTGCTTCAGCCGCAGGGCCAGTTCGGCGGGGAACGGCTCACCGGCCAGTTGCTCAGCCTGGCGAATCTTGTCCTCCAGCATCTGCGTGCCAATCACCAGGTGCCCGAGGAGTTGACCCGCGTCGCTGTAGCCGTATTCCCGTTCGTAAGTCAGCTCGCGGACCTTGCCGATGTCGTGCAGGAACGCGCCCATCAGGAGCAGCTCGGGGTCCAGCTCGGGGTAGCGCGGGGCGATGAGCCGGGCCAATTCCATCAGATTGACCACGTGATCGACCAGGCCGCCCTCGTAGGCGTGGTGAAACTTCATTCCCGCAGGGGCCTTGGCCAAATCCCGCAGGAACGCCTCATCGAGCAAGAAACACTCCGCCAGGTTTCGTAGGGCGGGATGGCGGATCTCGCGGAGCAACTCCGCAAGCCGGTTCATCAGCCGATCCACCTGGCACGGCGTCACGGGGGTGAAGTCGGCCGGATCGACCTCCGCCGGATCGACACGCTGGATCCGCGAGGCGATGAGCTGCAACGCGCCTTGATAAACCTGCGTCGTCCCCTCCACCCGGACGTAATCCCCATTCTCGAACGAGCGGTAGTGGTTCTCGTTGGCGTTCCAAAGTCGCGCCGTGATGGAGCCTGTGCGATCCGTGAGATCGACCTGCAAATACAGGGACCCGAGCCGGTTGGGGCGAAGTTGCTTGTTCCCGGCCCGAAAGACTCCGTGCACCTGCTCTTGCGGGCCCAATTGCTGAATGAAGCGGCGTTCCATGGGCAATGGTCGAACTCCGGAAACGCCTGGGGGGCGATTCGAGGGATCGGGGTGAAGGGTTTCGCGGCGGCACGCCGGTCCGGTCGCGAGGCGAATCCCGTATCAGCCCTGGAAAGCGAAAACGGGGCCACATCTCCCGACCGAGGAGTGGCCTTGTCGAAACCGCCGACCGGAAACCGGATTTTAGGCCGGTTCGCGATGTGGAACAACCCGCCCCATCGCACGCGTGCCGGGTTGGGGCCACCTCGGCTCAACCGCGTGGGGCGCTCCATGAACACAACCCTTTACCGGTCCCGTAGCGCTCGCAGAGCACCCGGCGCTGACTTGGTGGGCTGAGGTCCGTGGTACTGTCGCCGCCACCGATTGTTGTCAAGGCATGGCATTACTGTCTAAAATACGTTTTCGCGAGTGTGTGCGGCAGCGCTACGCGAAGCGTTGGCCGCTTGGCTGAGACACAAGGAACGATTCATGGGTGATACCGCCAAACTGATTTTGCAAGACCAAGAGTACGAACTCCACGTCCGCGTCGGTACGGAGGGCAACCGCGTCATCGACATCTCGAAGTTGTATGCCATGACGGGCCATATCACGCTCGACGATGGCTTCGCCAATACCGGTGGGGCTACCAGCGCCATTACCTACATCGACGGGGAGCAGGGGATTCTCCGCTACCGTGGCTATCGCATCGAGGAGCTGGCGGAACGCTGCGACTTTCTGGAGGTGGCCTTCCTGCTGATTTACGGCGAACTGCCCACCGCCGAACAGTTGGAGGAGTTCCGGCAGGGAATCCGTCGTCGGACGCTCCTGCACGAAGGGATGAAAGATATCTTTCGCGGATTCCCGCCCGATGCTCACCCCATGGCCATCCTCAGCTCGGTGGTCAACGCCCTGTCGATTTACTGCAAAGACTCCCTCGACCCGCTGGACGAAAATCAGCGGCAGTTGGCGATGTACCGCTTGCTGGCCAAAATGCCGACGATCGCCGCCTTCGGCTACAAACAGTCCGTGGGCCAGGCGTTTATGTATCCCCAAAACCACCTCGATTATTGTCAGAATTTCCTGTACATGATGTTCGCCTTGCCGAGCGAACGCTATCACATCAATCCGGAGCACGTGGAGGCCTTGAACCTGCTCCTGATCCTGCACGCGGATCACGGCCAGAATTGCAGCACGTCCACGGTCCGCATGGTCGGTTCCAGTAACGTCAATCTATTCTCGGCGGTGGCGGCAGGGATCAACGCCCTGTGGGGGCAGTTGCACGGGGGCGCCAACGAGGCCTGCATCAACATGCTGGAGCAGATTGTGGCCGAAGGTGGCAACATCGGCAAATTCATCGATCGTGCCAAGGACCCCAACGATCCGTTCCGCTTGATGGGTTTCGGCCACCGGATTTACAAGAATTACGATCCGCGGGCGAAGATCATCAAGGCCATGGCCGATCGCTTATTGAGCAAGCAGGCCGCCACGAACCCGCTCTTCCAGGTTGCCCAGGAGCTGGAAGAGGTCGCCCTGAAGGACCCCTATTTCGTGGATCGCAAGCTGTACCCCAACGTGGACTTCTACTCGGGGATCATCTATCGGGCGTTGGGGATTCCCAAGAACATGTTCACCGTGCTGTTCGCGTTGGGGCGGTTGCCGGGCTGGATCGCCCATTGGCGCGAGATGCACATGTCGTCCAGCAAGCGGATTCATCGGCCAAGGCAGCTTTATATCGGCTACCCCGAACGCCCGTACGTGCCGATCGTCAAACGCTCCACCGAGCCGCCCAAGGAAGTGTCGATCCAGCGCCCGCCGCAGGGGGTCTTTCCCGGCGGGGAATTCGAGCTGTGATGGCGATCCGCTCGAGCGCAGTGTGATTGTGATGATCGCACGCACCCTCGACATTCCATATGCGCACGAGCCTCGGGCGTAAGCCCGAGGTGGAAAAGACCACCAAAACGTGATACTCTCGTGATGCTCTCGGCATTGTTGCCCGACATGCCACCACCAGCTTACGCTAGTGGCTCGTTGATCATTTCCACCACCAGCTTACGCTGGTGGCTCAGGTTTGGTGATTCAGATTTGATCCCGGAAGCAGCATGGATCAAGGCGCCGGCGCACGAGCCTCGGGCGTAAGCCCGAGGTGAAAAAGACCCAAACGGCAATGAGTACATCCACGAAGGACACGAAGATACACGAAGGATTTTTTCTTAGTGTCCCTTCACGCCCTTCGTGGTTTACTTTGCGAAGTAACCGGAGGATGTTCGGCGAGCGCCGGGTAGGCGGAGAAAGGCGGTGCCTACAGGGCATCCTAGGCGGCTGCGAAGAGTGCTTCTTCCGGGGCTATCGTCGCGGCAGGATCATGGCCCGGCCCAGGATGTGCTCCGCGGGCACCGCATATCGGGGTCGCCAGTAGCGACTATCCAGCGAAGTGTGCGAATCGTCGCCCAACAGGAAATAATGGTCGGCGGCGATGCGGACCTCGAAGGGCGGCTCTTTCATCTCCGCCGGCGCTACCATCACCCGAAGCGGCTCCGAGACACCGTCCGGCGGCGCTGCGGGCGCACGTTGCTGCCCCATCGGAATTGGGCCGGGCATCGGGACCTCCGTCGGGTATGGCGGCAGGTAGTACACGTCCCGCATCACTTCGACGTTGTCCACCGTTCCCGCAGCCCCCTCGGCCTCGATCACGAACGGGCGAACGATAGCCTGGGTTAGTGGCTGAGGCTCGTAGGGCACGTCCAGGACCGGCTGCTCTCGCACCAGCACGACCAACCGCCGATCGGCCAGAGAAACCGCGATGGGGATTGGCCACTGCGTGCCGGACGGGGAAACCTGTCGCCTCAGACCCTGGGGCAGGGGCGCCGTGAACCGTTGCGCCGACGTGCGATCCCCTGTGGCGTTGGCGTGCGGCGTGGTTTGATCTTCTCCGCCGGGAGGCCCCGCCCGCTCGGCCGCGACTTGCCCCTTCAAGAAGTCGAAGGTGACCGTCCAGCCGCGGTCACCATCGTCGGCGCGGATCCGAAGCACGGCATTGTCACCGCGGGCCCCCACCGTAAACCTCGTCAAGGAAAAAAACAGCACCAGATCCCGGATAGGGACCTCCAACTGGTCCCAGCCGGGATGGGAATAACAGTAGTTGGTGGCGGGCGAGCTGAGGCGGACCTCGCAGGGCAATTCCCTGGGCTGCCGGTAGTCCCTAGCCAGGGGGAGGGGGGACAGCATCGAGCGCAGGACGGGCCACGGCTTGCGGCAGATACTCCCGTTGATATAGACCTCGCCGTCACGAATCGCGATCGTCTCGCCCGGAAGCCCGACCACCCGTTTCGCCAGCAGGTGCGATGCGGCCACGGGATACCGAAATCCGACGATCTCCCAGCGACGCGGCCCGCGAAACCAATACGGACTGCGAACAATCCAAGCCACGTCCCCATGGCACCAGGTCCGATTGTGTTCAGCAATCCGCACCCGCCGCCCGCAATGGGGGCACGGGACCACAGGGGGTAAGGCCCCATTCGGCATGGAGAATACCGGAAATTCGTGGCCGCACTCGTCGCATCGAATGCGATGGTGGCCCCCATACACTGCTGGCGCCATGGACCCGCCTTGCACGGGCCGAGGCAGCAAAGACACCACGTAGAACTGGTCCGCGGTCATCACGGTCAAAAGACCGAATACGGCCGCGCGAACGGCAAGCACGGCCTTGCTCCGCCGCCTGCCCCCTTGGGCGACGGGCATGGGGATCGAAGCTGGCTGCTCGCTTTGGCCAGGTGGCCCGGAAGGGGGGGCGGCCTCTATGGTACGATCTGGCGGGGTGGCGTGGTACGAAGACATGGTAGCAACCGCGGACCGAGCGAATCCCCGGCGAAGTCGGGACACCTTGAGCATCAAATCCGCCGCAGATACTCGACTGCTTGCTGGACATCGGCAATGGGGCGACTTTTCCCAGCGGCGCGGACGAAGAAATGGCCCGAATACCCTGTTTGCTCCAGAGCGCCCAATATCTCCGAATAATCCACATCCCCGGATCCGAGGGGGACGATTTGGCGATTGGCCGCTCCCCCTCCCAGGGTGGCGTCTGTTGCGTGAACGACCATCACAGCTCGGCCAACGGTCTGGACGGCATGGCGCGGCGAGTGCCCAAACACGGTGAGCAGTCCCGGGTCGAGGTCAACCCCCAAGCCGCCATCCGGCAACTGGTTGAGAAGTGTCTGGAGATCCGATCCGGAATCCTCCCCCAGCTCAGCCGTCAGGAGGACCCCTTGCCGTTCGGCGTGGCGTATCAAATCGCGGAGGGCCTCGACGATGAGTGGGTTTTGATTTTGTGCTTCGGAGGCGGCCGTTTGGGGGGGGGCGGGGCAGCGGCCCAGGCGGTTGGTGAGGAAGCTGGCCCTCAAGGCAGCGGCGATGCCCATGGCGGTCTTGGTCCCCTCGATTCGCCGATCCAGGTCCTGAGCCTCATCGTAACCCTTTTTGGTGCGGAATCTTACGACCGAGACCCGCACCTTTCGGTCGCTCAATTGCTTGAGGATCTCGCGGATCGCGGTCTGCCCTAATTCGCGCCACGGCAATTGCCGACGCAAATCGATCTCCACCGTGTCCACGCCGAGGCGTCGCGCGGTATCCAGGGCGGGGAGCCAATCCAATTGCAGGGATGCCAGGTCCAATGCCGGTCGAATTCTCAGCACGAATCAATCCTTTGTTAACCTGTAGCGGCACGACAGGCCGAAACCGTTGTAGGCGAATCGGTCGCGTGCCCGTCACTTCCCATGCCCCGATTCGCTGTTTTTCCTAGTTTACCGGTTCCGCAAGCTAATAAAGGTAATAACCGTCCCGCCGAAAAGCCGGGGCTTGAGTGCAGTCCCGATTGAGTATGTTAAACCGATTGCCTTGCCTATCTCTTTTAGATTACGCATATTTTCAGACAGTTTAGTGTTGTGTTTCCTCGTTTATTTATGACGATGCCCATCCCCGATCATCATTCCCGCAGTTGTCATCACAGCGGCGTCACGGGGGAACGCCCTCGAAATGTCTTGCGAATTCCGCGGCGGCGCTGGGCCGGTGCGGTGGCGGCCGCGGTCTTATTCGCCTTTGGAGCCATTATAGGGGCCGGAGCGGGGTCTCCCAAGTCCGCTGACGGGGATGCCCAGGAGAAACCCCCGCAAGCCCCGGCCGGTTTCGCTGGCACAGAGTCTGGGCTGGCAGATGGCGGCATCGTTGCGGGACAGGTCGATTCCGATCCGATGTCGGGCACGGAGCCGGTGTACAGTATCGATTTTAGTGAACCAGCGGACGTCAATTATGACAATTGGCCGGATTACTGGACGCGCCGGATCGGGAGCGGTTTTCCCTCATATATGACGGTAGAAATCGTCCCGGAGCCGTCCCCCGGCTCGCCGCGTTCGCTCCTAGCCCGAATCGACGGCGGGGCCGTCGCCGTGTTCACCCCGCCGATTGCGGTATCCACAGTGTTCAGCCACGTGGTCGAGGTCTGGGTCCGTGCCGAGGGGCTGGAGCATGATCGCGTCTTCACGACGTTGAGCTTTTTTGATTCGCGTAACGAACTCCTGCACATCGCCCGATCCGGCCCCATTGTCCCCGACGCAAACTGGCGGTTGTTGCGTTTGGGGCTGCTGGACTTGGACCTGCCGCACGCGGAGACGGCTGTGGTCGGCTTGCACGTGGAACCCGCGGACAAGCCCGATCTCAAGGCCCAGGTGTGGTTCGGAAAGGTCGCCTTGAGTCGGCTGCCGCGTTTGAGCGTGCGGCTGAATCGTCCGCACGGGTTATACGCCGGTGGTGATGCGGTTCAGGCGGTGTTCACGGCGGCGGGAATCGAAGAATCCGCGCCTCCCGTGCACCTGGAAGTACGGGATGCGGAGGGCGCGCCGTTGCAGCAGGTGATCCTCCCGTGGAAGATTCGGCCCGCCTTCGCCCCGGGGGCCATTCCACACGACGAATCGTTGCGAAAAAACCCGCCCTATTTGGGCGAAGTGACCTGGGACGTGCCGTTGTCGGAGCCGGGCTACTTCGTGTTGCACGCAACGCTGGAAAATGATCGCGGGGCACGGCGTCGCGTGGAGGTGCCGATTGCCTTGTTGGCCCCCGTCCCGCAAATCGCCGCCGCCCCTTTCGGCTGGTCTCTGCCGCGGGGGGCACATCCCCTTGATCTACGCGATCTGCTGGAGGTGATTCGTGTGTCGGGTGTGAAATGGATCAAGTTTCCCATCTGGACCGATGAAAAAACAGCTTCGCAAGAACTCGAGGATTTAGGGGCGTTTCTGGAACGGCTTCGCGGTCTGGGGGTGCATACGGTGGGGCTTCTCTGCCAACCGCCAGAGACGGTTCGGGGCCGGTGGGCAGGCCAACCCACCGCCGCCGAGCTGTTCGCCGCGGAGGCCACGACGTGGCAACCCTCCTTGGAATTGACGTTGGCCCGTTTCGGGCTGCTGGTCGGACGATGGCAATTAGGGAGCGACGACGATTTGGGATTCGCCGCCGCATCGCGCCCCGAGGCCGTTGTCGGCCGCGTGAAAAGCGAGGTGGCCAAGGTGCTGTACAACGGTCAGGTAGGTACGGCATGGGACTGGCTGGAGCCACTACCGATGACACAAAGATCGCCCTGGACCTTCTTTCAATTGACGACGGAACCGCCCATGACGGCCGCCGAACTCGAGCGTTACCTGGCCGCCTATTCCCCAGCCGAAAAGAGTGCCGCCCTGTGGGTCGATCTGCGGCCGCTGAACCGCGGAGAATATCCCTTGCCGGTCCGCGTGTCGGACCTTGTGCTTCGCATGGTGGCGGTCAAGGCAGGCGGGGCCGCGGCCGGTTTCCATCCCGATCCCTTCCATCCTCAATACGGCCTGTTTCGGCCAGACGGCTTTCCCTCCGAAATGTTTATCCCCTGGCGCACGGCCGTGCATTATCTGCGGGACCGGGTACCGCTTGGCTCGGTGCGATTGCCCGGCGAATCCCCCAACGTCCTCTTTGGCGAGGCCGAGTCCGGCATGATGATCGTGTGGAACCCCGAGCCTCACCAGGAAGAGCTGTTTCTGGGAGATGAGGTCTCCGCGACGGACGTGTGGGGGCGGACCACCGCTCTGCCGCGCGTGGACGGCAAGCAGCGGGTGGACGTCGGCCCCCTGCCGCGGTTCCTGGAGGGCGTGCATCTGCCGGTCGCCCTCTGGCGGCAGGGATGCCATTTGGCCGTCACACGCGTCCCCAGCGTCTATGGCACGCCCCTGGCCAACCAGTTGCGATTTCGCAATGCGTTCCCGCAAGCGGTCTCGGGGACGGTGCGGCTGGAGGGGCATCCCGGATGGCGATTGGAGCCGGCCCAGACGCCCTTCAAGTTGCTGCCCAACGAGGAGATCGCCATCCCCTTTATGCTGACCCTGCCGCTAGATGCCGAGGCCGGCGCGCAGCCCTTTGTGGTCCATTTTTCTCTTCAAGCCGACCGACGTTACGAGTTCGACACCTTTCACACGTTGGAGGTGGGGCTGGGTGACGTGTACGTCGACCTGCGGACGCGACTGAACGCGGCCGGCGAATTGGAGGTGCAGCAAACGCTGGTCAACGAGACCGACGAGGCCCTTTCCTTCCGCTGCGAACTGTTCGCCCCAGACCAGCGACGGCAGCGCGCCGATCTGGAGGTGCAGGCCCTGGGACGGGCGATCCACGTGTACACCTTGCCCGACGGCCGCCAGCTCCTGGGACGCACGCTTTGGCTCCGGGCGGAAGAGATTGGCCGCTCGCGCGTCTTGAACTACCGCACGACGGCAACCGCGGAATGAGCCTTGAATCCTCGGCCATCGCTAGGAGCCTCGGGCGTTAGCCCGAGGTGGAACCAAATCGCCGATATCGAGCTCGCGAATCGCTACGAGCCTCGGGCGTCAGCCCGAGGTGGAACCCCGGGGTGGAGATCGCACACTCCTTTGGGGTGGGGCAGAACGGGGACCAGCCCTCGCTTTTCCATGGTCCACGAAGCTTGAAACTGGGCCGCCCTTCGTTGTAAGATGCGAGCATCGTGACCGGCACGGAGGTCCCATCCAAGGCGGTGGGATCGCGAGGATGCCGGCGGAACGGCGGGCTTTTGGCTCGTCGCTTTTTTTCGCCTCAAATGGTGTACAAACGTATATTTACCGGTCGGTCGGCCTGCCGGTTGGCAAAGGGTGACAGGCGATGTTGCATCCCCAGCGGATTCAGGCAGTGGAGCGTTTGCTTCGGGCAGGCAAGATGAGCCAGCGCGGGATTGCCGCCAAACTGGGTATCAGCCGCGGCACGGTGGCCAAAATCGCCGCGCGACTGATGCAAACACCCCAGACGCCGCAGAACGATCCCAGCGACCCCGCCCCCCCTCTGTCGCGATGTCCCGGCTGTGGCGCCCTGGTCGAAATGCCGTGCCGGGCATGTTGGGTGCGGCGGTTGCAAGCGGAGGGCCGATTGCCGCCGACGGACGACACGCCGGCCGGGCCCCTCCGGTTGGAACTGCGGAGCCCCCACTACGAGCGCTACCTGGCCGTCCGCGCCGCAGCGCTGGCCCGAGGCGAACTGATCGCCGGCGAGCCGGACGATGGCGACATGGCAGACGCGGGATCTGACGCGGACGACTCGTGGGGCCTCCCCTCCGCTGACGATCTCGAACGCCAGCCAGACCCGGAATCCGACGGCGACGATCAGGCGACCTGGTTCCCGGGGGCGCGAGCTTGGGCGGCCTGAGCGGCCTGAATGGGACGAACGGCGCGGTTCTCGCGGGGATCTCACGACGAGGAGATACGGACGATGGGCGAAGGCGGAAACAACGTGCGGTACGCAACGCTGAGTGAGGCGCGGGCCGGGATCAGGGATGCCGACGTCTTGCTCTTCCGACGCCACGATGTGATTGCCGCCGCGGGGCGGGGCATCCACAATCACGCGGCTTTGGTCGCCTGGTGGGACGGCGAGCCGTTTTGTTTGGAAGTGCGGGGCGGATACGGCGGCCGCGCCGTGACCCTGCAAAGTCAAATCGAACGTTATCCCGGGCGAATCGACCTCTACTCCGCGGATCCCGACGCCTCTCACCCGCTTTTCGATCGCCGCGGCGCGGTCCGCCACTTCCACCGCTGGCTGGGGCGCCCCTACGGCTACCTGTCGCTGTTGTCTTTGGCCCTGCGGCGATTGCCGTTGCTGCGGCTGATTGTGCCCCCCAGCCTCCACGACGAAGAGAATGGTACGTCGGCCCCGTTTTGCAGTCAGGCATGTGCCGAGGCGTTGCGGAAGGGAGGTGGCGTGGACCCGGTCCCCAATCTCGCCGACCGGATGACCGAGCCTGCCGATTTGGCACGCAGCACGTTTCTCCGATACCGCTGCACGTTGCTTCCCGATGATGCGGGCCGGAATCCTCCGTCCTGCCAAGCGCGGAACGAGGCCGCGCGCATGCCGCCCGCCGCCGTGATCTTCCTTACGCTGGTGCTCGGCTTGTTGCATCTGCCGATCGCGGCTGGTGGGAGTACCTGTGCGGACGGCTCCTGCGGCATCCCTGCAAGCGTGGGGGAGGCGATGCCGCGGCCGCCCAGCGTTTTCCAGGGGCCGTCGCCGTCCGTTGGGGTACAAAGCACCCCGGCGGCTGCCGTGGCTAGAATTGCCAATGTGCTGAACGGGGGCATGGCTGCCTACGGGACGGGGACCCTGATCGCCAAAGACGATCGCCGCGGCTGGGTATTGACCTGCGCTCACCTGTTTCGCGATGGTGCCGGTCGCCTGACGGTGTACTTCACCGAGGGGGCCTTCGCCGCCCGACTCCTGGCGTGCGATGCAGAGGGCGACCTGGCCCTCCTGGAGATCGCGGCTCCGGCAGCCGATCCGCTGCCCATTCGCCAGGACGTGCCCGCCCCGGGCGAGGGTGTGACCTTCCTGGGCTACGGCGCGGCGGGGCCGAGAACGGCGATTCCGGCGGGCCGATCCTCGATGGCTTGGGCCGCCTGGTTGCCGTGATCTGGGGCACCGACGGCACGCGAACGGTGGGCAGCTACTGCGGTCGGGTGCGGGCCTTTTTGGACCGATTGGGCCATCTCTTCCGACCCGATCCCGAGGTCGTTCCCCAGCCCCAGCCGCTCCCAGCACCGCCGCCGCAGCCTCTGCCCAACCCCGGCGATGGTCTCGCGGGGGACCCTCCGCCATCGGTAGGCTCAACCGATTCCCCCGAGAGGGACTCCCCCGGAATTGTGCAGCGATTGCAGGCCTTGGCCGATCGCTTGCGCGAAAGCGAAACGGCACAGCGTGCCGAGAGTCGAGCACTCAGTGAACGTCTCAAGCTGGTGGAAGCCGCGGCCGGGATGGTCGCTCAGTTGCGGCAGCGGGTGGAGGCCGCCGAGGCCATCGTCGGAGCGGAAAATGTCCGCGGCGTGGTTCGAGAAGTGGCAGCCGAGCTGATCGCGGAGCGTGGCCCGGCGGCCGTGGAGGCCTGGCTCCCTCGGCTGCTGACGGCGTTGGGTTGGAGCGGTCCGCCCTCGGTGGCCCTGATGCTGGCCGCCCACGCCGCCGTTCGCCTGGTCGCACGCCGCGTGCGACGAAAGGCTCGCCAAAAACAGGAGGCCACCAGCGCAGACTGATTCAGCGGAGACGTCGTGAGGAACCGCTCTTCCAATCACCACGGAGCCGAAAATCATGACGAGTACCGAATGGGGCATCATTTTGGGACTGTTTTCCTCCTGGCTGATGCTCTTGCTCCCTTGGTTGATGACCGTGCACGCGCGGCTCGCCGTGGTCGTCGCCATGCTGCGGGAACTGCAAAGGCAGGTGCAAACGCTGGCCGCCCGGCTGGAGTCACGCACCGCGCACCAAGACGATGCCGCGAGCGACCGCAGCCCCCGCCCGGTGGTCTGCGCCTGCCCTTTGTCCGAGACCACGCTTTCCGCCACGGACGACGCGGCCTGAGCCACCAGCGTGAGCTGGTGGTGGTGGAAAAGCAACCGCGCATCATCCCCGAGCCACCAGCGTTAGCTGGTGGTAGAACGTTGGCGCCGTCATGATTTCACGTTGCTTTGGTCAGTGCGTTATCGTGGTGCTTCCACCTCGGGCTGACGCCCGAGGCTCGTGCCGGCGCGTCGATCAACAACATGCGGTTGTGCGAATTCCCACGAGCCACCAGCGTTAGCTGGTGGTGGAAAAACAGCGCGAACGTCTTGCCCACGGGAAAGCATTCTTTTCGCGCCAGCGGCAGGGTGGGTTCGATCGAGGCATCCGTTTCTTCGAGTTCCAACCGAAAGGAAGGTACGACATGGCTACGATTTGTTGTCGAGAATTGCGGCTGCATTTGGAGCTGGACGGTTTGCCAGCGGTGGTGCAGCACATCGGCGAGGCCCTGCGTCGCGGCGATCTCCGGCCGGAGGATTTCAGCCTCCGCGATCTGGCCGAGGCGTTGATCCCGGACGGGCGGCAGTGGGTGCAAAGCCTCGATCCCCGCCGCGGTGAGGTGACCCTCTTGCTCGAGGCCGAGGGCGTGGACTTCACGGCCTTTCGCCAGGTGACGGGCCAGGTGATCCAGGGCAAGATTTTGGAGGGCTACCGCCATGAGGCCTTCGTGGCCTCGCAATTGGTGCGCGTGATCCCCACGCGGCTGGATGGCGAGCGGATCCCCGGGGCCACGCGCCTGCCCGACGGCGCGGCCGAGGTCCACCCCGGCATGCCCTATCCCCACGTCGGCTTCGGCGAGGATTACATCGAGACCCCGCGGACCACCAAGCACGGGCTGATCGTCCCCGTCACGCGCGAGGCGATCTTCTTCGACCGCACGCACGTGGTGCTTGCGCGGGCGGCCGAGGTCGGGGAAATCCTGGGATGGAATCGCGAAAAACGGATTCTGGACACGATCGTGGGAGCGGTCGCCAGTTACAAGCACAACGGCACGCCCTACGCCACCTACTACGCGGCGGGAGAGGGTGGGCCGTGGGTCAACCGGCTGGCTGACAATCCGCTTGTGGATTGGACCAGCGTGGACCGCGCCGAACAACTCTTCGCCGCGATGACGGACCCGGCCTCCGGCGAGCCGATTCTGATGCGGCCGAACACCGTGCTGGTGCCTTCCTCCTTGCGGCATACCGCGCGGAGGATCTTCGCGGCCCAGCAGGTGACCTTTGAGGATGCAGGTCGGGCCACGGCCTCCCCCAACCCCTTGGCCGACTATCGCGTCCGCGAAAGTCAATTGCTGCTGGCACGCATCGTGGCGGCGGGCACGGCCGAGACGCAGGCCAAGACCTGGTGGTTCCTCGGCGATTTCGCGCGGGCCTTCGCCTACATGGAGAACTGGCCGATCACGGTCACGCAATCCCCGATGGGCAGCGAAGCCGAATTCAACCAGGACATCGTGGTCCGCTTCAAGGCCAGCGAACGCGGCACGCCGGCGGTGCTGGAGCCGCGGGCCGTCGTGCGCTGCTCGGCAAGCTGATGGCAACACCCCTGCCCGGCGCCGCCTCACCGGTGCGGGGACACGGCGGGCGAAGGAATCGGTAACCATCGCGGTAGGCGAGCGGCGCTCGCCGAGAAAGAGAGGGCGGTTCATGGCACGCACGTTCAACGGGACCTCGCAGCGATTGCGGCGGGACTCCGCCGTCGTCTTGCAACCGCCGGTAACGCTGGCGGCGTGGGTCCACCCTGTTCGCGATTCGGCCTACGAGGACGTGTTGGGACTGTGCAATCTGTCGCAGAACCACTCCGGTTATTTCCTTCAATTGCGTGGGCCGGATGGGATGCGGGCGGCGGCCGTCACCGCCCGGCAAGGCGCATTCGCCATCGCGCGGAGCAATGCCAGCTACGCCCTCCACCAGTGGCAGCATGTGGCCGGGGTGTTCTCCGCGGTGGATCGCCGGCGGGCCTATGTGAACGGGCAGCCGGGGAGCGAGGATACCGCAGCCAAGACACCCGCCGGCTTGAATCGCACGACCGTGGGGGCCTGGGAATCGTCGGCAGGCGTGACGGCCTATTTTTCGGGCGGCGTTGCGGAGGTGGTGGTTTGGGACGTGGCCCTGACCGACGCCGAGATTCTGGCCTTGGCCCAGGGCGACTCGCCTCTTCTGGTGCGTCCCGAAAGCCTGCGCGGGTATTGGCCGCTGGGTGGAGACTTCGGCGAGAACGACGCCGATTGGTCGGGCCAAGGGAACGATTTGACGGCGGAGGGCGGGCCGGGCTGGATGACGCACCCAGCCATCCATTATCCGGAGCCGCCTTCGCCTCCGCCCGCCGATGGGCCGCCACTCCCCCGCTTTCCGCTGGCCGCCGGCCGCGCGTGGTCCGCCGGCGGTGTGGTAGGCAGGGTCGCCCGGCATACCGTCGGGGCGGGCGTGCACGTGGCAGGGAGCCGCGCAGGGCTGGCCCGCAACCTGTAAAACTCGACCGCCTCGCTCCGGCTGGGACACGCTGATCATCGAGCCCCGCCGCGCTTTCCGAAATGGCTGGGATCGGCTGCAAAACGAAGGTTTGTCCGATTGGAAGGCCGCAAAGGTTCGGAGACATCCGTCATGGCAGAGCCTATCGAGATTCCAGGTGTTGTCTTCGCCAACGCCTCGGCCACGCTCCTGGCACGCATGGTCGGCCACGATGGCCAGCCGCTGGTGCCGGCGGCCGTCAGTGCCATCCGCTACAGCGTGTACATCCTGGGGCCGGGCGATCCCTACCTGCGAACGCCCGTGGCGGGGCATCAAGAGGTCACGCTCGCCCCCGCCCAGGTCCTCTTCGCCTCGTTGCAGCAGGACCTGCTGTGGGACGTGGATGAGGAGGGCTACAACTTTCGCCACGCCGTGGATGTCTCGCAGCAGCCGGCCTTTCCCACGCC
>DYLS01000209.1 GCA_020721965.1 Blastopirellula marina | reverse complement strand
AGGCATCCGCTGCCGTGTCGATGGGCGACGGTACAGCCGTGGGCGTCGATGAGCTGCGCGCGTGGGCGGAAGCGAACCGGGCGACGATCCAGGATCACACGCTTGCGCTCGTGGCGACCGGCGCTGACCCTATCGACCCACAACGCTACCCGTCGCGCAGTGAGGCCCTCTTTCGCGCCGTCTGCGATCTTGTCCGCGTGGGCCTGCCGGATGAATTGATCTTCGGGGCGATCACCGACCCGAACAACGGCATCAGCGCCAGCGTCCGCGAGCAACGCAACTGGCAAGGCTACGCACAGCGCCAGATCGAGAACGCCCGCGCCGCCTGCGCCGATCCGACCCTTGAGGAAATGAACAAGAAACACGCCGTGCTGCTTCAGGAGGGCGGCAAGACGCGCGTGCTGTCGTGGGAACGGACGGAGCTGGATGAAGACCGCCTTGTGCCGGTGCTGCAATCGTTCGAGGACTTCCGCAACCGCTACATGCACCGCTTCGTGGAGTACCCGACCGACAAGGGCGTGGGTTACAAGCCGCTGGGCAAGTGGTGGCTTGAACACGGCCAGCGCCGCGAATACCTCGCCCTGCGCTTCTTCCCCGGCAAGCCCGAGGAGGTGGACGGCTACCTGAACATGTGGCGCGGCTGGTCGGTGATGCCCAAGGCGGGCGACTGGTCGCTGATGCGTGAGCATGTCCGGCGCATCCTCGCCAACGGAGACGAAGCCTGCACCGACTACATCCTGCGCTGGGCCGCGTGGGCCGTCCAGAATCCGGGCGAGCCTGCCGAGGTGGCGCTGGTCCTGCGGGGCGGTCGCGGCACTGGCAAGGGCATCTTCGCCCGCTCGCTCAAGCGCCTGTTCGGTCAACACGGCTTGCAGGTGAACTCCCCCGCCCAGCTCACGGGCCGCTTCAATGCGCACCTGCGGGACTGCTGCCTGCTGTTCGCGGATGAGGCGATTGTCCCGGGCGACAAGGCCGCGGAAAGCGTGCTGAAGGGCCTCATCACCGAGCCCGAGCTGACGATTGAGGGCAAGGGCGTGAACCTCGTGCAGGCCCGGAACCGGCTGCACGTTGTCATGGCCTCGAACGAAGAATGGGTTGTGCCCGCCGGGATTGATGAACGCCGGTTCGCCGTCTTCGAGGTATCCAGCCAGCACGCGCAGGACAGCGACTACTTCCGCGCCATCGCTGAACAACTCCGTGGCGGTGGCTTGGCGGCGATGCTGCACGACCTCCTGACGATGGACCTTGGCGACTGGCACCCGCGCCGCAGCGTGCCCCAAACCGAGGCCCTGCACGCGCAGAAGGCGGCGACGGTCGGCGGCATTGATGCGGTGTTCCTCGACCTGCTGCGCACCGGCGAGATACCCGCGCGCCGCTGGGTCGGTTTCAATCAGCCGTTCTTGGCAACTGCCGACCTCCGCGACTACGCGCAAACGCGCTTGCGCCGTGATGACGTGACCCTCAACGCGGTGAACAAGCTCATGCGTGACCTGGGCTTCGAGTACCACGACAGGAGCCGTCCGCGGGGCTTCGTGATCCCGTCGCTGCCGGATGCACGGGCGGCATGGGATCGCGCACGGATGCCGATGCGCTGGGACGACCTCACGGACTGGGCGGAGCTGGGAGCCGATGAATACCCGGCGGCAGCGCGGAGCAAGGGGCCGTTCTGAAGGTCGGTTCATGAACCGACTTAGGCCGATACTTTTTTCAAGGTCGGTAGTGCCGGAAGCCCAGCCCCGCTGGGCTTTCGTGCTTTCTGTACCGACTTATCCCACTTAGCCGCCGTTTTTCTTCGCTAGGGCCGCGGAGGTTTCGGCGGTGATCCCCTGCCCAGAGGGGCGGCGCAGTCCGGCTCCGGCTTCTGCTTTTCTCTCCTGACTCTCTCTTAGTCGGTTAAGTCGGTTAAGTAGGAAAAAGCCAATAGCGGTTGGGGTTTCCGCATTACCGACCTTCAACCGACTTACCGACCTGCCGCCGAAGTCGGTAGCCGTCCCCTCCTTGGGCATGGGGCACCCCCGCACCGCCGCCCTGCGCCCTGATTCAACAATTCCGAAAACGTCCGCGGAACCACACCGCCGGAGCGCCAGCGAATCCACGCCCCTGTCTCCGCGGTTTTCGGTATTCCATTAACGCTCGATTTCGGAATGGTTCGCAGCTATAGTTACTGTACGCATATACAGTAATGAGAATCAGTCCATGAGAGTCGCCCTATACGCTCGCGTGAGCACCAACAAAGACCAGACGGTTGAGACCCAGCTACTTGCCCTGCGCGAGTGGGCCGCTGGCCGTGGTCATGAAGTGGTGGCCGAGTTCGTGGACGAAGGCATCAGCGGGACGAAGGGCCGCGACAAGCGCCCCGGGCTGGACGCTCTGATGAAGGCCGCCACACTCGGCAAATTCGACATGGTCGGAGTAACTGCGCTGGACCGGCTGGGCCGGAGCCTGCCGCATCTGGTCGGGCTGGTGGCGGAACTCGAAGCCCTGAAGGTCGGGCTGTTCGTCCGCAACCTGGCGCTCGACACCTCCACGCCCGCCGGGCAGCTCATGTTCAACGTGATGGGCTCGCTCGCGCAGTTCGAGCGGGAGCTGATCCGCGAGCGGACGATGCTGGGCCTTGAGCGCGCCCGCAAGCAGGGCAAGACGCTGGGCCGTCCGAAGGTATCCGCCGGAACCGAGCACCGCATTGCCGACATGCTCCGCGCCAGCGTCCCCGTGAACAAGATCATGCGCCTGACCCGTGTAGGGGCCTCGACCGTGTATCGAATCAAGAAGGAGTTGGAAGCATGTCCGACAAGCAATTGACCAAGAAGCAGACCGCGCCCGCACCGGCGCTGCCGTGCCTCTCACCCCATCAGCTCGAAGTCGCCCGCGAGCTGGCGCAGGAAGGCAACCGTGAGCACACGATCCGGCGGGCCTTGGGCCTTACCCCAGCCCAATGGAAGCGCCTCAAGGAGGACAGCGAGGAAGGCGAGCTGTCGCCGCTCGCGCTCGCCCTCGAAGAAGGCCGCGCCGAAGGGGCCGGTGAGATCGTGGCCTTCATGAAAGACAAGATGAAGAACGAGGGCGACATCAGGGCCGCGGAATGGCTCGCGGATCGCATCTACAAGATCAACAAGGGCGACGGCAACAACGAGGACGCCCCGCGCGTGCTCATCCAGATCAACGCGGCGCTGTCGCCGGAGGACTACGGGAGGACCATCAATGTCGAACGTGCCTAACACCATCCGCCCGACTCCGTTTCAGGCGACCGTCCTGAGCATCCCCGAGGATCATTTCATCTTCTTGGGCGGGGGCCGCGGGGGCGGCAAGTCCTTCGGCCTGCAACTGCTTATCCTGCGGCACTGCGACCAGTACAAGAACCGCGCCCGCGTCCTCGTGACGCGCCGCCGGTTGAAGTCGCTGCTTCAGTTCGCGGAGGAGCTGCGCGGGCTCATGCGCTCCGCCTACGGCTCCGGCTTCACCTACAACCAGAATGACAACGTGTTCCGCCTCCCGAACGGAGCAACGGTCGCGCTGACGCACTGCGAGTCTAGCGCTGCCCTACAAGACACCGTGCAGGGCATGACCTTCTCGCTGATCGTGGTCGATGAGGCGGGCGAAGGTCCCGAGCTGCCGGTGATTGACGCGCTCGCGCTGACCCTCCGCGCTCCGGGCGTCCCGCTGCGCATGGTCTTGGCGGGGAACCCCGGCGGGGCGAACCATTCCGCCCTCGCGGAGCGGTACGTCACGGGCCGCGAGCCTTGGGCACCGTTCGAGTTCGCGGACCAGAAGTGGGTCTATGCGCCTTCAACCGTGGACGACAACCCGCACCTGCCAGACGCCTACAAGCGCAACTTCTCCGTCCTCGCCCACACCGACCCGGCGCTGTACAAGGCGCACCGTCACGGCGACTGGTCGGCCATCGTTGGCGATTACTTCGGGGGCGTCTGGCAGCACGCCCGCGCCGTGTTCGATCATCACGAGGTCCCGCCGCACTTCTTCGGTTCGTTGAAGTTGTCGATTGACTGGGGCAGCGCCGCGCCGTGTGCGTCTGTCTTGGGCGGACAGCTCGCCTATGACGTGCGCCTTAGCGATGACCGGGTGATGCCGCGCGGGGCGTGGGTGATCTATGACGAGCATTTCGAGTGCGACCCGAAGAATATCAGCCGCGGGACGGGCCGGACGCCCGGGCAGATTGCGCCAGCCCTCCACGCGATGGCCGC
>DYLS01000208.1 GCA_020721965.1 Blastopirellula marina | reverse complement strand
ACTTCCCCCCGCGAACTAGGGGGATGCTAATTGCAAGTGGTTGCAAGACAATGCTTTACGTCAATTGAGCACCCTGATTCTCCCACCGTTTTCTGAGTACAAGGCGAATCGCGCAAGTCATTATAAGACAAGAACTTACGAAAAACCATTACATGACTACGGCAAGTAGCGCAAATCAGCAGAAAGTCGTTACGCAGTAATGATTTACGTAAAAATACGTCCAGGAAGTTTGGTTTAGGCTACTACCAGGCTGCACCGCTCGTGACTGTCGGCTGCTCGATACGCAAGGTGGGCCGTCAACCTCCATTTCACCAGATCTGCCAATGCCACGCCCATCGCTGCGATCAGGGCGTGCCAGCCAATCTGGGCGTACCACCCCACGGGTGACAGGGCGGCGATCCTCGTCGATTTCGGCAACCCGCCACGGAGGGAAGGCCGACTCGATGTCTCCTCACTGCACGCGGATTTCCCACTGTTTGGCGGTCGATTCGCGGAGAGGACGCTTGCGTTCGTTGCCGGGATACAATTCATCGAACACGGCCTGCGCCGTCTCAGCGTCGATCGGTCGCACGTTCGCGCCGGCAGCGGCTGTCAGCGATAAATCCGCAAGGCGATTGACCTCCCGGGGTATGCCGCGGCTGAGTGCCGCAATACGGTGCATGGCCTCCGCGTGAAAGACCGCCTGCCAATCGTCCTGTCCCGCCGCCTGGAGCCGCTGAATCAGGTAGGTTTGTACTCCATCCTCTTCCCATGGCTCCAAGTCTATGCGAAGGTCCAGCAAATCCAGGCATTGGCGAGGCACGCGATGGAGAGTCGCATGCCGGGCCGCGACGAACAGGAGTGGAGCTGGACCAGCGTCCCATCGCAAATGCGACAGGTAGGTCAAGGCGACCGCGATCTTCGGTGACGCCTCGGCAATGTCGTCCAGCAAGATGACCCACGGCCTCCCCTGATAAGCCGCCGCGGCGAAACGGGCCTCGATGGTTTGCCGCAGCCGCAGGGGATTTCGAGAGGGGATGGGCTTCATGCCGGTGGCCTCCGCCAATCGCGCAATCAATGTGACGTCATCTAGCCCCACCACGCTGAAGCGATAAGTCTCGGCTACTGGCCGGATCAGTTCGGCGAACAGCGCCAACAGCAGCGTCTTGCCCGTTCCCGCGGCTCCCACGATCAACCCGCCAGAGCCGCGGTTGTGAACGAGGAACTCCATGCGAGCCAGGGCTTCTTCTTGCGATGGCGTAGAAGTGACGCTGTCGAGGGCCGGGCGCATGGGGAAGGGAGATGCCTTCAGGCCCCAATAATCGAGGATCGAAAAAGCTCCGGATCGCGTCACCAGGCACCACTCCCTTCCGATATTTTCGCATCGAGCGCTGACCGTCCATCGGCAGGTTCCCATCATCGCTGATATTCGGTAAAATCAACTGGATTTCTTCATCCGGAAATTCCACGTCGAGCGGTCCAGCATGTCGCGGCGGTTTTTTTCTAGGCAGCCCATTCTTTCGGACGAGGCTGTTCTCGACGGCGACGAGGCCCACCACCTCAGTCGGGTAATGCGCGCCCGGCCTGGAGATCGCTGCGTGCTCTTCGATGGGACGGGGGCCGAATACGAAGCCGAGATCGTGGCGATCCGCACCAAGACGGTGGCGTTGCGAATCCTGCGGTGGGAGAACGTGGATCGCGAATTGCCGATTCACGTGACCATCGCTTCTCCGCTACCGAGGGGTGAAAGGGAACGCTTCCTCGTGGAGAAGCTGACGGAGTTGGGGGTAGGATTGTTTGTGCCCTTGATCACATCGCGCGGTGTGGTTCGGCCGGGCGATGCGGCCATCTCCCGCCTCCAGCGAACGGTAGTCGAGGCATCGAAACAGTGCGGCCGCAATCGTCTGATGCAGGTCAGCACGCCGACCGATCTCGGCCCTTTCTTGCAGGACCAGGCCGGGGCGGAAGTACGGTGGATAGCCCATCCGGGGAATGACGCACCAATCGCTAGGACGGGTCGGCTACCGCCAGCGACGATGACGCTCCGGGATAGTCCTGGAGACCGGCGGGCCACAGTCGGGCCTGGGATGCCAATCTGTGCGGGGGTGCGATGCGCTGCCGTGGTGGGGCCTGAGGGTGGCTTCGCGCCGGAAGAGCTTGCCATGGCTGCCGCGCTGGGCTGGCAATGCATCCACTTGGGACCCCGGATATTGCGGGTCGAAACAGCGGCGATGGCACTGGCCGTCATCCTGGCCTGCCGTATCCCCTCTAAGTAATGGCGTGGCCTGACCTCATCGAGCGGATCGTGTAGCGTCCCAAAATCGTCGTTCGCACATGATTTACGGTTGAGGCGTCCGCCGCGATGACCCCGCAGCCCTGGACCCGGTTTTCTGCCGGGCAGGGACGGTTTTTTCTTTTGGCGGGCGACAGTACGACCGCAATTTCGGCCTCCTTGTGCGCTTACAATGCGCCTCCAATGGTGGGGATGCCTGCTCGGTTCGCACTACCCCCCCTAAAGGCGTGTGCGGCCGGGAATTTTTGAAATTCGTCCAAAATTTTTCCCAAGATTCGGCCGCGTGCCTCGCCCTACCTAATAGAGGCCCAAACGTGGCGGCAAGCGTGAGTGAAGTGGTTGCCCGCCATTCGGGGAAATCGGGCCGAGAACCGATCTCGATCAGAGGAGGACGTACCATGACGGCATGGGTGAAGCGTTGGTGGATTGGAGCGATCGCGGTGTTCGTGATCAGCAGTCTGGGCGCGGCCACAACCTGGAGTTACATCAAGACGGCGTGGCGAGGCGTGGGGCGTACGATTCGGGATGCCACCCCCATCTCCTTCGAGCTGGAGCGGCTGGACGGCATGATTCGCAACCTGGAGCCGGAAATCCGCCGCAACCAGCAGGTGGTGGCCCAGCTTGACGTGGATTGCGAGTACCTGGATCGCGAGGTGGCTACGATGCGGGGCGAGCAAGAGGCGGCCGAGTCCCAAATGCGAAAGCTGCGGGAGGCCCTCGACCAGGACAAGCCCGAGCTGCAATTTGGGGGGCAAACCTACAGCCGCCGGGAGGTGGAGCAAGACCTGGCACGAAGTCTGGATCGCTACGAGCAACAGAAGGCCCAGCTCGCTGCCAAGGAACAGCTCCTGGTACAACGTCGTCGCACCATGGAGGCAGCCACGGCCAAGGTAGACGAGTATCGCCGGCAGTACGAGCAACTGGTGGCGAAGGCCGAATCGCTCCAGGCGGAGCTGAAACTAGTGGAGGCGGCCCAGGCGGCGGGGCGATTGGAGTTCGACACCTCCAAACTGGCTCAGACGAAAAAGCTGTCCGAGGATGTGGAAAAGCGCATCCGGGTGCTCCAACGGTTGGTTGATTCGGAACGGCAGACAGGGGGCGAGATTCCCGTCGATGCCGACGCCCGACCGGTCACCGAGCGGTTCGATGAATTGTTCACTCCCCAGGAGGCGGCGGCCGAGAGCGAATCGGGAACCTAACGTATGATTGGCTCGCCCGGCATGGTCGTGTGGATAAGGGGCAGCAGACCGTGCCGGGTGACTTGTTGTACCCCGCAAAAGTACGAAACGGACATCATCTGACCAGCGAACGAGGCCTTCCGATGAACCTGTTTGGGTCGAGCATGTTCCTGCTGCTTCTGGCTGCGATCCCGATGGCCGAGGATCAAGGCCATGCGGCCTCCAGCCCTCACGCAAAAGCTGAGCAATTGGCCGAGCAACCGGCTGGTCGGACTCTTTGGGCGACCGGTCGAGGTGTGGGGTTTCAACGCCAGGAAGAGGCTATCCAAGAGGCCGAGGAAATGACGCAACAACAGCTCCTCCAAGAGATCGATCAACTTGCCGCGGCACTCACCGGCAGGCGGCTTTCACCCCGCCAACGGGAAGAGGAACTCGCCCGGCTTCTTGCCCAGGCGGGCGTGGACCGCAAGGACGAACGGACCACCGAGGAAAAGCCTTACGGTTCGGTTGCCGAACACACGATCCGCGTGACCTTGTCCGAAACGGTCGTGAGCCGATGGATGGCACGCCTTGCCGAGCAGCGGCGGTACGGCGTGTTGCGGATACTCTACGGTGCCGCCGGTACGCTGCTCGGTTGGCTCGCCGGCGTGGTGGTGCTGGTCAAGCTCGACCGTGCGACCGGCGGATATCACCGCTGGGTGTTGGTTCCGACGCTGTTGGTGGTGTTGCTTGTGGCCACGGGGCTTGGCTGGATAGGGTTGATTTTTTG
>DYLS01000207.1 GCA_020721965.1 Blastopirellula marina | reverse complement strand
GGGATCATTTCCCGGCGCTTTGCCATCCCAGCCCGTCATGACTCTTCCAAAATGGATGTATCCACGAAGGGCACGAAGGGACACGAAGTATTCTCTTGGCGTGCCGCCGTGCCCGTGAGAGATCATTTCCCCCCGTTCGTGAGAGCGCCAATCGGGTAGGGTGCCCTGTAAACACCTCCCCTTGCAGTGGCATAGGGGTTTCTGGACGCACCATCCCTGGCAGCAGCGGCGGCGGCGACCTGCCTAATTGCCTGCGCGCAGTCGCCCCTGGCCAGCCGTCTCCTCATAACGGCCTTGTTGATGCACGCCGAGTTCATCATCGGCCACAGAGCACCCCACGGGTACCAAGCCAGATCCTCCCGAGCGTCTTCACCACAGAGATGATCCATGTCTGGCAGATCCAGGCAGGACTCCGGCAGCGTCCATCCTTTGGCTTGGGTGTCCCCGGCGCCGACGGAGGTCCGATGCGTTCCCACCGCCCCTCCGACAATCACAGTGGGGCCGTCTCATCGTCCTCGACCAAGAAAGCCCCCTCCATCCAAACGCAGAAACAGCCCCACCCTATTGGCCAAAAACCAGCTTGGATAAAATGCGCAGTTTGAAGAGTATGAACTGCAAGACGGCTGCGCCCTCAAATGCCGTTCCCGTTTGTCGATCCGGCTGTGATGAATTATCTTCTATAGTTAGGGTTCGGACGGGGTCAATCTGCTACAGCCGTGACATGCACAGCCCTGACATGGAATGTGTCACGCTCCACGGTTGGGCAAAGAATTGATCCCGCTGTCTGCGAAGAATCTTTTCACTAACGTTGAAAACCGGAACCTGGATGCCGAGGAGAGGAAGATGTCTCAGCCGACAGCGGCACCCGCCGCGCAGATGTCGCCCGAGGAGGCCGTACGCCGGATCACTCACGCCAAAGACTTGCTGCATAAGGAGGTGCACAAGGTCATCATCGGTCAGGATGAAATGATCGAACAAATGATGATCTGCATCTTTGCGCGTGGCCACTGTCTGACCATTGGCGTGCCAGGATTGGCAAAGACCTTGACGGTTTCGACGCTTGCCAAGGCCTTGCATCTCAAGTTCAGCCGCATCCAGTTCACGCCAGACTTGATGCCCAGTGACATCACGGGCACGGAGATCATCGACGTCGATCCCGCTTCAGGCAAGCGGACGTTCCGGTTCGTTCAAGGCCCTGTCTTCGCCAATATCGTTCTAGCAGACGAGATCAACCGGACCCCACCGAAGACCCAAGCCGCGCTGCTCCAGGCGATGCAGGAATACGAGGTGACCTCGGCCGGTAAAACCTACCCCTTGGAATCGCCGTTTTTCGTGATGGCAACGCAAAACCCGATCGAGCAGGAGGGGACCTATCCCCTGCCCGAAGCGCAATTGGACCGCTTCATGCTATCGATCAACATCGGCTATCCCACGCGAAACGAAGAACGGGAGATCGTTTTGGCAACCACGCAGACCGTCCGTCACGAGATTCAGCCGGTTCTGACGGGTCGCGACATCTTGTGGATTCAACAGTTGGTGCGGCAGGTGCCGGCCTCGCAACACATGGTTGACTATGCGGTGGACCTGGTTCGGGCGACACGGCCCAAGGAACCTCCCAGCCCAGATTTCGTGAAGAATTGGCTGGCTTGGGGAGCTGGTCCCCGCGCGGCGCAGAACATGATTCTGACGGCCAAGGCCCGCGCATTATTGTACGGACGGTATGCAGTGACGGCCGACGACATTCGGGCCATGGCCTATCCCGTGCTACGGCATCGGATTTTCACCAACTTCAATGCCGACGCAGAGGGCGTGGATGTCGATCAAGTCATCGAGCGACTCCTGGAAACCATACCGGAACCGACATACGGCGAACCCGTAAGCCCGAAACCTCGCTCCGGCAAGCGGGCAGGATCGTCCCGAGTGGGGACGCCTTCCTCCGTCGAAAGCATGGCACAGGATGCCCTGCGTGAGGGGGCCGCCCCACCGCACGCTGAGTTCTCCAATGCGGCCCAGCCGACGGCACCGCCCCCGGCACGCCCCATCGTGCAACCTCCCCCGCCGCCTCCAAGCCCACCGCAGGCGAGACCAAGCTAGCGCGCTGGTCACAGCCTGTGGCCATTGTTGCCATTCGTGAATTCTTGCGGATGGTTGTAAAAGATGGGGGAGCCATTCACGACAACGAGGCATGATCTCGCTGAAGACGACGTGGGTGGACCTGAAACGCGAAGCGGATTGCCAAAACTCACGGCTGGGCGTCACTCGCGGCGAGAATCTCCTTGATGGCTGGGGTAATATCGATACCGCTCTCCGCCCAAACCACCTCACGGTTGACGTAGCCCAGAAGATCCTGAGGATTGGCGACCGCTGCGGGCCTTCCAACCTGCCGTAATACCAGCCGGATCCCGTTCTCCTTGCAGTAATTGGCGACCACATCGTTCAAACGGCTGGAGGCTTCCATCAAAGCCTTGCCTTCGCGGGTTACCAGTTCGCGCTGTTGCAATTGGACTTCGGCCTGGAATTGCTGGAGCTCCTCCGCGAGCTTCCTCATCTCTTCGCGAAGGCTAGGGTCGTCGCTTGCCTTCTCTTGCAATTCCTGACGGCGCTGGAGCAATTCCTGCTGCCGCTTTTGAAGTTGAGTTTGCACCCGTTGGGCGTCCGCCTGGATCGCCACCCTGGTCTCGCGGAGTTCGGGCATCTCATTCAGTAAAGCCGTGACGTCCAGAACGGCCACCCCATTGAAGCTCGAACTAGGCGGCTCGCTCGAATCCTCAAGGATGCCCGCATTTGTCACGCTGGAACTCGACCGCCGGTCATCCGCCGAGGCAGGGATCGTTACCAACCCGCGCGCCAGCACACCGCCTACCACTACAGCCGCTGTTAACACCGACATCCGCACGCCTGCCGTCCAAGACTTCATCATCGTGGAGAACTCCTACTCGCCAGGTTTTCAGGCCGAAAGGGAATGCCGCAGCCAAGACGGAAGAATACAGGACTCTCGTATTCGTCACGGCCTCGCCCTTATTGTGTACCCGAAAGCCATCACCGTCGAGATACTCTCGCGGGACAATCCCCCGCCATCCTGAGGACGCCTGACTTTCCTTCCGTCACGGGCGTGATCTTGCGTTGAACCTGAAGACTGGAAGACTTCGTCCCTGCCATGGAAAAGCAATGCATCCCGGACCGTCGGGGTTTATTCGGAGATTATGGCAACATTGCGAGACAGTCGGACGGCGGCTAGGATAGCATCTGTGTCCGACGCACGTTATCGAATAACGCCTTCGGGATGGACATTGGACGCGACCCACGCGGACCGCAGGCAACGAACACGCTTTGCCCAGAGGGGATGTCATGAAACGCACGATCGTCACCATGGGGCTGCTGGTTGGGACAGTCTTCGGCACGGGCTGCGTACTTGCGAGCGAACCCGCCCGAGGGCCTGACACGCCCCCTAATATCGTGATCATCATCGCCGACGACATGGCTTGCGAGGACTGCGGCGCCTACGGCTATCCGGCAATCCGAACGCCCAACATCGATCGCTTGGCCAAGGACGGGATCCGCTTCGATCAGGCGTTTCTCGCGTGCAGCTCGTGCAGCCCACGCCGTGCCAGTATCCTCACCGGCCGATATCCCCACGCGACCGGGGCAGCGGAGCTTCATCAATCTGTACCGGCATCCCAGATCCTGCTTTCCACGCCTCTTCGCCGGGCAGGTTACTTTACCGTTGCTGCGGGGAAGTGGCATGTGGGAAATGCCGTCAAGAAACAGTTCGACGTTGTCCGTGAGGGTGGCGGCGACGGCGCGTTTGGCTTCTGGCTGCCGGTGCTCCGCGAGCGCGACAAGAGCCGCCCTTTCTTCGCTTGGCTGGCCACGGCCGATCCACACCGAGACTACGCTCCGGGGACATTAGATCCGCCTCACCAAGAAAGTGATGTGATCGTGCCCCCATATCTCCCCGACGTCCCTGCGGTGAGGCGCGACCTGGCAATGTACTACGACGAGATTGGCCGTCTCGATCAATGGGTCGGAAAAGTTCGCGACGAATTGGAGAACCAAGGCGTTTGGGACAATACCGTCCTAGTCTTCATGTCCGACAATGGACGCCCCTTTCCACGTTGCAAGACCACCGTCTTCGACAGCGGAGTGCGGACGCCGCTGATCATCCGCCTTCCAGGAAATCAACACGCGGGCACGGTGTGCCGGTCGCTGGTCAGTTCTATCGACC
>DYLS01000206.1 GCA_020721965.1 Blastopirellula marina | reverse complement strand
ACCCTCTCCTAGGGGCCTAGAGGGGCTTGTGCCCCCAATTTGCAAAAGTCCAGTAACGTAGCAAAACGCTTGGCACTAAGGGCATGCTACTGATTGACGGATTGCAGCTCCCAGGCAAAAGCGGAGCTTGGCGGCAGGACCGATGTAACACCCCAATTCGGTGCCGACTGCTGAACTTCCTGCGTGGCTTCGGCATCCACGCGGCGGACCGTCAATGGTGCGTCGGGCAAGCCCCAGCGGGCGGCCTCGATGTCGATCCGCACGGAGATCGGTGCCTCGGCGGCATTCACGGCCAAGACGAGCAGTCTCTTTTCCCGGGGTAAAGCCCAGCAACCGCGGAACACTGCGTCTGTGGTCACCCACATCGTCCCCTGCCACTGCCAGTCAGCACGAAGTTTTGGAATCTCTCCCAGGACCCGAGGTGGCCGTGCCATCTCGCCCGCATAAAAGTACCTTGCCGTTTTGGCTCGCAGGGCTACCAGTTTTTTTAGAAAGGCAGCATTCTGCTCTTCGCTCAGTACGCCGGGGTTGATCCAGCCGATTTGTTCGCCGAAGACCAACTGCTGAGCTGCCCGCATCCGCAGAGCGGTGTCGCGGTTCTTTCCCACCTCCTCAGCGGGTAATAACCCACTGCCAGTTCCACCGTAATAGCGGCCGAACATCTGCACGCTTCCACCGTACACAGCGGGAAACAAGGGAACCTGATTGGGATACTGCCAGTGCCAGGTGAGGTAACCGTCGAACCACCGGATATACGGCTCGGCGTTGCACTCCGTGGTAATCATGTGGTCTGGCGGCATGGCGTGGCGGAGTTCTTCCAGCAATTTCCAGTACGACTCGGTCCACCAATGCCCGCCGCCAAGGGGGTGCCCATGGGACCGGTCGAAACACAACGCCGGCGGCGCCGCGGCGATTTGGTCAATGTACACGCCGTGCACACCGCACTCGGAAAAGAGCCGCAAAGCGGTTTCGCGGACGGTCTCACGCCAGAGCGGTGTGGAGGGGCACATCACGCCCAACCGCACCGGGCCGCCGTCCTCTTCCTTGCTATTGTAGGTCTCGATGTATGGTTCTCCCTGTTCATCCTTGGTGACGGCTGCCTTGGCCCTGGCCGTAAACTCAAAGTCCTCCATGCCGCGATCCCTCGTATCCCACAGCCTGCCGTTGATGTACGGCATCACGTGAACGCCATGCGCCTGCAACTCGCGGACACCGTCGGCGAATCCCTCCTTGGTAGGAAAATAGTGAGGATAATCGTTATCGAAGGGAATTTGATGCCAGTTGTACCAGTGAAAACCGGTTGGCACACCAAAATATTCGGCGAACTTGCGAACCGGTTCGGCACAGTCCCGCGGGGCACCACCCCCCAATGCCCAAATCGACAATTCCCGCATCCACAGCGGCGTGTCTTCCCGGCCGTTGGGCCCCAATTGGGGATACCATTGGGCCTCGCGCCGCACCCAATCGCGGTAGATACACGCCGCGTCATACCAATCGCCATCAAAGAGTCGCCAGACAACCTCGCCAGAGGTCTGGAAGGCATTTCCGGGCATTCCCATTTCCTCGGCCCATTGCTCAACCGAATACTCGACGACGTGATCCTGCGGCACACTATGGAGCTGCAATTCTTTCGTCCCACCAAAAGGATCGTGGACGCCAAGATAGAGGCCGGAACGACCGTCCTGCCGATAGGCTGCCACGAATTGCATCGTGGCCCAGCCGCTGGGATAGCGTCCGCGAAAATCCACGGGCTGGCGCCAGGCCCCCTGCTCGGCGACGCCCACTGTCTTGGGGTAAACCAGCCAGCCGTCCGCGTCCGGCTCGAAAATCACCGTTTGCGGAAATCGCACGGAGCGGATGCTCCAAGTTTTGCTACTGTTTTGGACCTGAAGCGTCCAACGGATCGCATTGTTCGGCTCGTCAGCCACAGCGTGGGCGACAGCACTGACACCGCGCAGCCGGGGATCCGCCGGTGTTGTGAATGCCAGCGTCAGGGAATGCCCTGTGTTATCAATGGTGATAGAGTGATCTTGCCAACCGTGGTCGGAACTCAAGACAACATCCTCGCTACGGCCGGCCGCGCGCAGGTTTACGGTAAATAGCGGCAATCGCACGCCGGTGATCGCTCGGCCGTCGTTGGCGTCGTACAGCGTCGGCCCTGTAAAGCCGTCTTCCTCACGTTCGCAAATCAGGGCGGCTCGTCCAGCAGAAAAGATGGTAAAGCCTTCAGGCAAATGCCCTTCGGCCGCGGCCAATGCATCGTCCCAACGGCCGGCTGCCTCCAATTCCCGGGCCAAACTCGCCAACACCGGTTTGCCGCTTTGGGTAGCCGACGTGATTCGGTTGTGGATCTCGTCCGTGGTGATAACGGCTTTCACGACCTTAGGAAGCTCGTCTCGAATCGATGCGAGGCGGGCAGCCGGATCGTCGCACGAAAAACCGAAGAGCCAGGCCGACTTTTCCACCACGCCGCTTTCCCACGCTTGCCATGCGCTGTCGCCATTCGATTGAATATAGTGCGATTCACCACTGGGAGAATCATAAACCAGGACATTGCCAGGAGATGCCAATCCCAAAGCCGCACAATTGGCGAGGATGATCGCGGCCTGGCGGAGCGGATACAACTTAGTGGCACGCTCAAAGCGGCCGCGCTGCAACGGCTCGCCACCCAACCATTCCGCCGCCGTCTCTTGAGAGAACTGCAATTCGAGGAAATGGTGCTCATCCCATCGGAACGGCGCGTCCTTGGCAGCTCGACAGCGGACCCACATCCATGGGGCTTGGTGGAAATAGACCCAATCGTACACAGCCCAGGGGTTGGATTCCGGTCGGTTGTTTCCCGATCCGTAACGGGCCCGCGTCCGCACGACGGCGGCGATCGGTCCATTTTCCAGCAACACGACGTCTGCTTTCGGATCGCTCGCCAGAAGAAAGCTTCCCCGCTCCCGGCTGTGAACGCGATCGGCAAACCGCAGGGGAAAGTCCTTACCATCGCCCTTAAGCTGGAGCACCGCGAAGAAGCCCCCCTGATTGGAGACGTGCGTGGCGGCAAAATATTGGGTTTCCACTCGCCCATCAAACTCTTTCGGCCCGGCTGGAGCTGCCGTGGCCGGACGCAGGATCACGTGATCGGGCACTGGATCTGGTAGGAGGAGGAAGAGTGTGCCCGAGCCGTCCGCGGGTATCGCCCTCAGGTCGCCGCTGGGACTGTCCATCGCGGGAGTAGGAATGAACTGGGCGGGGATGGTTCGGCCGTCTTCCGTCATGACCTCAAGCCGCCAAGCCCAGTCCGGCGACCAATTGCATCGCGTCGCAACCCCGCCCAACCGTACCTGTGCCATTGCCGGGCCGGAGCTTACCGGCGGATCAAAAAGGAGAACCGCTTGCTCGCTCCTCCCGTCTTCGGCTGCCATCCCCAGGGTGTTCCAGCCAATGAGAGCCACAATCACCATGTCACGCAATCTTCTCATGATGATCCTCCTCCTACCCCCATGAGTTTGTGCAAACGCGGTCCAGGGAATTGCCGTTTTGCAACCGCTACGGTACTTGCTGCCAGCCCCGTGCAATTCGGGGTGCTCTCGGTCGTTATCCTCCGTCCGCCGCCGTGGCCCGCAGCGAATCGGGAGTCGCGGGAATACGCTTTCGCTGGTGAGGCGACCATCCTTCTCGCCTCGCCGTTGGGAAAGGGACGGACAGCACCCTGCATATGACCGTTCCGAGGTTTTGTTCGTAGTCTTTCACATGGGTTCTCTTCACGCAAGACGGCTCGCCGAGACGCAAATGGCCTGGCCCTTTGTTATTTTTGAGCATAGCGAGAAATCTTTTGAAGCGAAAAATCTTATCGACAGGGTAAGATTTTTCCTCGCTGCCGCTCGTCGAAATGACTTTGGTGGTGATCGTCGAAATGACAGCCTATTCCAGACTGAAGGCAACTCTCAAGAACTCTTTGGAATGCCTGAACAGCCCTCGTTGTATCACAAATCTTTTCCGTTATAGCTCGGCCGTGAACGGTTACAGCTTGGCTTTGCGCAATGTTGGCTTTTCCGGACCACCTTGGGGGCTTTTCCCGCTCGAACCACCATGAGTCGGCTGTTGTCTGCCCCGACTCGACAAACGTGTTACGGCACGGGCCTTGGTTTGCCAGTCGGCTAAGACCACAGCGCAGGGTCGTCTGCTTGGCTCAATACCTTGTGGTGATAGGTCATAACGCTCGGCAACATATCTTGGGCACATTGCGCAATC
>DYLS01000068.1 GCA_020721965.1 Blastopirellula marina | reverse complement strand
GATGGTCGCTACGCTCAGTGAGGGAGCTGATAGGCGTGCAATGCCGCACTCGAAAGCGGGGTAGGTGGTTGAAATAGGGCGTTTTCGAAGACGACGGACCAGCACGCTCTGTAGTTGCACGGGGGGCCGCGACACAAGGGCGAGTACGGCACCAGGGAGAAAGCTTCGATGTTGCGGCAGTTTCAAGAGATCGCGAGGCCGTTGCCCGACAAGCTCGCTGCTTCGTCGGCCAGCCCCCCGGCGAGCGAGGAGATTGTACCCCCGCCGGCTGTTCCCGTATCTCCCTATTTTCGTTGGCAGCCGGTACTGGGCTGGCTGATCGCGGCCGCCCTGACACCGCTGGTATTGCCGGTGATCTGCTTGTTGGCGGGTCTGGTACGATTGACCAGTCGCGGCCCGGGGTTCTATGGGCAAACGCGCGTGGGCAAAAGCGGAAAGCACTTCCGGCTATGGAAGTTGCGAACGATGCGGGCAGATGCCGAATCTCGAACCGGCCCCGTCTGGACGGAGGAAAACGATCCCCGAATCACGCCCCTGGGACGGCTGCTGAGGAAACTGCACCTCGATGAGCTACCGCAGTTGTTGAATGTTTTGGCGGGTCAAATGACGCTGATTGGGCCGCGCCCGGAGCGACCCGAGTTCACGCAACACCTGGCCCGATCCATCCCCGGTTATCTGGATCGCATTCAAGTCCTGCCCGGCATTACGGGGCTTTCGCAAATCAATCTTCCCCCGGACACGGATTTGGATTCTGTGCGTCGCAAACTAGTGCTCGACCGCCTGTACATCGAATCGGCCGACCTGTGGTTCGACCTGCGAATCATGCTGTGCACGGGATTGAAGATGCTGGGGTTGCCGGGGCTGACGGTGGCAAAGTACCTTGGCCTGTTGCGGACGCCGCGAATCCCAGCTTGGATGAAGGTTGACCAAAGGACCGCCACGGTTCCCGTCACGTATGGTCGGGCCGTGCGGCACCTCCACCACGCGGCCCCCTCTTCGCCCGACGGCAACGGCCAGCAACATGCACGCGGCCAGGACCAAAAGCGTAGCGGGCGGGCGGGCTTGCAGGCCCAGCGCCGCAAGGTCTGTCGCCCCAAAGCGCATAACGGATCACAAAAGCCACGGTGACCCCGACCGTCCCATTGCCGCCAGACGTCTTTTCCGTCGATGTCGAAGAGTATTTCCAGGTCTCGGCCTTCGAAAAGGCCATCCCACGAACGGAGTGGGAGAGCATCCCAAGCCGCCTGGTGGGCGGCGTTTCCCGGATCTTGGAATTGCTGGCAAAGCAGGAAGTGCAGGCCACGTTTTTCATCCTGGGTTGGATTGCCGAGCGGCATCCCGGCTTGGTCGCCCGGATCGCGGCGTCGGGCCACGAAGTCGCCTGCCACGGATACGACCACCGCCTGATCTATCACATGACACCGGACGCGTTTCGAGAGGACGTGCGGCGAGCCAAGGCCGCCATCGAGGACGCCAGCGGCTCCGCGGTGATGAGTTATCGAGCGCCCAGCTTTTCCGTCACGCGAAAATCGCTATGGGCCTTGGACGTGTTGGCCGAGATGGGCTTCCAGAACGACGCGAGCGTGTTCCCCATCCGGCACGATCGCTATGGCATCCCCGATGCCGATCCCTGGCCGCACCGGATTCCAACTTCCTCGGGATCGATTCGCGAGTTTCCCAGCAGTACGGTACGTTTGGCCGGTTGCAATGCCCCACTGGGCGGTGGTGGATATCTCCGCCTGTTTCCGTGGCCGCTGACGCGTCGGCTCATCCGCCGGGTCCATACCATCCACCGTCGTCCGTGTATGGTCTATGTGCATCCTTGGGAGCTGGACCCGGATCAGCCCTGCGTTTCGGGCGTGTCGTGGTTGGCGAAGGTTCGTCACCGCGTGGGGTTGCGGAGCACCGAGCGGAAGCTGCAACGCATGCTCGCCACCTTTCGTTTTACGCGACTCGATCGCTGCCTGGATGCCCTGCCGCTGCCGGAGGCGGAATGGTATGGCTGCGGATCAGGACCGCATGCGCCGCCCGGCCCGCCCAGGGCCTTCGAGGATCAGGTGAAAGCGTGAGCACGCGGACCGCCCTCCCCAGAATCCTGTTCCTGGCGCACCGGACGCCCTATCCGCCCAATCGCGGCCACCGCATTCGTTCGTACCACACGATCCGGTTCCTGTCGCGGTACGCCGTGGTGGATACGGTCTTTCTGGCGGATGAGCCGCTGACCGACGATGTCGTTCACGGCCTGCGGCAAGTCTGCGAGCGAGTCGTCCCCGTGGCGGTGGAGCGGCGCCTGCGATGGTTGCGCGGCCTGGCCTGGTTAGCCCTGGGGCGAACGGCCACCGAGGGCCTGTTTTATTCGCCGCGACTGAATCGCCAAATCGCAGCGCTGCGCCGCGAGCAGAGCTACGATTGGGTCATCGCGTACTGTTCCAGCATGGCCCCCTACCTGCGTCATGCCGGGATGCCGCCGGAAAGATGCGTGTTGGACATGGTGGACGCGGACAGCCAGAAATGGTTCGATTATGCTGCCCACGCCCATTGGCCGGCGCGTGCCCTGTACCGCCTCGAAGGTCGGCGTCTGCGGCGGCTGGAATGCGGTGTGGCAAAATCGGTCCGCTGGGTCACGCTGGTGAGCGCGGCAGAATGCGATGTTTTTCGGCGGTTCTGCCCCGCGGAGAATGTGGTAGCCGTGGAAAATGGCGTGGACGGCGAGTATTTTCATCCCGATGCGGTTTTTCATCCCGATGCGGGCCCGGATTCCGAGCCAGGTCGCCTCACGCAAACTCCTTCGGCCAATCAGCTTGCCTTGCCCCACCAGCTTCGTTCGGCGTGGTGCCCTCCTTCGGGGCAGTACCTTCCTTCGGCGCGGTGCTCTCCTTCGGGGCGGTGCCTTCCTGCGGACCACCGGCCGAGCTGTGTTTTCACGGGGGCCTTGGATTATCGGGCCAACGCGGACGGCCTGCTTTGGTTTTTGTCGGCGGTCTGGCCGGGGGTCCGCTCGCGGCGGCCGGACGCCACGTTTTGGATCGTGGGCAAGGGCGCCGGTCGTGCCCTGCGAGAGGCCGCGAACCAGGCCGGGGTCCACTTGACCGGCGACGTGCCGGATGTGCGGCCCTACCTAGCGGCCTCCGTGGTGGTCGCGCCACTGCGGATTGCCCGGGGCATCCAAAACAAGGTCCTGGAGGGCATGGCAATGGCCAGGCCGGTCGTCGCTTCCCCCCAAGCCCTGGAAGGGCTGACGGTTTCACCCGGCGAGCACGTCGTCCAGGCGGTGGAGCCGGCGGACTGGATCGCGGCCTTGGACCGGCTGTGGATGTCGCCCGAAGAACGAGACCGCTTGGGCCAGTCTGCCCGGCGCTTGGTGGAAGCCTATTACACATGGACGGCACGGCTGCGGGTCTTGCGGGAATTGCTCGCCCTGTCGCAGCCGCGTGAGATGCCAGCGGAGGCCGCCGACCGGACATGAACGACCCCAAAGCAACCTGCCCCCTGTGCGGCAGTGAACTGCGAGATCAACCCACGCCCCAGCAAGCGACCTGGATGCAGGCCTTGCGGCGGCGACTGGGAATCGTTCATCTCCCCCCGGAAACTCTCCTCTCCGTGGTCGTGCCGGTTTACAACGAAGAGGCGACCATCGACGAGATCCTCCGGCGGATTACCGAAATCCCGATCCCGAAAGAAGTGCTGGTCGTCAACGACGGCAGTACCGATGGGACCGCGACCAGGCTTCAGAAGTGGCAAGGGCACCCGCAAGTTCGCGCCCTCGAACACGCCCGCAATCGCGGCAAGGGCGCCGCCCTGCGGACAGCCTTCGCCGAGGCGCGGGGCGACATCATCGTCATTCAGGATGCGGACCTGGAATACGATCCCTCCGAATACACCGCCCTGATTCAGCCGATCGTGGACGGCGAGGCGGACGTGGTGTATGGCTCGCGCTTCGTGTCCGAGGGGCCGCATCGCGTGCTCTACTTTTGGCATTATGTGGCCAACCGCCTGATCACCACGCTGTCCAACATGTTCACCGACCTGAATCTGACCGACGTCGAGACCTGCCACAAAGCCTTTCGCCGGGAGGTCATCCAGGCCATCCGGGAGTCCTTGAGGGAAGACCGCTTCGGTATCGAGATCGAGCTGACGGCCAAGGTCGCCAAACGCGGCTATCGGATTTTCGAGACCGGCGTGCGGTATTATGGGCGGACGTATCAGCAGGGAAAGAAGATCGGTTTTCGCGACGCCGTGTGGGCCGCGTGGTGCATTGTCCGTCACCGGCTCTGGGATTAAGCGCGGCATTCCATGCGCGGTCTGATCTACGTCTATGTGCTCACTTATCTCGGCGCCCTCCTCGCGCTTTTCTATCCCTTAGTCGGATTATTCATTTATATTCACTATGCGATCCTCAAACCCGAATCGCTGTGGTATTGGTCCGTGGGGACGCAGGGGCCGGGCCGCTACAGCTTCGTGGTGGCCGTTGGGATGTTGATTGGCTGGGCGATACGCGGCCTGGGCAACTGGCGCCTGGGTCGGGGCACGGCCACGGTGGCCTTTTTGCTGGGCTTTCTAGGTTGGGTCTCCTTGGGATACTTCTTCTGCCCCTACCCCCTTCTGGCCAAACAATACGTGGTGTCGTTGGCCAAGATCGTGCTCCCCTTTCTCGTCGGGATGAGCATGATCGACGATCGCCGCAAGATCCGGCAATTGGCCTGGGTGATCGTCCTTAGTCAAGGATATTTAGCCCTGGATTTCAATCGCAGTTATTACCAGGGATATAATCGCGTTGTCTTGGAGGCCTACGGCGGCTTCGACAATAACTGTATCGCCGCCGCCATGGTGGTGGGCGTGATGCTGGCGCTGTTTTTAGCCATCGCCGAATCACGCTGGTCGCTGCGACTGATCTGCTTTATCGCCGCGGCCCTGATGGCCAATACGATCATGTTTTCCTTTTCCCGGGGTGCGCAGCTCGGCCTGATTGTGGCAGGTATCACCGGCTTCATACTAATACCCAAGCACCCCAAGTATTATCTCGTTTTTTTGCTGGCCGCGATCCTCGCCTTCCGCCTGGCTGGCCCCGAGGTCCGGCAGCGATTCATGACGATCTTCGTCGATCCGGAACAGCGTGACCGTTCGGCGGAGAGCCGGGTGGAGCAATGGCGGGCGTGCATCCGCACCATGCGGGACCATCCCTTCCTGGGAGTGGGAGCCAATCATTGGCCGCTCCAGTCCGAGGCCCTAGGACTGCCCAGGATGCAAGCCCATTCGCTGTGGTTTCAGACCGGGGCGGAGCAGGGCATTCCGGGACTTTTGCTGCTCAGCGGTTTTTATGGCGTCACGGTGTGGCGGCTACTCCTGCTGCTGCGCCGCGACTCGCTTGCCGGCGACTGGGATCGGACCATGGCGCGGGGAGTCATCGCCGCCCTGGTAGGCTTCGCCGTCGCCGTCAGTTTCATCAGCGTGGTCTGGCTCGAACTGCCGTACTATACGGCGCTTTTGGGAGCCGTCCTGCTGCGGGTCAACTCCCAGCCCGACGAAGACGACGCGGCAGCCGAAGCCTTGGAAACAGGCCCCACCGAAGAAGTACAAGGCGAACCGGCCTTGTCGCCCGCGTGACGCCCCCAGCGAAACACAATGGCGAATAAAAGAGCGGAGCCTTGCAGGACGACAACTTTGCGCGAGCGAAAACCATGCCTTCCGTAACCGCAAGAGAGAACGGGACCACCGTCGAAGAGCATCTATCGCGCGGCGAGGCTTGTAACGCCGGCCCTTCGTTGCCCGATGAGAACGGCACGGACACCTCCGCCGGCCCGGCGGTTCAGGTCTGGACCTCCGCGCAGGGTGGCAATCCATGGCCGGAGATGGTGCGGGAACTGCTGGACTTCCGCGAGCTTCTTTGGCGGATGGTCTGGCGCGACATACGCATCCGTTACAAGCAGGCGATCATGGGGGCCGGCTGGGCGCTGTTGATGCCGCTGATGATCGTGGCCGCCGGCTGCCTCGTCAAAGTGGCCCTGGCCTATGCCGGAGGGAACCCCGTCGATCTGCCGCGCGTGGCCGGCATGTCCGTCAAGGCGTTGGGCTGGGCCTTCTTCGCCGGCGCCTTGGGGTTCGCCGCCAATAGCCTGACCGGGAATATGCAACTCGTGACCAAGGTCTATTTTCCACGCGAGGTCTTTCCCCTCTCGGCGGTGCTGACACAAGCGGTAGATTTGATCCTGGGGGGCATATTTTTGACCGCTCTCCTGACCGCCTTTGCCGGTTTACATTGGTCATGGAACATGCTGTGGGTGATCCCGCTAACGATTCTACTCATTCTATTGACCGCTGCCGCATCGTTTGTTCTGAGCTGCGGGAACGTCTTCTTTCGGGATGTAAAATATATCGTGCAAGTGATATTGACTTTCGGCATCTTTTTTACTCCCGTGTTCTATGAGCCGGAAGTCTTTGGCCCGCACGGAGCCTTGCTGATGATGTTGAATCCCCTCTCGCCCGTGCTCGAAGGCCTCCGCCTGACCATCATCGAGGGGCACACGCTGTGGCTCCCTTTGAACATGACAGATCGCGCTGGCGCCACCATTCAGGTTTGGCATCCCTGGTACCTGGCCTACAGCGGAATATGGGCGGTGCTCGGGTTTCTAGTATCCTGGCGATGGTTCCACAAATTGGAGTTTCTATTTGCGGAGTATATTTAGCGCGGCGGGTAATAGGGCTGCGAATCCTTGTCCCGCTGGCCGACCGCCCGGACCGGCGGCCCGCGAGCAGCGTTTTCCGCGCGGCTCGAAAACGCCGGGGTTTCGCTATCATTGGCACTAACAGTCGGTACCATTGGCAGTGTGGATCGGCATCGTTAGTAGTAAAAGTCAGTATCGTAAGCAGTCAGAGTCAGTATCATTACCGGTAAGAGTGAGTATTGTTAGCAGTAACACGCGGCATCGTTTTCAGTGAGAGTCGGCATCATCAGCAGTGAGTGCCGTCATCATGAGCAGCGAGAGGGTACGGTGAACGGCGACGTTGCGGTCCAGGTCGAAGCCGTAAGCAAACGCTTTCGGCGCGGCGAGTTCTACGACAGCCTGCGGGATTTGCTGCCGTCCTTGGCTGGGCGGTGGCTCGGTCTTCGCCGCGCGGCGGATGATCGCGAGTTCTGGGCCTTGCGCGACGTCTCGTTCGACGTGCGCCGTGGCGAAGTCCTGGGCATCATCGGAGCGAACGGGGCGGGCAAGAGCACGCTACTCAAAATTCTTGCCAAGATCATTCGCCCGACCTCGGGAGTGGTGCGTGTTCGCGGGCGGCTCCGCGCCCTGATCGAGATCGCAGCAGGCTTTCATCCCGATTTGACCGGACGCGAAAATATCTACCTGAACGGCGCCGTTCTGGGGATGAAAAAGGCCGAGATCAACGAGAAGTTCGATGAGATCGTCGCGTTTTCGGGCATCAGCGCGTTTTTGGATACGCCGGTCAAGCGTTACAGTTCGGGAATGTTTGCCCGGCTGGGATTCGCTGTGGCCGCCCATCTGGAGCCTGAGATCTTGCTGGTGGACGAGGTCTTGGCGGTGGGGGACGCCGCCTTTCAGGCCAAGTGCCTGGGCAAGATGCGCGAGGTAGCGGGCCAGGGGAGGACGGTCTTGTTCGTCAGCCACAATATGCGGGCCGTGACGCAGCTATGCAGTCGTGCGATCTCCTTGGATGCCGGTCGGATCGTCGCGGAAGGCCCCCCGGAGAAGGTGGTGGCTGCCTATTTGCAGCGGGTGCTGTCTGTCAGCAGCGCCGGCGTCGCGGAATTGCCCGTGCCGAAGGATGCCCCATTTTCCGTGAGGGTCGTTCGCGTGTGTCACGAAAGCGGCGAGCCGGGGAGCTTTTTCCCGCGGAGCCGCCCCATCGTGATCGAGCTGGAGGGCGAGGTCTGCCGTCCCGGTGGCCGCTACATCGCCGCCGTCGATATCCGCGGCATGGACGACCTGCTGCTCTTTCGCAGCCACAGTTTCGAGCAGGAGAAGTCCTACGGTATTCTGGGAGATACCGGGCCGTTCCGATTGGCCTGCGTCATCCCCCCGGAATTGTTGCCTGCCGGAAGGTACCTTGTTGGGCTGGTCACGGCGGAACGCGGCGTCCGCGAGTTCCAGCACCACCGGATCATCGTCGATTTCGAGGTCTTTCAAGATCGTCCCTTGCGCGGATCGGATATCATGTCCACGGCGGGCGTGGTGACGCCCCCCTGCGATTGGAGGAGAATACCTTAATGCCCACCAGTGCCCCCCGTACGCTGGCCTCGGTCCACGACATCCTGCTGCGACTGGCACCCGCGAGCCTCATCGACATCGGCGTGGGGCACGGCAAGACCGGCGTGCTGCTGCGAGAGTTCACCGATATTTGGCACAAGCGGTACACGCGGCCGGAGTGGAAGACCCGCATTTACGGCGTGGAAGTTTACGAACAATACCGCAATCCCTTGTGGGATTACGCCTACGACGAGGTCCGCCTGGGCGATGCCTTGCAGGTCCTCCCCGGTTTGCCGGACGTGGAGGCCATCGCCGCGCTGGACGTTTGGGAGCATTTTACCCCCGATTACGCTGCCGCCTTGAAAGACCTTTGCCTCCGGAAGGCCGATTACCTGCTGATCTGCACGCCGATCGTGGTCCGGAAACAAGGGAACGTCTTCGGCAACGAATGGGAACGGCACGTTAGCCGATGGACGCCGCGAGATTTCACCGATGTCAAGCATCGCCTTGTTGCGTGCACGGGCTACGATTGGGTGCTGCTGCTTTCCAATCGCAAGCCGATCCCCTACGAGGTCTGGCGATTGCATCGCCGCTGGGAGCACTTGATGCGAGGCTGGCGGACATTCAAGCATCTCTTGCCGCACAAGAATTGGTGAAGCTAGGTGCGTAGGAATCGGTAAAGTTACGCGCGCCAAAATTGGTGAAGGTACACACACAAGAATGGGTCAAGCTAGACGCACAAGAATTGGTGAAGCTAGGTGCACAGGAAGTGGTAAAGGTACGCGCGCAAGAATGGGTGAAAGTAGCCACACAAGAATTGGAAAAACGAGCCGCGCCAGAATGGGTAAAAGCGGTCAGCGCCCAGGCAAGCCGGGCATGTGTCGTCGCCGCGGGAAGGTGGCTTGCCCTACAATCCAGCCGCCAGCGGGTACAACAGCGCAGGGTTGTTTCGGTGGCCCAACATCTCGCGGCGATAGGACATAAGGCTTCGCAATATATGCTGGGCATATCGTGCTATCAGGCGTGCGATCAGGCGGACGTTGCGCTGTAGGAAAAGGTCCCTTGCCAGTCACCCGCAATTCCATGCGTGTTCTGTTCGTCGGACTGCCGGGCAGCATCCACACGGCCCGATGGATCGCACAACTCCCTACCGAAGACTGGGACGTGCACCTGTTTCCGGTGGAATTGTTCCAAGTCCGCGAGGAGATGCCGCGGTTGACGCTGCACGACGTGGACGATCCGGCCGGGCGACCGTATCCGGCGGGAGTGCGATTGCGAGACCGCTTTTTTGCGACCTGGGGCTGGAACTGGCCGCTCCCCTGGGGGCGCTATCGCGCCGCGGGTCTTGCCGCCCGCTGGAGCCGCGATTTCCAGGATCGAGCCAGCCGCCTGGCACGACTGATCGATCGGCTCCGGCCGGACATCGTGCACTCGTTGACGATTCATCAGGCCGGCCGGTTGACGTGGCAGGCCCGGCAGTTGTGCCGTCGCCCCTTTCCCAAATGGATCGTCAGCAATTGGGGGAGCGACATTTACCTGTTCGGCCGGTTGCCCGACTTCGCCGAGGGCGTGCGCCTGGCCGTTGCCGATTGCGATTACTATTGGTGCGAATGCCTGAGGGATCAGCGTCTGGCAGAGGAATTGGGGTTGCGCGGCAGCACGCTGCCCATCGTGCCGGGCTGCGGGGGCTTCGACCTGGAAGAGGCGGCTCGGGCGGAAAGCGGCGAACCGCCTTCTCGGCGGCGGGTGGTGGTGCTGAAGGGCTATCAGGATTGGGCGGGCCGGGCCTTGGTCGGACTCCATGCCTTGCAGTTGTGCGCCGATCTGTTACGGGGGGGCGGCTATCGTGTGGTCATCTACACGGGGGGACGCGATCCGGAGGCCGTGCGGATCGCCGCCCAATTGTTCTCGCAAGATACGGGCGTCCCAGTGGAGGTGCTTCCCCCCCGAACGCCCCACTTCGAGATGCTGCGGACTCACGGCCGCGCCCGAATCTCCATCGGCCTGAACATCAGCGATTCCATCTCCATCTCGATGCTCGAGGCCATGCTGGTGGGATCTTTTCCCATTCAGTCCAACACCGGGGCGGGCGAGGATTGGATCGAGTCGGGGGAAAACGGCATCCTACTCCCGCCGGAAGACCCGCAACCCGTCGCCGCCGCCATTCGCCGGGCCTTGACGGATGACGTTTTGGTGGACGCGGCCGCGGCGATCAATCGCCGGCGGGTGGCGGAACGCTGCGATCGGGAACGCATTCGCCAGATCGTGCGAGAGAGTTATCGCGAGGTTTGCTCCGGCGAGCCGCTGCCCACCGGATCGCCGCTGTATCCCCCGGACCATCCGGCCTGGAATCGCATTCCAATGAACTCCCGCAAGGTCCAGCCGCGATGTTAACAATTGCGATTGCCACGCATGGCCGCCCTGCACTCCTCCGCCGCACGTTGGAGAATCTGTCATCCGTCATTCCCAACGGTGCGCCCTGCCGGATCGTGGTGGCGGAGAATGGCGGCCGATGCGGTGCGGAAGCGGTCGCGCGAGCGATCACTGACCCGTGCGAGTTGAACTACCTTTATCTGCCGCAACCGAATAAATGTGCCGCGCTGAACGCCATCATCAAGGCCGCGCCCCCGGGGCTGATCTGGTTTCTAGACGATGATGTGACCGTTTTGCCGGAGACGGTGGAAGCCTATCTGAGGGCATCCCATGCCGAAGAGGACCGCTACTTCGGCGGTCCTTTGGAGCCAGAGTTCGAGGAGCCGCCGCCCGATTGGTTGCTTCCGTATCTGCCCCGCTCGGCCCGCGGCTGGCATTTCATCGGTGACGACGTATCCCAGAGCGAGGTAACCTTTTTAGGCGCCAATTGGGCCGCCTTTCCGTCGGCCCTGCGTGCCGTCGGCGGGTACTGCGAAGAGTTTGGCCCGGGGACCCATGCCGTCGGTGGCGAGACCGAGATTCAGCTTCGATTGCGTGCCGCGGGATTCCGTCCGACCTATCTCCCCCAAGCCTTGGTACGGCATTGGGTACCTCGTGACAGGTGCACCCCGCGCTGGGCGCTCGATCGCGCTTACCGGATCGGCGTCAGTGAGGGATTGATGCACGCTCGGGACGGCACCATGCCGCAGAAGCTGCTCCTGGGCTATCCCCGCTGGATGTGGCCAGAATGGTTGCGGCGATGGTGGGGAAAGTGCTGGGCCGCCCGGTCCCGCGACCCTGCCGTGCGCTTCGCCGCGGCCCGCGAGGAAGCGTTCTTTCGCGGCATGATGGCCGGGCACCGCGAAGCACGCGGCAGCAACAGCGCCAAGGCCTCGTCATCGCGCAAGACTTGGCACGGGGCCTCGACCGAGGATGCATGCCTGGCGCGGCGGGGATCCTCCTCCGATGGCCGGTAACACAGAGGGATGGGAGTTTGCTAGCTTGAAGATCCAACAGTTGGAATGCGTGTCCGCCAACGAAGGCTTGAATCGTGCCGATCGGCCCGTGTTTTTGATCGGCATCCATCGCCGCTGCGGTAGCAACTTTTTATTCGATGCCCTTCGCTTGCATCCGCGATTTCAGGCCCCGCTACCCCTGGCGGAGGACTACCTGTTGCAATACGCCCACCTCTTGCGGCGTTACGTGGATCGCACCGCGTCGGAGCAATATGAAAAGCGGTTTCCCGACAAGCCGGAAGAATACGCGGCTTGCCGCGAGGGGATGTTGCGGGCTTTGGGAGACGGCTTGCTGGGCTTCTTGCAGGGGTACATCCAGCCCGGCCGCCGCCTGCTGAGCAAGACGCCCGACCCCTGGGGCCTCGATCTGTTCTTCGAGCTGTTTCCCGAAGCCCTCTTGATTCTCATGCTCCGCGATGGGCGGGATGTCGTCGAGTCGTCGCACCGCTCCTGGCCGTACCATTCGCGGGCGTATTGGATGCAGGCATTTGCGAACAATGCCCGGACCGTGCTGCGATTCGCGGAGACGCTGCCGGCCGAGCGCCGACCGCAGGTGCTGGTCGTCCGCTACGAGGCACTGCTGGCCAGCCGCGACGCCTTGCAGCGGGTGCTACAGCACGTAGGGATCGCCGCCAATGACTACGATTGGGACGCGCTGGATCGGTTGCCGGTGCGCGGCTCGTCCGTCGCCCGGGGCGGTCGCAAAGAGCTGCATTGGCAGCCGGTGGAAAAACCGGCCGACTTCCGGCCCGTGGGACGGTCGCGGGACTGGTCGTGGTGGAATCGGTTCCAGTTTCGTCGCATGGTGGGGAAAGAATTCGAGGCCCTGGGATATCGCTGGTAGCAGGCTCTATCACCGGTAGCACTGCACATCGCTGGCAGCAGGCCAAAGCGTTGATAACGGGCCGTATCGTTGGCAGCAAGTCATAACATTGATAGCAGGCCCGATCATTGGCGGCATGGTACAGGGTTGGCAGCAGGCCATATCGTTGGTAGCAAGTCATGGCGTTGGCGGCAGGGCATAGCATGGGTCGCAGGCCGATGACCGACCGGCGGTGGGGCAGGTCCGCGGGGCTGTGCAACGAGCCCTGCCGGCCGGTCGTGTGGCAGGATCTTATTCGAGACGAAAGCGGATGGCGGGCCAACCGACGGTCAGCGTAGTGATTCCCGTTTGGAATGCCGCGCGGCATTTGCGCGAAACGCTGCGTTCCGTGCTCTGTCAAACCTGCTTGCCCGACGAAATCGTGGTCGTGGACGACGGCTCCACGGATGATTCGGCGGCAGTGGCGGAGAGCCTTAGCCCGCTGGTGCGTGTGCTGCGGCAGGAGAATCGTGGAGAATCCGCCGCGAGGAACCGCGGGATCGAGGCGGCGCGGGGCGATTGGATCGCCTTTTTGGACGGCGATGACCTCTGGCATCCCGAAAAGCTCGCACGCCAACTGGCGGTTGTAATGGCGGACCCCGCCGTCGATTGCGTGCATACCAATTGGTACTACTTTGGTGAGCAAAACGGGCAGGTGGACGTATCGGCGGTGTCGGCGGAGGAGCGGTATCGGCCAGGCTTCGTGGCTGCCGAAAACCCGTTCCGCATCTCCAGCCTGCTGGTGCGGCGGCAGTTGTCCCTGCGGTTTCCCGAGTGGACGCAGGACGGGGAGGACCTCATCTACTTTTTGGAGCTGGCACGCATGGCACGCATCGCGCTGGTGCCCGAGGCGCTGGTCGGCTATCGCGTGCACGGTGGGGGACAGAGCCGGGCGGCCGACATGCTGGTGCGGCGCTATCGCGCGTTGCAAACCTATTTGGATCAGGACGATCGTGGAGATCGGGACGAGAAGTGGTCGGAGGGCGATCGGCAGGGGATTCGGGCGGGGTTTTTGCTGCTGATGGCGTGCTGCGCCGTCGAGGCCCGATATACCCGGGATTGGCCCCGGTATTGGAGCCTCCGGCGTTTTCTTGCGGAGTGCGGCGAGGAACTGCCCGAGCAGGGGCACGCCATTCTCAGGGAGCGTATCTGGCCGCCACTGCTGTATCGGATCAAGGACTTGTGGGATGGCCTGCGGGCTTGGGCCAAACCGAGGGACGGGCGGGAGTCGGAACCAACTGAAACAGGCCGATAGAGTGGGGAACGCCGCGCAGGGGGGCGGATGCGGCAGCCGCCAAGCCGGGCTGCGACCGCGGCGAGTGCTCATCGCGGCCCATTCCGGGAGCCAGGGCGGCGCCGAACTTTGCCTGGACACGCTCCTGGCCGGCACAGACCCGGCCGACTGCGACCTGGACGTTCGCTTCGCCTGCGACGGGCCGATGGTCCAACGCAGCCAACGCCTGGGGTGGCCCACCTCCGTCGAGCCGTGGGCCTGGTGGCTGGGGTTTGAACCGTCGAAGTGGTACTGGCGGAATCTCTGCGGCAAGGGATGGATGCGAGTCCTTCGCTACGCCGTGAGACTCCGGAGGCATCGGTTCCAATTGGTCTACAGCAATTCAGCCGTGATCTTCGAGGCAGCCTTGGCGGCGAAGTTGGCGGGCGTGCCGCACGTGTGGCATGTGCACGAGATTCTCGATCCGGAGTATTGGCCCAGGCATCTGGCGCCGCTGCCCGTCGTGGCAAAACGGATCGGTCGTTGGTCGTGCCGGGTGATTTTCGAATCCGATGCCGCCCGGCGCGTATGCACGGGTTGCATTGAGCCGGGCAAAACGCGCGTGATCCACAATCCCGTCCGTTTCGGCCCAAGCGACGTTAATGACCCAGATGTGTGGGAGCAGGCTGCCGCGTTGCGTGCCCGGCTGGGAGTCTCAACAGATGACGTGCTGGTCCTTTGGATGGGCCAGTTCTCGCCGCGGAAGGACCCGCTGCTGCTGTGCCGGGCGGTACAACTGCTTGCTCCGTCGAGCGCCCTGCCGCGCGTGGTTCCGGTATTCGTGGGCGAGGGGCCGCTACAGCCCGCACTGGAGTCGGCGCTAGGAGATCGGGGCAGGATTTGCCCATTCCAGCCGGACGTTCGGCCGTGGCTGGCAGCCTGCGATGTGCTGGCCTTGACCTCGCGGCAGGAGTCGTTCGGCCTGGTGCTGGTCGAGGCGGCGGCCTTCGGCAAAGCGGTGATTGCGACGCGGGTCGAAGGGCCGCCGGAAATCGTCCGCGAAGGCGAGACGGGCATGCTGGTTCCGCCCGGCGATGCCGCCGCGTTGGCCGCTGCGCTGAAACAGCTCGCCCAACTTCCCGGCTTGCAGGTGCGGCTGGGAAAGGCGGCCCAGCGGCATGTGGCCGAGCACTTCTCGCCGCAACGCTATGTTCGGGCCGTGCATGAGGTCTGGGCGGAGTGCTAGAACTACACACCAACATCGGCCTGTTGGCACAATACGCCCGGCACACAGTGCGAGGCGTCATGTGTCATCACCATAAGATGTTGAGCCAAGCCAACCATCTTATGCTGAAGTACTTGGGGGCGGTTCCCGCTAGGTCTGGGGCGGTTGAAAGCTCCTCTCATGTCGGAAAATCCTTTGGTTAGCGTTCTCATCCCGGTCTACAACGGGTCGCGTTTCCTCGAACATACGCTGCAAAGCGTACTGCGGCAGACATATCAGCCGATCGAGATCATCGTCGTGGATGACGGCTCGACAGACGATTCGGTCGCCGTGGTTCGCGGGACGGCCCCGCAGGCCCGGCTGATTCGCCAGGCCAACCGCGGGGTAGGCGTGGCGCGGAATCGCGCGATCCTGGAAGCCCACGGCGATTTTGTTTGCTTTCTCGATCAAGACGACTGGTGGGAAGACGAGAAGGTCGCGCGGCAGATCGCTTGCTTCTCCCGGCGGGAAGTGGGGCTGGTCCACGCCGCCACCCGCTACTTCTCCGACGCCGACGGAACCTGGCGTCCCTCCCCGGATGCCCTGGCAGATCCTAGGCGGCTGGTGGGCCGCTGCCGCGATCGACTGTTGTTGGGAAATGCCATCTGCAATTCCAGCGTCATGGTGCGCCGCGCCCTGTTTTCCGAAACGGGCCTGTGCAGCTTGGAGATTCGGGGGAATACGGTTCAAGACTATGATCTGTGGCTCCGCTTCGCGGCGGTCTGCGAGTTCGACTACGTGGGCGACCCATTGACCGTCTTTCGCATCCACCCCACTCAGGGTACCAGCGATCGCCGTGCCATGTTGCGGGAGCAGGCCGCCATGCTGGAGCGGATTATCCGCCGCGAACCGGCCAAGACGCGGCGCTCGATGCGGACACGGATGGCGGATTTGTACGATTTGCTGGGGTCCTTCTACCTCGACTTTCACGAGTCCGCCGCGGCACGGGCAGCCTTCCGCCGCGCATTGTATTGGCGGTTTCGCCCCCGAGCCTTCCTGTTGTGGTTGGTCACCTATCTGCCGCAAAGCGGAGTCTCCGGCATCCGTCGTGTTTATTACCGGCTGAAAGGCACGGGGGCCTAGTACTACAGCAACGCATGTTTATTTGGCTCAACGTCTTATGGTGATGGAACCTATCGCCTCGCAACGCATGCTGGGCCGATCATGCCATCCAGCGGACTTTGCTTTGTAGGACGAGCCATGCGGGGTCTGTTCAAGCGCGTACTGCAAGGGCTTGCCTGCCTTCTCGTGGCGCCCTGCGTTCTGGCCTGCCGCGTCGCTGGGCTGGTGATCGGCCGGCAACGGGCGTTCGCGGGATGGTCGCAAGGATTTTCGCTGTTGCCCGGCCTGTCCGGTTGCTATCTGCGATGGGCGTTCTATCGCTGGACGCTGGCTCATTGCGGCCGGGACGTGGAGATCGGGTTCGGTACCATCCTGTCACGCGACACGGCCGAGATCGAAGACGGGGCGTACATCGGCGCCTTTTGTGTATTGGGAGAGGTGCGGATTGGTCGCGACGCATTGATCGCCTCCGGGGTCTCCATTCCCAGCGGGCGACACCAACATCCGCCAGGGACGGCCGGAGGGAGCCGCAAACGAAAAGATGTACCGCAAAGCCACCAGCGGGTAGAGATCGGAGAGGACGCTTGGATCGGAGAGCGGGCGGTAGTCATGGCCTCTGTCGGCAGGCATAGCGTGGTGGGTGCCGGGGCAGTCGTGGTGCAACCGATCCCCGATGACAGCGTGGCGGTGGGCGTGCCCGCCCGAGTTGTTCGGACCACAGCCCCTGAGACGGCCCCGCCACCGGTTCCCGACCAGCGATCCTCCCTTCCAAACCAGGAGCATGGTCCCCATGCTTGAGGTCCCCGTTCGATTCGTGCGGCACTCCGGCAGCGATCCGTCGGATCGTTTGCAAGTGGCGGAGCCGGTGCGTTTTGGCGTGCCGTTCCCGCGGGGCGCCCTCCAATCGCCGACAGCAACGCTGATCTCGCCGGAGCAGGAAGAGGTCGCGGCGCAGGCCAGGGTCACCGCCCGATGGCCCGATGGCTCGGTCCGCTGGACTCTCGTCGATGCCCTGCTGCCCCCCCATGCGTCCATCGGCAGCGGTCGGGAGTGGCGGTGCCGCTTGAGCGATGGGACGGGGGCCGAACAGCAGACGGAAGATGCGATGTCCAATGCCGGCGGAGGGTGGTTAGGATGGGATGACCGGGGCGGATGGCGATTCCAGCCATCCCCGCCAACGCCATCAGAGCAAGACTTGCTATTGGATCTGGTTTTGCGGGATCATGCGGGCCGCAAGTACGGCCCGGCCCGCGGCCGACTTGTGACACGCCAGGACGGGCCGATTGTTCGCGTCGAGCGTTGGGAAGGGATGTTCGCTCCCACTTCCGGTTTCCCGTGGAGGCCGCTCGCCCACGCCCTTTGCTGGCGGCTGTGCTGGGAATATTTTCCGCAGGCAAACCTGGTGCGGTTGCGATGCACCTTGCGGAATGCCCACCGGGCAAGGCATCGCGGCGGTTGCTGGGACCTGGGCGACCCCGGCTCGATCCGACTGCAAGATGCCACGCTTTGCATCCGTTTCCCGGAGCCGGCACAGGCTTGGATGGCTCGCATTCACGACCACGGCGTCCCGCGATCCCTTGGCGGCGGCTTTTCCAGCGACTCGCAACCCGATGATCTCAGCCACGCAAAAGCGGTCCCGACGCTAGTGCTCTATCAAGGCTCCAGCGGGGGGGAAAATTGGCGAAGCTACAACCACGTCGATGCGTCCTGCCGCGTACCCTGCCGCCTTCGGGGCTTTCGCCTGCGTGCTCCAGGAGAGGAATGGCATGGCTTGCGGGCGGAACCGGCAGCCGGCTTGCGGATGCGGCAAGCATGGATCCTCGCCGCGGTACCCGAGTTCTGGCAGCGGTTCCCCAAAGCCCTCCGCATTTCCGCATCGGAAATTGCACTGGGCGTATTGCCGGCGGAATGGGATAGCCTTCACGAGATTCAAGGGGGGGAGCAGGTTACTACCACGCTCTGGCTGCGTTGGGGAACGAGGGAAGGTGAGCCGGAGGGACCTGCGTTCCCGCTCGGGCCGCCGTGGATGGAATCCATGTTGCATCCCGTGCAGGCGTGCGGAGATTGGGAAGTCGCGCAAGCGGTGGAAGTCGCCGATGCCACCGTTGCGCGCAGCGTGTATGCGACGTTACCGGTCGCGGATTTTGCCCGCTCGGGTCTGTCCGGAGAGCAGGGCCTGTTGGCCAATCGGGAAAGGGTGGACGAGTACGGCTGGCGGCACTTTGGGGACGTATATGCCGATCACGAGGCCCGCTTCTATTGCGGCGACGCCCCTCACGTCTCGCATTACAATAATCAGTTCGACCTTCTGTTGGGTGCCATGCTCCAGCGATGCTGCGGCGGGGACGCAGGCTGGGACGCCGTGATCCATCCCCTGGCCAGGCACGTCATCGACATCGACATCTATCATTCGCGGCAAGATCGGGCATCCTTCAATGGCGGCCTGTTTTGGTTGACGGACCACTATCGCACGGCCCATACCTGCACGCATCGGGCCTTTTCACGGCACAACGCTGCGCACCCCAATTACGGCGGCGGTCCCAGCTCGGAGCACAATTACACGACCGGGCTAATGCTGTATCACTATCTGTTTGGCGAGGAGGACGCAAAAGAGGCCGCCCTCTCCCTCGCCGACTGGGTGGTTGCCATGGAGGATGGCCGCCAGACGCCGTTTTTCGTCCTCGATGCTGGACCGACAGGCACCGCGACCGCCACCAGCGATGCCGACTATCACGGCCCAGGCCGCGCTGCCGCGAACAGCATCAATGCCTTGCTGGATGGTTGGCTGCTCTCCGGCCAACGGACCTATCTCGACTTCGCGGAGGGCCTGCTCCGCCGCACCGTGCATCCCGCAGACGATATCGCGAGCCGGAGGCTGCACGACGCCGAACGGCGCTGGTCCTACACCATGTACTTCGAGATCCTCGCTCGATACCTGCATTTGAAGGCCACCTGCGACCGCTGCGATGAAGCCTACGATTACGCGGCAGGCTCCCTGATGCATTACGCGAAGTGGATGCTGGAGCACGAACGCCCGTTCTTGGACCGCCGCTCGGAGCTGGAGTATCCCACGGAGGTTTGGGCCGCCCAATCGCTGCGCCAAGCCAATGTCCTCTGGGCGGCAGCCAGGCTGGCGGAGGGACAGCTTTGCGAAAGGCTCCGCGAGCGGGCGGCAGATTGGACGGAACAGGCCTGGCGAGACCTCCATGCCTTCGATTGTCCGGTCAATGCCCGGACGCTGGCCGTAGTTTTGACGGCCGCCCTGCGAGGGGCCAGCCATCGCGATGCCCCCGCTCTGCCTCGGCCGCGATTGCCAAGCACGTCGTTTCCACCGCCGGAACAGTTCATGCCGCAGCGGACCCGCGTCAAGCAGATGCTGCGTCGCCCGGACCGGCTATTGATCGCGCTGCTCCTCGCGGCCTATCCGCCCCACGCCGTGCGTCTCTTGAATCTGCTGCACAAGTGGCGAAACTGAAGTGGTGGAGCATGGCGCGATTCCAAACTGGACTTTTGCAAACTGATTGCTCCCCTCTGATAGAGGGCAAAAAACTGGATCGCTGGACAATTCAGGTAAATAAGGAACTGGACTTTTGCAAACTGCTCCCCTCTCCCTCTGGAAGAGGGCCAGGGGGTGAGGGTTTGGTCAAATCAGACAAACAAAGCAAACCATTTTCGCGCCTAATTGCCAACAAGCTAACCCTCTCCTAGGGGCCTAGAGGGGCTTGTACCCCCAATTTGCAAAAGTCCAGTCCGAACAAAGAGCCTAGCAAGTCGCCCGGGGTTGCAAGACCGCTAGGGATTGTGGCTCCTTGGCGATTTGCCCAGAGAACGGATGGTTGTGCATGAAGCCGAACGCCGACGAGAGGCCGGCGCGAGTGTTCCCGCAATGGTTGCGTCCGACATATTACTTTTCCCGCCTTCATGACGTGTCGCCACAATGGCTGCAAAGTCAAAGTCTGGCGGGGCTTTTGATCGATCTGGATTCCACGCTCAAGCCGTACCGCCAGGCCACCGTTGCGCCGGAAGTCTTGGCCTGGATTCGCAGCGTTCAGGCGGCGGGCATTCGGCTGTGCATCGTCTCGAACGGCGGCCGCGGCCGCGTGGGAGCGACGGCGAGGGAACTGGGGCTGCCCTTTCTGGCACGGGCCTTGAAACCCCTCCCTTGGCGATGCCGCCAGGGAATTCGACTCCTAAACGTGGAGCCGTCCGCCGTGGCCATGCTGGGCGATCAACTCTTCGCCGACGTTTGGGCCGGCTGGTGGGCCGGCATTCGCACGATCCTGGTTACGCCGCTGGATCCGGAACAAGAGCCGTTCGTGACTCGCTGGAAACGCGGTCTGGAAGGGTGGTGGCTGAAGCGGCTCGGCGTCATGCCGGTTTCCGTCACGGAGTCGGGTTCCGGCGCCGAATCGCTTGCCGCGGTTGGGGAGGCGGCCTCGTCCCTTTCGCCGTCACGGGAGTTGCCGGATGAATAATGCCGCCCTCCCTGGACCAGGACCGCTTTGGCTGGACGTGCTCCGTCTTGCCCGGCCCGAGTACTGGTTCAAAAACGGCTTCATGCTCCTGGGCGTGGTGCTGGCGACGTTTTACCATCGGCAAACCCTGGGCCAATGGCCCGCGGGACTCCGGCCGTGGTGGGACGTCCTACTCGGATTGGTGGTCGTCTGTTTGATCGCCTCGTCCAATTACGCCCTCAACGAGTGGTGCGACCGGGAATACGATCGCCATCATCCCGAAAAGAGGCATCGGCCGCTGGCGGCGGGGCGGTTGCCCAACTGGGCGGCGGGAACCCTTTGGCTGGGGCTGGCCGGGCTGGGCTTTACCCTGGCGGCAATCGTGAATCGCCCCTTTGCCGTCGCCGGCGTGGTTCTGTGGGTCATGGGTGTGATCTACAACGTCCCTCCCCTGCGCGCCAAGGATTGGCCCTACGTCGATGTCCTGACCGAGTCGGTCAACAATCCGCTGCGGCTGTTCCTCGGTTGGTTTACCATCGTGCCAGACCGCGTGCCACCGCTTTCGCTGATCGTCGCCTATTGGATGGCCGGCGCCTTCTTCATGGCGGCCAAACGCCTGGCCGAAAAGCGAAGCCTGGGCGACGACGCGACGGCAGCCCGATATCGCCGCTCCCTGGCTCGCTATAGCGAGAACGACCTGCTAATGCAAATGTTCTTCTACGCCACGGCCGGTTCGCTCCTGTTGGGCGTGTTCATCGTCCGCTACCATGTGGAACTCATTCTGGCCGTCCCCCTCGTGGCAGGCGTCTTCGCCGCGTACCTCCGGCTGACCCTGGCACCGGCCAGTGCCGCTCAGCAACCGGAGCGGCTGTACCGGGAGCGGTGGCTGATGGCCTATCTGGCAGCCTGTTTGGCCGTGTTCACCATCTTGATGTTCGTCCAGTGGCCGTGGCTGCGGGCCATGATCAACGTGGACTCCTCGGGTATACCGCCCATTTGGCAATTGTGAGCCTCTTTTCCATCCTGGGCCTATTTTTCCCTCATGCGCCTATTTTTCCCTCATGCGCCTATTTTTCCCTCATGCGCCTATTTCTCCTTCATGAGCCTGTTTTTCCATCATGAGCCTGTGTTTCCATCATGAGCCTGTTTTTCCATCGTGGGCGTATTACTCCACTGTGAGCCTGTTTCTCCCTCGTGAACCTGTTTCTCCCTCGTGAGGCCACCTGTCCATTGTGGACCTATTTGCCAATTGTGCGGTTCTTTGCTGACTGTGAGGCTATTTGGCAAGCGTGAGGTCTCGTGAAGCCCCGTGAAGACTCGATCGTAAATCGCCCGGCCCCATCCCCAAGCTCCCCCCTCGAAGAAACCCCTTCGCACGGTGGGCTAACCCACCAGCCTGTGCCCATTCACCAAGTGGTTCACAGCCTGGCGGTGGGTGGGGCGGAGGTCCTGGCCGTGCGATTGGCGGAGGGGCTTTTGCCGCGATTCGCCACGCGCATGCTGTGCTTGGATGAGACCGGCCCGCTGGAAGAGCGGCTATCGGGCAGCGGCGTGCGAGTGGAGGTGCTGGGCCGCCGACCGGGCTTGGATCGCCGCTGCGCCTTGCGGATACGCCAGGTCTTCCGAGGACAACGGCCTGCCGCCGTCCTTGCCCATCAATTCACGCCATTCTTTTATGCGGCATGGGGGCGTGGCCTGCGTGGTCGGCCGCCCTTGGTGTTCGTCGAGCATGGCCGGTTCCATCCCGATCGCCCGCACCTGGCACGCATGATCTTCCACCGGCTCCTGCTGCGGCGCCGAGACCGCGTGGTGGCCGTGGGGGAATCCGTGCGACAGGCCCTTGTCCGCAATGAGGGCATCCTGGCCAAGAGAATTTGCGTCATCTACAACGGTGTCCCTTGCCCGCGATTTCAGCGAGATGAAGCCATACGGCACCGGATGCGCGGGGAACTGGGGGTCGCGGAGGGAGATTTCGTCATCATGCAGGTGGCGCGGCTGGACCCGCTCAAGGATCTGCGAACAGCCGTTCGGGCGGCGGGGCACTTGCCCGGCGCGCACGTCCGGTGGTTTCTGGTCGGTGAAGGCCCGGAACGCCCCGTCGTGGAGGCCGAGATCGCCCGTCTGAGTTTGAACGAACGCGTACGCCTATTGGGCGAGCGCCGCGATATTCCAGCGTTGCTCAGCGCCGCCGATGCCTTCGTCCTCACCAGTATCAGCGAGGGCATCCCGGTAACGGTGCTGGAGGCCATGGCAGCGGGGCTGCCCGTCGTCGCCACGCGAGTGGGCGGACTGCCCGAGGTCGTGCGTGACGGCGAGACCGGCCACTTGGTGCCCGCCGGCGATCCCCTCGCGGTGGCCCAGGCATTGGCCTCGCTGATGATCGACGGGGGAAAGGCGCGGGCCTGGGGCGACGCCGCACAACGGCTCGTCGCGGAGCGATTCAGCGAGGCCCTCATGCACCGTGAATATCAGCGACTTTTGGATGAGATCATTCTGCCGTAATCGTGCGGCACCGGCGTTCGGGAAACCGTCGCGGCAACCCGCGAAAAATGGGAAGGCGTGCCACGACCAAGGGCTTTGACGTAACCGACACCGATTCCAAACGCGGATCGCTCATCGTGTTTGCCGACGACTGGGGGCGGCATCCCTCCAGTTGCCAGCACTTGGTCCGGCACCTGATGACCCGGCACCACGTGCTTTGGGTCAACACGATTGGGATGCGTCGCCCCCGGCTGGATCGCACGACCTTCCGCCGTGGCTTCGAAAAGCTTAGGCAGTGGTTCCAGTCGCTGGCAGGCGGAGGGAGTCCGGCGGCGGTAAACCATGCCGAAGAACCTGTCGTGGTCCGGCCGGTGATGTGGCCCAGCTTTTCCCGCCGCTGGGAGCGAAGCTGGAACCGGCGGCTGTTGCTCCGCCAATTGGCGCACCCAATTGCGGCCCTTTCCAAACCACGAACGGTGGTCACGACGATCCCCATCGTAGCGGATTTGCTGGGCCTGCTGCCCGTCGATCGCTGGGTGTATTATCGCGTGGACGACTTTCGTCACTGGCCGGAAATGGACGGGCAAGTCATGGCGGACATGGAACAGGCCCTGATCGCCGGGGTCGATCAAATCGTGGCGGCCAGTACGCGTTTGAGGGAGGGGGCACAGCGGCAAGGAAGAGAGGCCCTCCTTCTGACCCACGGCGTGGATTGGCGGATGTGGCACGAAACCGAGACCGCCCCCAGCGAACTCCGGGATCGGGCCAAGGCATTATTCGAGCCTATTGCGCTGCCGCGACTCCTCTTCTGGGGGTCGATCAACTGGCAGATGGACGAGGCCGTCCTAACGGCCCTCAGTCGAGGGTTGGAAGTCAGTATCATCTTGGTCGGCCCCGTGACCGATTGTCCGGCGGGGATTTTGCGGCTCCCGCGGGTGCGCACGGTCGGACCGGTTCCGCCCTCGCTCCTTCCCCTGCTGGCCGAGCTTGCCACGATCTTGATCATGCCGTACAAGGGCGGACCGGGCCTGGAAGAATCCCAGCCGTTGAAGCTGAAGGAGTATCTTGCGACCACGCGACCGGCGGTAGTCCGGGATCTGCCTGCCAATCGGGAATGGGCCGACGCCCTGGACCTGGCTTCGACACCGGAAGCATTCGTCGAGGCCGTGCGATTGCGGCTGGAAACGGGATTGCCGTCCCATCAAAGGCTGGCTCGGCAACGCATCCGTCAGGAAGGTTGGGAGCAAAAGGCCGCCCTCTTCGAGCTCGTCCTCTTTAGAGGGCTTTTGCCCGGCTGAAGCCGTGTTGATTTTTTGGCACAGGCGACGCTGCCGGGGCGCAGATTGGCGACGCCACGGCTGAACCGGCCGGTCTCGCAATCCTCGTGGCCCAGTCTCGATACGCTGTTTCGGCGGCTTTTCCGCGTAACCGTTTCCCGGCGGAATCCCGCGGAGGACGCGGCGTTTTCGCAAGCCGTGTGGCACTATCGCTCTGATCGTAGCCGCCGATTGCTCACGGAGACCACAAGATATCGTGGTGGACTCGGCATGACACACCGAATCCCCCGGGAACGCTTACTTCCCGCGAACGGTCACTTACTTTTCTGCCGACTTCTCGGCCCAGTCGGCGGCGGTTGCCGATCGGCAGTGATGGCCGGTCGGCAGGGCTTGCCGTATTTGTATGCCGAAATCGCTCGTCATGGCATGACTTTCGCATGGGGTGACTTCGTGTCGCGGATGCGATCCGCGGATGTTCGAATCCCACCCAGTGTCGCACGAGAGGAGGAACGCATGAGGCAATCCGGCACACGAGTTCTCGATCCCGTCCTGGATCATCGGCAAGTGGAGTGGCGACTGGTCTCAGCCGAGGAATGTCCCGACGCGGAAGTGGAGACCGAGGTGATTCGCAGATACTTCCGCAGGCCGCAGGAACCTTGGGGACCGCATGGAGCCTATGTGGAGCCTGTTGAAATCCGGCGGACGCGCCGCTGGGTGCTGTTTCGGCAGGTATCCGGTCTTCAGGAATAGCGGACTTGGCCTGCGTCGTGCTTCGCTTTTGCCGAACTTCGCCTGTATTGGACTCGAAAAGAAGAACCGGCCTCTCCCACTGGGAAAGGCCGGTGTGCTTGTCCTTGCGATATTTGTCAACTCGCGTGCGAACCGTTCAGGCTTATCGGAGCAGAGCGAGGACGGCTTGCGGGTTCTGGTTGGCGATGCTCAAGACCGACGTGCCGGATTGCACGAGGATTTGAGCACGCGTCAGCTTGGCGCTTTCCGCGGCGAAGTCGGCGTCGCGAATGTTGCTTTCGGCCTCGGTCAGATTCTCCAGCGTATCGTTCAAGGCGTTGATGTTGGTTTCGAGCGTCGTCCGCTGGAAGGCACCCAACCGGCCGCGGAGATTGGTGACCAAGGAGATCACCTCATCGACCACCGCCGCCCCCCCGATGACGTCGCTGGTCAGCGATTTGCTGCCGCCGGACCGCAGCTCTTGTAGGCGTCCGGAGGAGCCGCCCAGTTTGGCGGTATTGACGCTGCGGATGCCGATCCGGGCCTGCTGGTTGGAGACCACGTCCGGCCCCAACTGGAACTGCGCGCCGCCGCCCACTATGGAGAACGTCATGCGGGTTCCCGCGGTCACGGTCGAGGCGATGCTGAACGCCAAGTCCACGGAAGCGGTGTTGATGGAGGCCGTCAAGCCCGTCGTCACGGCCTCGTAACCGTTGACGCGGATGCGGGCATCGGTACCCGTTGCTCGGTCAGCGACGGCGCCCGATGCGTCCTTCATCGTAAAGCTGCCGCTCAAGGCCTTGACTGAGACAAAGGCCTCGCTCCCGTAATCGGTAGCCTCGATCGTTAGGCCGGTGTTGGCCTCGTCGCTGTTACCCAGCAAGGCGGCGCCCCATTGGCTGCCGGTATCGACCACGCCGCCGGAGAGTTCGG
>DYLS01000205.1 GCA_020721965.1 Blastopirellula marina | reverse complement strand
GGGCGCGTGGAGGATGCAAGCGATTCAAGGCCAGGTCGAGCTGCTCGGGCGAGGCAATCCCGCGCGCGGCCAGAAGCCGTGCGAGCACCGGGTTCAGACCGGGCAGATGGGGCAAGGACGCTGCCTCGCGGCGGCGGATCAGGCGTTGGGCATGCATGAGCTTGATCAATCGTAAAAAACGAGGTTTCTTGGATTTTTCTGATAGGAAAGCGCCGAATCGCTTGGTAGGATCGTACGGCTTATCTACGCATCCAAGGAGATAAAAATGCGCAAGCACGTTCTGACCCAGGCCATCCTTCTCACCCTTGGCGGCGCCATGCTTTCAGGCTGCGGCGATGGCAGCTCACCCGCAACCCCGCCAGCCGCCGACTCCGGCAGCATCTCCGGCGTTTCCTCGAAAGGCATCATCAAGAACGGCAGCGTAACCGCGGAAGAACTTGGTAAGGATGGCAAGTCCCTTGGCGTAATCGTCGGCACCGCCGATACCAACGAGAAAGGCGAATACTCGCTCAAACTGAACGAGCACTATAAGGGCGGCCCCCTGCTACTGACCATCAAGGGGAAGTCAGGCGGCGCCACGACCATGGTGTGCGACGTCCAGGGTGGCTGCAGTGGCACGGCCTATGGCCAGGCGATCACTCTTACGGACAGCTTCTCACTCAAGGCTGTCCTGCCCGCAGTGAAAGGCGGTGCTACCGTCAACGCGCAGATCACTCCGTTCTCGGACATGGCCGCCGCTCGCGTGCAGGCTGCGGGAAGCGCCGATGATGACGCGATCAAAAAAGTCATCTCCGAAGTCAACCAGATCGTTGGCGTAAATATTCTTGAAACCAGGCCGCTCGACATCACCGACGCCGAGGCGGTCAAGAAGGCCACCACGGAACAGCTGATCTATGCGGTGTTCAATGCCGCCGCAGGCAAGATTGCCCTGGCGAACGCCGAAGGTCTGACAGCTGGCCTGGCGCAGTCGGCCAAGGATTTCGAGGACGGCAAGCTTGCCTCCACCGAGAGCCTCTTCCCGACCGAGCTGGGCAAAACAGTCAAAACTCAGCTCGACAGCATCAAGGATCGGGCCGACGCCGTTGATGCCATCAAACACCAGCTCTATGTCATTGAAAAATCTATCCATGACGGCGTCTACAATCCCGAGCCCACCTCTGGGGGTGGGGGATCTTCTGGCTCGACGGCACCGTCGCTCAGCCCCGTCGAGCAGGCCAAGCAGCTTGTCGGCCAGGCGCGCACCCTCGGCAACTCCGTCGCCAGCCTGGAAAGCCCGGCTCAGGCCTTCAAGGCCGACGTTGACGTGGCCGCCAATGTGATCGACGACGAGTCCAATGTCCTGGTTTCGCTCACCGGCACAATCGTCGAGCAGGTGTTGAATGCCCTCATGGCGCAAGACACCATCACACTGGGCCCCAAGACCGTTGCCATCAAGGACTATGCCGGCAATCCCATCGGCGACGCCACCGTCACGCTTGCCGACAACAACGGCCTGACCATCAGCATCAGCGCGCCCTCCATCAACTCGGCATCCGTCAGCCTCTCGCTATCCTCCAACGCCCCGGCATCCCTGCTCAACGGTACAGCGGCTGAGCTCAGCAACGCCAGCTTCACCATCACCGGCCGTGCCGAGAATGCAAATGCCCGACTAAGCCTGACCGACATGAGCTTGAGCGCTGCTTTCGCTCAAGCCGTCACCTTCGATCCGAACGCCTACAGCCTGCCCGAGCCAGTGCTTAAGTCTCTGGACTTCGACGGCACCATCACGCTGGAGGATCTCAAGCACGCCATGAGCTTCACTGGCGCAGCCAGCTTCAACCTGGTCGCCCTGAACGCTTCCGCTGCCCGTAGCCTGGACGGTGCACCCAACCCGTTGAGCCTGGCCAAGGCCGACCTCAGCGGAACCTTCGCAGGCAATGGCAACCGTTTCACCGCCAGTGCCAAGCTGGATGTGAGCAACGCGGCGAGCTTCGACACCTTTGCCTACCTCGATTACGAGCCGCGGATGTGGGCTGAGTACCCCATCGATGGAGACACGCTTAAGGTCTCCTCGTATGCTGCAGATAACCTAGGCATCATCAGCTATGCCGACGCATTTGCAGGGTCTTCGTTCGACGGTACGGTTGAAACTTGCTTTAGTGGCCAGGATGCTTCCAGCAACCATGTACAAACATGCGTTCCTGGTGATGTTTTGAAGGCCCAAGAAGCGTTCACCGCCAAACTTGCAGAGCTCAACCCGAATATCACTACCCAGTATCCGGATATGCGCGTAGCCGGGTTTGGTTTCAGATACAACCCAACGCCATGGGATTACCAGACGGAAACCTATACAACCCCAACCACTTGGTTGTATGGCAACCTTGATCTCGGCAGCTTCGAATCCGCCAGCAACTTCGCCAAGGGCAGCCTGAGCGTGAACCTGGATCTGGCGCTGAAGGGCTATCCGAACACCAGCGCGGTCATCACCGTCAACCGCACCGAACTGGAAGGCGGCGATGCGCTGGTCACCCTGCTGCACAATGGCAGCACCGTCACCTTCAAGCTCGTGAAGACCGGCGCCAACCCGACCGACGGCACCCTGACCGTATCCAACCCGGATGGCGTCAAGCTGATCGTCACCGCCAAGGATGGCGATGTCACCGGCAAGGCGACCCTGGCCGACGGCACGCAGGTAGGCACTGTGGAGAAGAGCGGCAACGGCCTTTACATCATCCGTTACGCGGACGGCACCTTCGAGACCCTGCAGTAAGCCTCATGACCTTGCTCACTATTTCAGGGCGGCTTCGGCCGCCCTTCTTCATTTTCGCCGCCCTGACATCCGCCACGACCACCGTGCAGGCGGACTGGGGCGATTACGCACCCTATGTTCGCGTGGAATCGATGACCTACAGCGAACCGGTAACCATCAAGTCCGCCTTCAACGAATGGAAGGGGGATTTCGAGGGTGGTGAGCGTCAGTGGACACATAACACCCTGGAAGCCGGCGTGGAAACAGCGCGCTGGTCACTGGGGGTGTTCTACCGCAAGGACTACGACCTGCGCTTCAGACCTGACACCGCCGATGCCTACTACAAGGTTCAAAACCAACAAGACCTGACGCCCGGAAAAACCTATCTGCTCGACCTGCGGGCGCAAAGTTTCGAGGCCAAGGGGCTGCGAGGCACTTTTGCCCTGCGCCCCGCGGACAGTTTGAGGGCCCGTGTGGGCCTGTCCATCTTCGAGGCTTCCGCGCTGATCGACGGCTCCATTCGTGGCCAGGGCTCGGCCCTCACCACCGACAGCTACAACTATGACGCACGGGTGGATTACCACTACAGTGAGGATCTGCTGTTCGACCGGCAGGTCACCCCGCCCTCAGGCTGGGGTGCGGCCCTTGATCTTCGGCTTGATGGCGAATTCACACCATGGGTGCGCGGACGCATGCGCGTGGACGACCTGTTTGGCCAGATCTGGTGGAGGGACACCCCCTATACCCGCGCAACCGCATCTTCAGACCGGGAACATTACGATGCCGAAGGAAACGTAAGTTTCGACCCGCTCATCAGCGGCTTCGAGGGCGTGGACAGACACCATACACAGACATTGAGCCCGCGCCTCTCAGGCAGTCTGGATTTCGGCCCCAAGGACGGAACCGACGGCGTGCTGGGGATCCAGCATCAGTATGACCAGACCCTGCTGGGGGTTGGCTTCGCCAGTACGTTTCTGTCCGGCGCGTTCCGCCTGCTGGTCTGGCCTGAAATCCACACGCTGAGTCTCGGGTACGCGAAAGGGCGTTATCTGCTCGAACTGGCCACCGACAGCCTCTCGCCATCCGAGGCGCGCAGCTTCTGGCTCAGGCTAAGGATGGGGCAGGTTTGATGCCATGGCGCCTCCAGAGGCGCCAGCGATGTGCTCGTCTGAACACGAAACCGCCCCCCTCCCCTGTCTCGATGACAACCTGGCTCAAATCACCACGAGCCAGTGCCGTCCAAATCGGAGCAAACCACCGCGCCTCAAGCCCTTCAACCGTGGCAACCCAATCGTCGTAGTCCCCAACCACCCAGGGCTGGTGGGCGTCATCCAGCAGGATGAATACATGCCCTCCGGCGCCCTCCTCACCCAGCCATTCATTACATGTTTCCGGTAGCGCATGCACCGGCAAGCCCGCAGCATGTGCAAGCCCACGCGCGAGGGGGGCGTTCGCAAACACGCGGGTGTAGTCTTTGGCAGGTAGCGGTAGCGCTAGCGCGAGCAGATCCCCTGCCCCCCAGGGCCACAGGCTGTTGATGGCCGGCAGGCCACGCGCCTCGCGGACCTGGTTGACGGG